>NZ_JBGNUT010000023.1:0-167980 GCF_041951385.1 Actinomadura sp. NTSP31 | reverse complement strand
GTTTCCGGGCCCCCAAGGGGGTCAGTGAGTACGCTCCGCCGCGCGCGGACCGCCGGTTTACCAGGGGCCGTACGGGCCCATGTTGGTGTTGCCCCGGCCACCGCCGCGCTTCCGGAAGGGGGCGACGGCGGGCCGGACGTCGGCCAGGTAGACGGCCGCGGCGATGAACGCGGCGACCGGCAGGATGCCGAGCAGCAGCCCGATCGGATGGGCCCCGAGCGCGGCGGGCGCGGCCGCGTAGGCGCCGCCGACCACGGCCGCGACGATCGTGATGATCATCCACAGCTTCTTGCTCAGCTTGCTCGCCGCCGCGTACGCGCCCTGCGGCACGGTCAGCGAGTCGATCAGGGCCCACGCCTCCATCACGAACGCGATGATCAGCAGCAGCCAGAAGAAGTAGTCCAGCACACTGAAGTCCGCCATCGGTGATCAGCACTCCCGCTCGTCTCGGACGTCGACCTCGCGTCGCGCACCCTGCGCCCCAACCCTATGCGGCCCGTCCACCCCGCGGCCGGATCCGCGGGACTCCGCCGGCCGGAGACCTCCCGTAGGGGAAGACGACGCAGCCCGGCCGGGTGTTCCCGGCCGGGCTCGTGAAACCGCTGCTCAGGCGTCGTTCTTCTTGGCGCGGGCCGACGGCGCGGTGCGCTTGGCCGGCGCGGTGCGGGCCTTCGGGGCGGGCTCGGCGTCCGCCTCGGCGATCGCGGCGACCTCGGCCGCCTCGCGGTGCACGACGCGCTTGCCGCGCTCGGTGAGCTCGTCGATGAACTCGACGGTGCGGGTGCCGACGTGGGTCACGTACGCGACCGCGGCGCCCGGCAGGTCCTTGGCGTCGACCTCGTCGCGGTAGCGGTCCACGGTCTTGCGGACCTCGCCGCGGTACCGCTCGACGGTCTCGCGGACCTCGCCCTGGTACTTGGTGGCGGCCTCGCGGGCCTTGCCCTGGTACCGGGTCACCTGCTCGGGGACCTCGCGGATCTTCTCCACCGCGAAGTCGCCGGCGCCGGCCACGGCGTAGACGGCCTTGTTCTCGCGGAGACTGCTGGCCAGCGTCATCCGACCTCTTCCTTTCCATCCTGCTCTGGGGTGTCGTGCTCGGACGTCCCGAACACTCCGGTGGCTTCGTTCTCCTTGCGGAACGACTCGTAGATGTCGAGCAGCACCTGCTTCTGGCGCTCCGTGAGGAGGAGGTCGGCCCGGACGGCGGCCTGCACGTCGGTGTCGGCCTCGCGCTCCTCCAGGATTCCGGCCTGCACGTACAGCGCCTCGGCGGAGATCCGCAGCCCCTTGGCGATCTGCTGCAGGATCTCGGCGCTCGGCTTGCGCAGCCCGCGCTCGATCTGGCTCAGGTACGGGTTGGAGATCCCCGAGACGTCCGCGAGCTGGCGCAGCGAGATCTTCGCCCGCGTCCGCTGCTCCCGGATGTACTCCCCGATCGAGCCGACCTTCGAACTTGCCATGTCTCCACCCTGCGTCATCGTGCTTGCAATTGCAAGCACGTCAGCTAGCACCCGGCCGTGAGTCCCCTCACAGTCTCCGGCACGACCGCCCGGCCCGCCGACGCGGGTTCGGGAACTGCGCTCTCCGCCCACGGACCCCATTGGCGGGCATTAGCCGCGTACCGGACGACACGGTCACAGAGCGGTGCGCCGGGAATGATCGAAGCCGGCGCGGCGACTGGGGACTCCGGGCGCCAATCGCCGTTCCATGGCGAATAGAGAACGTATCTATTCGATATCCCAGCGCGGCCCTTGTCAGAAACGGCTCGCCCCGGAAGAGCCCAGAAAAGTGCGTCCGGGCGTTGTCCGCAACCCTCCGGCACGCGCTCCATCACGGCTTCCATAGCGTGGCCAGCGGGAACGTCCGGCGCACAGGGTTGTCCAGTTCCGCGGCGGCCGAGGGTTGTCCGCTCGCGCACTACCTGACAGTTCAGTTGACGATGGCGGTCACGGACATCCGGCCCTTGACATCCGGCTCGGGCCTCGCCGATAGTCAACGCGTTGAACAAGCACGTAGTTTATTACCACGCGACGCGAGCCGCGGCTCCCCACGGCAATGGCCGGAGACGCGCACGCCCTGCACCAAAGAGACCGCCGTACCGAGTCGAATTCCATTCGGCTCTCGAAAGGAGCGGAGCAACGTGCGCAACTCCCCGCCGGCGAGGCGGATCGCGCCGGTGCGTGCGGCGGGTCCCCCGTCCGCACCGGCGGTCCCCCGCTAGCCGGGCACGGCGATGCCGCGACCCGAGAGCCCCATGGACCCCTCGGCCGGGCCCGTCACCGCGTTCGCCCACGCTCTGCGCCGGTTGAGGACCGAGGCCGGCCGTCCGAGCTACCGGACCATGGAATCGGTCTGCCATTGCGGACGCACGACGCTCGCCAAGGCCGCGTCCGGGCGCTGGTTCCCGAGCTGGGAGGTGACGCGGGCCTATGTCGAGGCGTGCGGCGGCGACGTCGACGCATGGCGCCGGCAATGGCGGTCGACGGCCGACCTGCTGGACGCGGACGGCCGGGCGGCCGGCGCCCCCGTGCCCGTCCGGGAGCTGACCAGGGCCGCCACCACCGAACGGCGGGCGACGGGCCCGTCACCCCAGAGCGACGATCCCTTCCGCGCCACGACACCGGACGAGTTGGTGGGCATGCTCCAGCGGCTGTGCAGGCGGGCCGGGATCGAACCCCACCGGCTGCCGCGGCTGTCCACCGAGGCCCCCGGCGCCGACGCGTACGCGGTCCTATCGGGAGCGCAGGTGGCCGGTCTCTTCTACGGGCATCGCGTCCCGCGGCCGCACGAGGTGCTGCGGATCGCGGAGCTCTGCAAGGCCGACGCCGGTGAGATGCGCCTGTGGGCCCTGGCCTGCGATCGCCTGCTGCACGACGCCGGCTCCCGGCGGCCGGACGGAGCGAGGGACGATCACTCGGGCGGGAACGGCCGCGCGAAGCGCACCGCGGCGAGCACGGCCGGCGCCACGTTCCCCGAGCGCGTCCTGCTGGGGATGTTCCTGCACCGCCTCCGCGAGGCGCGCGCCCTGTCCGCGAGTGAGGCCGGCAGCGCGATCGGTGCCTCCCCGTCCAAGATCAGCCGCATGGAGCTCGGCCAGGTCGGCCCGAGGGAGGCGGACGTCGTCGCGCTCCTGACCCTTTACGGGGTGGAGGACGCGGCACTGACCGGCTCGCTGCTCGAACTGGCGCGGGGAGCCGCGGCGCCGGGGCGGCGAACCCGGCACGAGGACGAATCCACGGCCTGGCTGTGGGCCTACTCCGGGCTCGAAGAGGCCTCCTCGCTGATCCGGATGTGCGGGATGCGGTTCGTCCCGAGCCTGCTGCAGACCGAGGGGTACGCCCGCGCCGTGACGGCCCGGAGCGGCCCGCACCTGGGGAGGCGCGACGTCGATCAACTGGTCCGCCTGCGGATGGCGCGGCAGAAGCGGTTCGGCGCGAACGGCGACCGCAGGCTGTGGGCCGTCGTGGACGAGCTGGCGCTGCGGCGGCCTCTCGGCCCCTGGAGCGTGTGGCGGGAGCAGATCGCGCACCTGATCAGCATGAGCACGTGGCCGAACGTGACCCTGCAGGTGCTGCCCTCGGCATCGCGGCCGCGCAGCGCGTCCCGCGGCCAGATCACCATGCTCCGCTTCGCCGACGGCGCCCTGCCGGACATCATCTGCCGCGAAGGGCTGACCGGAATCGACTACCTGACGGAACCGTCCGACTTCGTCGGGCATATGGACGCGCTGAACACGCTCGGAATCATCGCGCACCGGCCGGAGAGAAGCCTGGAAATTCTCACCGAGATACTCCGGGACCCGACACCCGAGGCTCCCGGCTGGTTCACCGGCCGACCGATCCTGCCGCCGCCCGGCGATCCCCGGAACCAGCGGTGAGCACGGCCGATCCGCGCACCGCGAGAGGACCGCCGCCCGGACCGGGCCGTGAATGCGACGAGCCCCCGCAACCGGGCGGGTTGCGGGGGCCTGCCGCGGGCGGCGTCCTGATTGGCGCAGGACGCCGCCCACCGTGACGAGCATTCCCATCCGGAAGAGGACATCGACCAGGAAGGTGCACTCGTATGGGCAGGGTACCTGCAATTCACAAGGAGATTTCGGACACGCTCGAATGGCGTAAGAGCCGCTTCTCGCGGGACGGCAACGAATGCGTCGAGTCGTGCCGGCCGGCCGCCGGCCTGATCGCGTTCCGCGACAGCAAGGACCCGGACGCCGGAACGCTCGTCATCACGGCCGGTCAGGGCCGTGCGCTGATGGAGCGGATCAGGCAGGGCGCGTACGACCCGCCCGCGCCCGGCTGAGCGCGGACGACCCCGTGACCGGCCTCCGCGGCTTACCGCGCGGAGGCCGGGACCGGCCACCCGCTCCGGCGGACGGGTCACAGGGACGGGGTGGCGTAAGGGTCGTGCTCGGCGAGCAGCTTGTCGAGGCGGGCCTGCTCGACCCGGCTGGTGACGGCCTGGCTCTCCTGGCGGTCGCGGATGCACTTGGCCAGCGTGAACGTCGAGGTGATCACGTACAGCAGGCCGAGCGCGAGGAACGCGCGGACCCACGCGCTCACCGGCAGGTAGACGACGCCGGCGGCGACGCCGGTGCTGGAGACCGCGAACGAGATGGCGGCCTGGAGGAAGAACGCGGTGGTGCCCGGCTGCGCGGGCGGTGTGGAGTTCGTCATGCCCACGAGTCTGCGGCGGAGCCGGGCGCCGGGCATGAGTACCGATGCTCAACTACCCGTGAGTAATACGCCGTCGAGGGACTCAGCTGACGGCGGAGGGCGGGACCGTCCAGGTGTTGCAGACCGACAGGGCGCGGCCCTTGAAGCCGGTGACCACCCAGCCCGCGTAGTGCCGTCCCGACCCGTGGTCGCGCTGGTCGGGCGGCAGCCGCTCGTCACCGCGCCCCCGCACGTCGATGATCATCGCCGTGTACTGGGCCTGCGTCATCGGCAGCGTGGCCCGCTCCGCGCTGAGGAACGTGCCGGCGAAGCACTGCGCCTGCAACTCGATGCGGCGGCTCGCCTCCGTGCGGGTGGCGTTGTCGCCCTTCTCCATCTCGGCGTCGCCGTACAGCAGGATGCCCGCCCGGTCCTGGACGTGGTGGCCGTACTCGTGCGCGATGACCCGGGCGAACACCGCGTAATGGGACAGCGGCTCGCCGCCGGACGTCGCCACCACGTTCGTCAGCCCCACGTACATGGTGTTGTTCGCCGGGCAGTAGAACGCCGACGCGCCCGGCGCCGGGTAGCTGCCGCACGGGCTCGTCCCGGGCGTCTGCCAGAAGACCCGGTTCGGGGTGTCGAACCGCATCCCGGCCTTCTTGAACTGCTTGCTCCACGACGCGTCCAGGCAGTCGCTCAGGACGTCCATGAACCGCCGCATGGACGCCGCGCCCGGCACGAGGCGGGGCAGGGCGCAGTGCACCGGCGACAGCGCGCCCGTGGCATAGAGCTTGTTGTCGGTGGCCGTGGCACGGGTGGCCGTCCGGGGCGTCGCCGAACGGACGTGGCCCCCGATGCCGCCCTCGCCGCCGAACAGCGAGAAGCCGAGGATCCCGAGGACGACGACCGCCGTCAGCCCGCCGATGATGCCCGCGATCGTCCCGCCGGCGCTGCGGCGCGGCGGCCGGCGCGGCGGGACGTACCGGTACTGCGGCGGCGGACCGTAGGCAGGCGGACCGTACGGAGGCGCCGGCGGCGGCGACGGGGGGTAATGACCTGCCATAGCGCAGAATCATCGCACGCGTAGCCGCTACCATTTGCGGCCATGTCTGCTCTTGCGGCGTTGTGTCGTTTGCGACCGGTGGTGCTCGCGCTGGCGGCCGGTTCCCTGCTGCCCTTCGCGAACTGCGCATCCGCCTCGGCAGCCGCATCCGCGCCGGCGGACGGGCGGTCCGCCGCCCTCGCCGGTCAGACCGCCGGGCAGGCCGCCGGGCAGGCCGGGCAGGCCGCCGCCGAACGGGTGCTGAGGGACGACGTCGCCCTCACTCCCGGCAAGGGCGGCGTGATCCGGGTCAAGGAGACGATCGTCTACGAGTTCGCCGGACACTCCGGATTCCGGCGGACGTTCCCGACGCGCAGCCACGAGAGCGTCACCCAGGACCGCGTCTACGAGCTCGGCGCGCTGCGCGCCACCAGCCCGGACGGCGGCCCCACGCGCGTGTCCACCTCGACCGGCGAGACGGACACGACCGTCAAGGTGTCCGGCGGCGGCAAGCTGACCGGCCGGCACACGGTCGTCCTGGAGTACGACCTGCGCGGCGCGATCACGCCCGTCGGCGCCGCCGAGGAGCTGCGCTGGGCCGCCGCCGGCGGCTGGAGGGTCCCGGTCGACGAGGCCACCGCGACCGTCGACGCCGCCGCGATGATCCGCAGCGTCAACTGCTTCGCGGGGCCGCTGCAGAGCACGATCGGCTGCACGCAGTACTACACCAACCACGCCCACACGCAGGGCATCTACACCCAGCGGGAGATGCTGCCCGGCGAGTACCTCACGGTCGTCGCGGGCCTGCCGGCCGGCACCACCGGCGGCCACCCCCTCTACGAGCGGCGGCACACGGTGGCGACGGCGTTCTCCGTCAACGCGGTCACCGGCGGCGTGCTGCTCGGCCTGCTGGTCGTCCTCGGCGGCGGCGTCCTCGCCCTCTACCTGCTGCGCGGGCGCGACGCCCGGGTCGTCGGCAAGCACGCCGCCGAGGGCGACCAGGCGCCGGTCGCCGGCGCCGAGTTCGAGCCGCCGAACGGCGTGCGGCCCGGCCAGATCGGCACCCTGATCGACGAGCAGGCCGACGTGATCGACGTGACCGCCACGATCGTCGACCTCGCCGTCCGCGGCTACCTGCTGATCGAGGAGGAGGACCGGGCCCGCACCGGCCGCCTCGACTGGACGCTGCGCCGGCTGAACCGCCCCGTCGTCGACCTGCTCCCCTACGAGCGGATCCTGCTGGACGCGCTGATGACCGGCCGGGACGGCGCGCCACGCGAGGCGGTGAAACTGTCGGAGCTGGGCGGTACGTTCGCCACGAAGCTCGCCCAGGTGCGCGCGGCGATGTACGACGACGTGGTGAAGCAGGGCTGGTTCGCGCGGCGGCCCGACACCGTCCGGTCGCGGTGGACCGTGGTCGGCATCGCGCTGACCGTCCTCGGCGTCGCCGCCACGATCGCTCTCGCCTTCACGACCGAATGGGCGCTCGCCGGCCTCGCCCTGATCATCGCGGGGGCCGCCCTGGCGTACGGCGGCCAGTACATGCCCGCCAAGACCGCGCGCGGCTCCACCGTCCTCGCGCACACCATCGGCTTCCGCGCGTTCCTGGAGCGCGGCGTGATCCCGGACGCCGACCACACCGCCTCGCAGCAGCGCATCGCCCTGTTCTCGCGCTTCCTGCCGTACGCGGTCGTCTTCGGCGTCGTGCCGAAGTGGGCGGAGACGGTCAAGGACGCGGGCGAGCGCGCCGAAGGCGCCGACAACCTCTACTGGTACGAGGGCCCC
The DNA here is from genome assembly GCF_041951385.1 of Actinomadura sp. NTSP31. NCBI lineage: Bacteria > Bacillati > Actinomycetota > Actinomycetes > Streptosporangiales > Thermomonosporaceae > Actinomadura > Actinomadura sp. NTSP31. The sequence goes on along the minus strand of NZ_JBGNUT010000023.1, from coordinate 160,498 downwards.
GCCGAGTGGGACCTGTCCAACTTCGCCGAGTCGATGCGCACCTTCACCCTCGCCACGTCCGGCTCGATCTCCCAGTCCCGAGGCCTCTGACGATGCTCTCGCACGCCCGAACGGTTGAAACCAGGACGGCGGGTACCGGCCTGGGGTGAGGAGGTGTCGCCACAATGCTCGGCAGTTCCGTCCACATCGGGGACATCTACCTGTACACCATCGGACCGGTCGTGATCTTCCTGGCGATCGCCGGGTGGCTGTTCCTCACGATCCTGGCGTCCAAGGAGCGCGAGCATCCCAAGGGCCGGGACCCGCAGATGCCGCATCGCGGCGGCGACGTGACCGGCGGCGTCGTGCGCGGCAGCCCCTCGCAGCGCACCCGGCGCGACCCCGCCTCCACCCCCGCCACGCGGGAACTCGCCCGCCTCGAGGCCGAGCGGGAGGAGGCCGCGCGCCGCGAGGCCGCCGCCCGCGACGACGCCGAACGGGAACACGCCGCGAACGCCCGCGTCTCCGCGACCCGGCACAAGTTCGCCCCGCTCCGCTGGATCCACAGGCGGCACGCGGGCAGCATCCGCCAGGTCAGGTGAGCGGAACCGCCTGACCTCCGCGCGCCGAGCGCGACGCCCGCCGGAACGGCATCCATCCCCCACCCCCCGGCCCGGCGGGCGTTGTCCGAGCCCGCGGTGGCCGCCGACCCCCCTCCCAGGCGGCCGCCGCGGGCCCGCCCCCACTCCCAACGGACCCGCGCCCTTGTGAACGGGCCTCGCCTCCGCGGGCCCGACTCCACCGGCCCGGCTCCGCTCGCCCGGGCCTGTCTCGCCCCTGCGGGTTCGCCACCATTCCCGCCGGGCACCCGCTCCCCGGCGGATGGGTCTCGCTCGCCGCAGACGTGCCTTGCCCTCGGCGGGACCGCCCTCCGGCTGCCGCCGTTTCGGCATCGTCTCCGGGTCCCCGGCTGGGGTGGTCGTTTCGGGTTTTTCGTAAGATGTCTGACGTCTTACCGAGGGAGGTCATGGTGGCGCTGAGTCCCGTCCCGAGCGGCTCGACCGTCGACGCCGTACTCGAGCAGTTGCAGCAGCAGGTCAGCGGCGGTTCGTGGCCGGTGGGCGAGCGCATCCCTGGCGAGCTGGACCTGGCCGCGCAGCTGGGCGTGAGCCGGCCGGCCGTGCGCGAGGCGATCCGGGCGCTGTCGCACTGCGGCGTGCTGGAGGTGCGCCGCGGCGACGGCACCTACGTGCGCAGCAGCGCCGACCCGCGGCCGCTGCTGGGCGGGGTGGCGCACGCGACGGCACGCGACGTCTTCGAGGTGCAGCTCGCCTACGACGTGCAGGCGGCACGGCTGGCGGCACGGCGGCGGACCCCGGCCGACCTGGAGCGGCTGGAGGAGCTGCTGCGCGCCCGCGACGCGGCCACCGGCGCGGACGAGCACGGCGCCGCCGAGTTCGGCGCCGCGGACGCGCGCTTCCACCTCGGCGTCGCCGAGGCCACCCGCAACCCGGTGCTGATCGAGGCGATGCGGTTCTTCATCGTCCGGCTCGGCGAGGCGATGCGCGCCGTCCGGCTCGACCGCGAGGTTCCGGAGGCCGGTCCGGCCAGGCACCGGAAGGTGCTGGACGCGATCGCCGCCGCCGACCCGGACGCCGCCGCGCGGGCCGCCGCCGCGGTCGTCGAGCCGACCCTGGCCGTCCTGGAGACCCTCGTCGGCCGCGCGTCCGACGGCGGGGAGGAGCGGTGACGGCGCGGCGGACCGGGCTGATCGGATCGGTGGTGCTGATCGTCCTGGTCGCGGTCAACCTGCGTCCGGCGATCTCCGCGGTGGGGCCCGTGCTGACGGAGATCCAGGACGCCTTCCACCTGTCCGGGACGGCCGCGGGGGCGCTCACCACGCTGCCGCTGGCGTTCTTCGGCTCCTACGGCCTGGTCGCCCCCTTCCTGCGCCGCGCGCCGCGCAGCGAGTCCCTGCTGGTCGCCGCGATGGGGCTGCTGATCATCGGGCTGCTGCTGCGGCTGGTGGACGCGCCGTTCCCGCTGTTCGCCGGGTCGCTGGTCGCGGGCGTCGCGATCAGCATCGGCAACATCGCGATGCCCGCCATCATCAAGCGCGACCACCCGGCGTCGATCACCACGGTCACCGCCGTGTACACGCTCGCGGTGAGCGGCGGCGCGTCGATCTCGTCCGGGCTGGCCGTGCCGGTCGAGGACGCCTTCGGGTCCTCGTGGCGGCTGCCGCTCGGGCTGCTGGCCGTCCCGGCGGCCGCCGCGGGCCTGATCTGGCTGCCGAAGGCGCTGGGGGCGGCCCGCGCCGCGCGCTCGGCCCCGTCCGCGCCCCCCGCGCGCGCCGCCGCGGCGGTGGTGTGGCGCGCGGGCCTGGCCTGGCAGGTGACGGTCTTCATGGGCCTCCAGTCGCTGCTGGCGTACGTGGTGCTCGGCTGGCTGCCGACGATCTGCCAGGACCGCGGGCTGAGCGACACCTCCTCCGGCTACGTCCTGGCGCTGACCGCGGCGATCCAGGCGGTCGGCTCGCTCGGCGTCCCGCTGCTGGAGCGGCGGATGCGCGACCAGCGCCCGCTGGTGGTGCTGACCTGCACGCTGACCCTCATCGGGTTCGCCGGCGCCACCTGGGCGCCGATCTCGTCGGTGTGGCTGTGGGCGGTCGTCCTCGGCATCGGGCAGGGCCTCGGGTTCGCCACCGCGCTGTCGTTCATCGGGCTGCGCGCGCACGACGCCGGGATCGCGGCACAGCTGTCCGGAATGGCGCAGGGCGTCGGCTACGTCATCGCGGCCCTCGGGCCCCTGGCCATCGGCGCGCTGCACGACGCCACCGGCGGCTGGAGCGTTCCGATGGCCGCCGTCCTCGTCATCTGCGTGCTCCTCGCCGTTCCCGGCCTGCCCGCCGGGCTCAACCGGACACTCGGCTCACCGGCCCCTGAACCGGCGCATGAGGTTAATGCGGCGAATTAAGGGACACACCCATAACCGTCTCCGCAATGACCGACCATCGGGAGGTGGACGGGATGCTCGCCACGGCCTATGCCGACAACGCGCACATCGGGGCGATGTACTGGGCATGGATCATTCCGGTGCTCGGTACGGCCGGGCTGCTGGCCTGGCTCTGGGTGACGGTCAGCGCGTCCTCCAGGAAGATCCACCCGGAGCGCCGCAACGACCAGACGAACCACCGCGGCATGGAGCAGGGCGGGCTGTACTACTACCGCCCCGGCATGTTCTCGCACAGCTACCCTCCGACCGCCGAGCAGGAGGAGGAGTTCCAGTACGAGAACCCGCAGCCGGGCCGTGAGCCCCGCGTCTCCGCCGGCAAGGGCCTGGCCAACAAGACGCTCAAGGAGCGCGCCAAGATCGTCAAGGACGCGCAGACCCTGAAGGACGAGGTCGAGTCGCTGAAGCGCCCCGAGCGCAACGCCTGACCCCGGCGACACCGTCTCCCGCAGGCCCCGGCCGCAAGGCCGGGGCCTACGCACGCCCCCAGGTCAGCCGGGCGGGGTGAAGGCGGTCGGGGCCGGGCGGATGGCGCCTACGGTGGCCTCGCCGCCGTGCAGGGGGACGGTCGCCAGGTCGTCCAGGGCGCCGGGGGCTGCGGCCTGGTCGATGCCGAGGGCTCGGATCAGGGCGACCGTCACCGGGGTGCGGGCCCGCATCGCGCCGTCGTCGATCTTGACGGCTCCGGCGCGGCCGTCGCTGAAGGCGAAGGCGTCCACGCCTTCGGCGCCGCACTTGACGAGCAGGCCCGGCACGGCGTCCATGAGGAGGCGTTCCTCGCGGCGGGTGCCGGACGTCCACTGCGGGTGGGCGCGCATCGCGTCGGCGACGCGGCGCTCGGGGGTGCCGGGCCCCGCGAGGACGAGGGCGCGGAACGCGCGGGCGACGCCGGCCGCCGACACGGCGAACAAGGGCGCGCCGCAGCCGTCGACCCCGGTGGCCGTGACCGGTTCGCCGGCGAGTTCCTCGACGACGGCGCGGACGGCGGCCTGGAGCGGATGCTCCGGGTCGAGGTAGGTCTCGGTGGGCCATCCGGCCACGACGCAGGTGGCGAGCATGGCCGCATGCTTGCCGGAGCAGTTCATCCGCATCCGGGACGGGCCGGCGTTCGACCGGGCGACCTCCTGCTGCGCCGCCTGGTCCAGCGGCCACTGCTCGGGGCAGCGCAGGTCGACGGCGCCGAGGCCGGCCCCGGCGAGGATCTTCTCCACGCCCTCGACGTGGAAGTCCTCGCCGGAGTGGCTGCCCGCGGCGACCGCGAGCAGCTCGCCGTCGAGGTCGAGCCCGGACCGCAGCATCGCGACGGCCTGCATCGGCTTGTTCGCCGAGCGCGGGAAGATCGGCTCCTCCGGCGCGCCCGCGCGCACCGCCGCCGAGCCGTCGGCGGCGAGCCCGATCGCGGCGCCGCGGTGCCGCGACTCCACGAACCCGGATCGCTCGACCTCCACGAGTACGGGATTGATCTCCACTGCGCCCCCTGTCGTCGGTGAACGCGGGCCGCCCGGGCCCGCGGGTCTCCATGCTCGATTACCCACCGCACCGAAGTGAACCCGAACTGCATTCTGTGGATAACCGCCGCGGGCCCCTCCCGGCCCGCGAGCGGCGGGACGGGCGGTCAGCGGGTTTTGACGGCCAGCAGGCCGCGGGCGTCGGCGGCGGACATCGGGGGGCGTTGCGCGAGGGCGGCGGCGGACGCGGCGCGTTCCACGAGCCGGGCGTTCGCGGTGACCGGCTGTCCCTTGGCGAAGGTGACCGTGTCCTCCATGCCGACCCGCAGGTGCCCGCCGGCGGAGAGCGCGGCGAACAGCACGGGCAGGGACGTCCGGCCGATGCCGGTCGCCGACCACGTCGCGCCGTCGGGAAGCGCCTCGACGGCGGCCACCAGCGTGCGAGCGTCCCCCGGCATCCCGCCGGGGACCCCCATGACGAGGTCGCAGTGGACATGGCCCCCGTACGGGAGTCCGTACTTGTCCAAGAGGCGGTGCAGAGAAGCGATGTGCCCGAGGTCGAACAGCTCGAATTCGGGCACGACCTCCAGTTCCTGGCTGCGCTGATACAGCTCCACCATGAACGGCCACGGGTTCATGAACACGTCGTCGCCGAAGTTGACCGTCCCGCAGGTGAGCGAGCACATGTCGGGCGCCGCGTCCAGGACGCGGAGGCGGTCCTCGTAAGGATCGGTCACCGCGCCCCCCGTGGACAACTGGACGATCAGTCCGGTGCTCTCCCTCAGCGCCGTCACCGTGTCCCGCAGCCGGGACGGGTCGAGCGTAGGCCGCGCGTCGTCGTCGCGGATGTGCACGTGGATGACGGCCGCACCGGCCGCCTCGCATTCCTTGGCCGTCTGGACCAGTTCATCCAGGGTGACGGGCAGGGCCGGTACGTCCGCCTTGGCGGACTCCGCACCCGTGGGCGCCACCGTGATGAGCGTCGTTGCTCCCATAGGCGGCAGAATGCATGGTCATGCGTGCCGTAGTCCAGAGGGCGGGTCAGGCGAGCGTGTCCGTGGAGGGACGCGTCGTGGGGCGGATCGACGGGCCGGGCCTGCTGGTCCTGGTGGGGGTGACGCACGACGACGACGCCGCCAAGGCGCGCAGGATGGCCGCCAAGCTGTGGGGACTGCGCATCCTGAAGGACGAGAAGTCGTGCTCGGACCTGAACGCGCCGCTGCTCGTGGTGAGCCAATTCACGCTCTACGGGGACGCGCGGAAGGGACGCCGCCCCACCTGGACGGCGGCCGCGCCCGGGCCCGTGGCGGAGCCCCTCGTGGACGCGGTGGTCCAGGAACTCCGCGCGCTGGGCGCGAAGGTCGAGACGGGCGTCTTCGGTGCGGACATGGCCGTCTCGCTGGTGAACGACGGCCCGATCACCCTCGTCGTCGACATCTGAGCCCGCGCCGACCCGGGAATCAGCCGAACCCGTACACCGTCCCCGCAATGGTGACGATGGTCCCGGCGCCCGCGAGCAGGATCAGTGTCCGGTCCGCGGGCGCGAGCCGCCCGCGGACGCTCGCCGAGTGGACGACCACGCCCGTGCCCCCCTCCTCATCGGCGCCCGGCCTCCTGCGGGACGGGTTTCGCATCCCGATGAGCTTCCACAGGGCGTCGTTCTTCACGTGCTGATGGCTGCGCGTGCACGCGAACAGCCGTCCGCGCGCGCGCTCGACGCACGGGGCGCCCTGGCGCGTCAGGACGCGGCACAGCGTGGGGACGAGCAGGAACTCGTACAGGCACCAGCCGAGCAGCCCGAGCAGCGCCACCCGCCACGAGTGCAGGTACCAGGCCGCGACGGCGACCGCCGCGAACAGGACCCACCACACCAGCGCGGACTCCCGGCGGGGACGGCGGCGGCGAGTCCCCCTCCGCGCGGCCGGCGGCTGCTCTTTACCCAGGTTCGCGACCATCGGTAGGAAACCACCTTCCCCGGGCGGCGGCCGGTCAGAAATCGTCTATACCAGACGATTTTGCCCCGAGGGGCGCCGCTTTACCCGCGATTTGCCGGGCGCCTCCGGAGATCGATCTGCGCGTTCGCCCCCGTGTCCGGCGAGACGACGACCTCCTGCGCGGCGGCGACCCCGCCGGCCAGCAGGTCCGCGTCCACCGGCACGTTCCGCTTCACCAGCGCCAGCGCGATCGGCCCCAGCTCGTGGTGGCGGGCCGCCGATCCCACGAACCCGACCGTCCGGCCGCCGGGGATCTCCACCGGGTCGCCGTGCGCGGGCAGCCGGTCGACGCTGCCGTCCAGGTGCAGGAACACCAGCCGCCGGGGCGGGCGGCCGAGGTTGTGGACGCGCGCGACCGTCTCCTGGCCCCGGTAGCAGCCCTTGTTCAGGTGGACGGCCGTCTCGACGAACCCGACCTCGTGCGGGATCGTCCGGTGGTCGGTGTCGAGGCCGAAGCGGGGACGCCGCTCGGCGATCCGCAACGCCTCGTAGGCCCAGATCCCGGCCGGACGCAGACCGTCCGGGAAACCGCCCGACCGCGGGACGATCCGGGTGACCGTCCCGGCGGCGTCGGGCCAGGCGAGGCCGCCGCCCTCCGGTCCGGTGACCACGGCGTACTCGTCCGACACGTCCGCGACCTCGACGCGCAGCATGAACCGCATCCGGTCGAGGAAGTCCGCCAGCGCGGGCGCCCGCCCGGGCTCCACGTGCATCCACACGGCCTCGCCGTCGTCCACGAGGAACATGTGGTGCTCGATGTGGCCCTGCGGGCTGAGGAGCAGCGCCTCCGTCGGCTCGAACGGCCGCAGCCCGTCCAGGTGCTGGCTCAGCAGGCTGTGCAGCCAGCTCAGCCGGTCCGGCCCGGAGACCCGCACCACGCCGCGGTCGCCGCGGTCGGTGAACGCCGTACCGGCCACGAGCGCGCGTTGCTCCTGCATGGGCTCGCCGTAGTGCGCGGCGACTTCCTGGTCGGGCTCATCGGCGGCGACGGCCCCGGGCGACTGCAACAGCGGGCTCTCCATGGAGCCAGACTATGTCGCGCGGCACTCCTTGCACCGCCCGTAGACCGTGAGGTGGTGCACGTCCGTCTCGAAGCCGAACTCGTCCGCCAGCACGTCCGCCAGCCCGGCGGCCGCCTTGGGGTCGACGTCCTGCACGGTGTGGCAGCCCCGGCACACCAGGTGGATGTGCTCGGCCTCGGCGGCCAGGTGGTAGTTCGGCGGCCCGTGGCCCAGGTGGGCGTGCTTGACGAGCCCCAGCTCCTCGAGCAGCTCCAGCGTCCGGTAGACGGTGGAGATGTTCACCCCGCGGGCGGTGCGCTGCACCTCGGTGCAGATGTCCTCGGGGGTCCCGTGCTCGAGGTTGGTGACCGCCTCGAGCACCAGCTGACGCTGGGGGGTGACCCGGTACCCCTTAGCCCGCAGCTCCTCCTGCCACGACTCGACCATGCCCCGAGTGTATGCCGGGCGGCATCGCCGAAAACTCGTTTGCCCGAACGCCGGGGGCTCGCATAGCGTGCGGGGTACGCGCGAAAGGAGGTGGTCCAAGAAATGGTTGATTCTGGGACTCGCGAGGTGGCTGTCAGCTAGTCGCCGTTCCGCCTCGGCGTCGCCGCCCCCGGGCGGTGGCAAGTCGGTCGCGACGGTGACCGGCGAATACCAGGCAGTTACCCGATCCCCGGACCGGTGGACCAGTCCTGTCCACCGCCCCGCTCCCGCGGGAAGGTCCGGGGATCGCTCATGTCCGGGATCTTCCGGGACGCGCTCCGTCAGCCGACGCGCTTGAGCTGCGCCGAGAGGTGCGACTGGAGCGGCTGCCCCATGGCCGCCATGTCGTAGGCCCAGCCGAGGTCCTCGCCGATGAGCCCGTACAGGCGCGTTCCCCCGGCGACCTCCTTGGCCGACTGGGTGCGCGCCACGACGTCGGTCTGCAGCTCGACCCGGTTGAAGGCGACGTTGCCGACGTAGATCTCGACGATGCCGGTCGGGTGGGCCAGCGTGACCTCGACCTCGTGGTCGGGACGGGGCCGCCAGTAGCCGGTCTCGGTGGCCAGCGGCCGGCCGAGCGTGCCGTCGTCCTCGATCAGCCAGCTGCGGCTGGCGTAGACGAGGAACGGCTTGCCGATGTGGGTGAAGGAGATCTCCTGCCCGAAGTTGAAACCCTCGATCGTGGGATAGCCGCCGACGCCGGCGCCCTCCCACGTGCCCAGGAGGAACTTCAGCGGCTCAAGGTCGGGGTGCAGCTCAGGCTCCATGGGCACCGAGCGTAGCGGCGAGGGGCGCCCACCGCGCCACCTGAGGCGCGCCCGTCACCTCAGCCTCCCGAGACGCACCACCAGCAGGACGGCCGCCACCGCCACCAGCGCGAGTGCGAGGACCAGGACACCCGCGTTCACCATGCCGCTCACGCCGCACGATGCTACGCGCGCCCGCCGGGCTAGAGTGCGGTTCATGGCGAGACCTCTGGTTATCAAGGTGACGGCGGGGGCGGACGCGCCGGAGCGCTGCAACCAGGCGTTCACGGTCGCGGCGGCGGCGGCCGCCAGCGGCGTGCCCATCTCGCTGTGGCTGACGGGCGAGTCCGCCTGGTTCTCCCTGCCCGGCCGCGCCGCCGGCTTCGAACTGGAGCACGCGACCCCGCTGGACGACCTGCTCGCGGTGATCCTCGCCGCCGGGCGCGTGACGCTGTGCACGCAGTGCGCGGCGCGCCGCGGCATCGGCCCGGACGACGTGCTGCCGGGCATCCGGATCGCCGGGGCGCCGACGTTCGTCGAGGAGATCACCGCCCCGGACGTGCAGGCGCTCGTCTACTAGCGCGGACACGCAACCCCACACAGCGCGGTACGCCCCGTCCAGCGGTACGCCCGGTCGATGGGCGCCGCCGGGCGATCGCGTGCGCGCGAACCGAATCGGCACGAGTGCCGGAAGGGGCTGCGCGGCGGAGGCCGCGCCCATGACCACGGTGCTCGCGCAGGTCGCGGGCTCGCTGCGCCGGCACGGCCCCGGCGGCCGGGCGCCCGGGGACGGGTTCGACCGGCGGCTGCTGGCGCCGATGATGCTCGGCAGCGTCCTGAACCCGGTGAACTCGTCGATCATCTCGGTCGCGCTGGTGCCGATCGGCGCGGCGTTCGGGGCACCGCCGTCCAGGACGGCCTGGCTGATCTCCGCGCTCTACCTGGCCACCGCGATCGGGCAGCCGGTGGCCGGGCGGCTGATCGACCTGTTCGGGCCACGCCGGCTGTTCCTCGCCGGGACGGCCCTGACCGGCCTCGCGGGCGTCGTCGGCATGCTGGCGCCGGACCTCCGGACGCTGATCGCGGCGCGGGTGCTGCTCGGGTTCGGGACGTGCGCCGGCTATCCGGCCGCGATGTCCCTGATCAGGAGTGAGGCCGGACGGACCGGGCGCGACAGGCCCCGCCGGCGTCCTCACCGTCCTGGCGATCACGACGCAGACGGTCGCCGTCGTCGGACCGGTTCGCCACCCCTTCTTACCTGTGTGAAACCTGAAAGAAGCCTGGGTGAAGGGGGAATTGCGCGTTAACCCCGCGCTAACCTTCGCCCGGACGTCTTCTGCACCGGACCCCGCTCCACCTATGGTGCCATGACCAGGGGAAACACCCGATTCTCCGCACTCTCGGGTGCGAGCGAGGGGGGATCCATGGCCGCGAAGGTGATCCTTCACATCGGGCAGCAGAAGTCGGGCACCACCTATCTGCAAGAGATGCTCGGGCATGTCGCGGGGCCGCTCGCCGAGGAGGCGGGCATTCTGTATCCGGCCTCGATCAGGGAGATACTCCCCGACGCGATCGAGAACCACGAGAAGGCGACCCGCGGGCTCCTCGGCACCGAATACCCGTGGGTCTCGGCCGCCGACGCCGCCGTGGAGCGGGGCAAGTGGACGCGGCTGGCGGCCAAGGTCCGCGCCTGGCAGGACACGGCGCTGATCTCCGCCGAGGCGCTCTCGGCGATCCGCTCGCCGGCGGTGGCGCGCCTGCTCGCCGAGTTCGGCGGCGCCGCCGTCGAGGTGGTGATCACCGCGCGCGGGCTGGACCGGTCGCTGCCGTCGCTGTGGCAGCAGCACGTCCGCAACGGCCGGCAGTCCGGCATCGAGGAGTTCTTCGCGGTGCTGGCCGAGCAGCGCGGCCGCGGCCGGCGGGCAATCGAGGAGGAGCCCGGCCTGCATCTCTGGCGGGCCTTCGGGCTCGGCGGCCTGGTCCGGCGGTGGGCCGCCGAGGTGGGGCCGGACAGGGTCCGCGTCGTGGTCAACCCCGGCTCGCCCCCGGACCTGCTGTGGCGCCGCTTCGCCGCGGCCGTCGGGGCGTCCGGGTGCGCCGGACGACTGCCCGCCGAGATCCGGACGCGCCGCGCCCACAGCGGGCTGACCGGCGACGAGATCGAGTTGCTGATCGCGCTGAACCGGCGGCTCGACGGGGCCGGCTGGAGCACCTACGAGCGCCGGGCCCTGCGCGAGGAGATCCTGCTGCGCGGCCTGAACGCCCGCGGTGGACGCGGCGGACCGGTCGCCGTCCCCGAGTCCGCGCGGGCACTGGTGGCCGCGTGGGCCGAGGAGGACCTGGCCGAACTCCGTTCGAGCGGGGTGGAGATCGTGGGACGTCCCGAAGAACTGCGGCCCGCTCCGCGCCCGCCGGACGACGCCGGCCCGCCCACCTCGTTCCAAGTCGCCGACGCCGCCGCGGCGGCGATCCTGGCGGTGGCGCCGCGCGGCCGGTACGCGCAGGCGCCCCGGCCGAAGTCGTGGCGCACCTGGATCAGGACCCGCGTCCGGCCGGCAGAGCAGTTCCCCTCCCCCAGCCCGTCGCGACCGGACGCCGGGAGGACGGCGTCGCCGAACTAGCCGTTCAGGTGGCGTCCGCCGCGGAAGACTCGATCGGGAACAGGATCGGGCTCAGCAGGTACTGGGCGCGGCCGGGCGCGGCCCGGTTCGCCAGCCGGGGCGCGATCGCGGCGCGCATCTCGGCGATCAGGCCGCGGAGTTCCTCCTCGCTGAGCCAGACCGCGTGCTGGCGGTATCCGACCAGGTCGGCGGCCGGGTCCGCGCCGTCGCGGTCGAGGTAGGCGCCGAACTCGGCGAGCAGCGCGGCCATCGCCGCCGCGAACCCGCGCCGGTGATCGTCCGGTGAGAGCGGCGTCCCGGGGTCGATCGCGGCGCGGTCCTGGTGCAGCCGGTACCGGCGCTCGACCGCGCCGCGCACCCGGCGCTCCTCGGCCACTTCGAGCACGCCGCCGGCCACGAGCAGGTCGATGTGCCGGTAGACGGTCGCCTTCGAGACGTCCGGGATGCGCGCGCACAGGTCGGACGTCGTGAGCAGCCGGCCACCGCGCATCGCGTGCACGACCCGCAGCCGGACGGGATGGGCGAGCAACTCCAGGGTGTCCATGAGCCCTACGATCTCACCTGTGCTACCTTTCTCAAACTTGAGAGGGGTGGGAATGGCAGCCGCGGAGACCACCGCCGCCGGCGTCGTCCGCTCGCTGCGCGCGGGACGATTCGCCGAGGTCGAGGCGCTGTTCGCGGCGCCCCTGAGGGCCGTCGCGTCCGCCGGGACGCTGCGCGTCGCCTGGACGCAGGAGACCGCGCGCCATGGGGCCGTGACCTCCGTCGGGGAACCGGCGGCCGAGCCGATCGGATCCGGCCTGGTCCGGGTGAGCATCCCGGTCGCGTGCGAGCGCGGGTCGCTGACCGTGGTCATGTCCGTGGACGGCTCCGGCCTGCTGAACGGCTTCCGGCTCGCGCCCGGCGGCGCCGCCGCGTGGGACCCTCCGCCCTACACCGACCCGTCCGCCTTCGAGGAGCGGGACGTCACCGTCGGCACCGGGCCTTTGTCCGTGTCCGGGACGTTGAGCCTTCCGCGAGGGCGCGGCCCGTGGCCCGGGGTCGTCCTGCTCAGCGGCGGCGGCCCGTTCGACCGCGACGCCACCAGTGGCCCGAACAAGCCGCTCAAGGACATCGCCTGGGGCCTGGCCACGCACGGCATCGCCGTGCTGCGGTTCGACAAGGTGACCTGCGCCCATCCCGCCGAGGTCGCCGCCGACCCCGGCTTCACCATGGCCGACGAGTACGTCCCGCACGCCGTCGCCGCCGTCGCCCTGCTGCGGCGGGAACCGGGCGTGGACGCCGCACGGATCTTCATGCTCGGCCACAGCATGGGCGGCAAGGCGGCCCCGCGCGTCGCCGCCGCCGACCCGTCGGTCGCCGGACTGGTGATCATGGCGGGGGACGCGCAGCCGATGCACGAGGCCGCCGTCCGCGTGACGCGCCACCTGGCGTCTCTGGCCCCGGGGCCCGGCGCGGACGCCGCCGTCGCGGCCATCACCCGGCAGGCCGCCCGGGTCGCCGACCCCGCGCTGTCACCGTCGACGCCCGCGGCGGACCTGCCCTTCGGCCTGTCCGCCCCCTACTGGCTGGACCTGCGGGCCTATGACCCCGTCGCGACCGCCCTCGACCTGCCCAGACCCATGCTCATCCTGCAAGGCGGCCGCGATTACCAGGTGACTGTGGAGGACGACCTCGCCCGCTGGCGCGACGCCCTGGCCGGCCGCCCGGACGTCACCATCTGCGTCCACGCCGCCGCCGACCACCTGTTCTTCCCGGGCACGGGCCCGTCGACGCCGGCCGACTACGACCGTCCGCACCACGTCGACCCGGCCGTGATCGACGACATCGCCGGCTGGCTGAAGACGACCTGACCGCCCCGCGGCGGGCTCAATCGCCGGCGTCGGCCGCGTCCTGTTCGCCTGCTTCGTCGCCGAGGCTGAGCAGCAGGGTGCGCAGGGTCGCGGCGAGGTCGTCCTGACGGCGCCGGTCGAGCGCCGCGAGGATGCGGCGCTCATTGTCGACGTGCGCGACGACGGCGCGGTCGATGAGGTCGCGCCCGGCGGGCGTGAGGGCGACGACCACGGTCCGCCGGTTGGCGGGGTCGACGTCGCGCGTGACGTAGCCCTTGGCGACGAGCCGGTCGAGCCGGTTGGTGACGGCGCCGGAGGTCACCATCGACGCGCGGGCCAGCGCGCCCGCGGTCATGCCCTCGGGCGCGCCGGCGCGGCGCAGGGTGGCCAGGACGTCGAACTCGCCCCTCTCCAGCCCGAACTCGGCGAAGAGGGCCTTGAGCTCGCGCTCGACGATCCGGCTCAGCCGGGAGAGGCGGCCGAGGACGCCCATCGGGGACGCGTCGAGGTCCGGGCGGGCGCGGGTCCACTGCTCCACGACGAGATCGACGGCATCACGGGCCACACCTACTCCTTAACGTTGAACTGTTTGACATCAAGGTATCAGTCGGCCTACCGTCGCCAACGTTGAACATTTCAACGTTAAAAGATCGGCCGTCGGGCCTCGATCGATCAGGAGAGCAGCATGAACGCAGACAGCGTGGCCACGGACGAACGGCGACCGCACTCGACCCGGCGGGCATGGCTCGGCGTCGCCGCGATCACGGCCAGCCTCTTCGTCTTCCTCACCACGGAACTGATGCCCGTCGGCCTTCTCACCCCGCTCAGCGCCAGCCTGGACATCGACGTGGGGGTGGCCGCGCTGATGGTCACCCTCTACGGCGTCTCCGCCGGGCTGGGCGTGACGTTCATCGTGGCGTGGACCAGGCGCGTCAACCGGCGCGTCCTGCTGTCCACCCTGCTGGCCGTGCTGACCATCGGGAACCTCGTCACCGCCGTCTCGCCGAACTATCCGCTGGTCCTGGCGACGCGTCTCGTCATGGGGTTCGCCAGCGGCGTGTTCTGGGCCATCGGCGTGAGCATGGCGATGCGCCTGGTCGGCGAACGCCACGCGAGCCGGGCGTCCGCGATCGTGATGTCGGGGATCTCGATCGCCACGGTCGTCGGCATACCCGTCGGGACCGTCCTGGAGGACCTCACCGACTGGCGCACCACGTTCCTCATCTGGTCCGGGCTCAGCCTGCTGGTGTTCCTGACGGTCGTCGCGACGGTCCCGTCCCTCCCGTCGGCGAACGCCGTCCCGGTCCGCGAGGTCTTCGGGCTGCCGGTCAGGAACGTGCCGCTGCGCGCGGTGCTGTGCGCCGTCGTGCTGTTCGTGCTCGGCCACTTCGGGGCGTACACCTTCGTGCGCCCGTTCCTGGAGGACAACGCGTCCGCCTCGCCGCTCTTCATCACCGTCGTGCTGATCATCTTCGGCGTCGGCGGCGCCGCCGGGAACTTCATCGCCGGATACACGGTGAACAAGAGCCTGCGGGGCAGCTTCCTCACCGGCTGCGCCGGGCTCGTTGTCTCGCTGCTGCTCCTCCTCGCGATCGGCGACGGACCGGCCGGAGCGATCGTCTCGCTGGTGCTGTGGGGCATCTCCTTCGGCGTCGTGCAGCTGTCGCAGGTCAACATGACGCTCGCCGCCGCGCCGGAGACCTTCGAAGCCGCGATGTCGCTCAACACCATGGCGTACAACACCTCCATCGCCCTCGGCGCGCTATTCGGCGGCCTTTTCGCCGACAACCTGGGCGTCACGAGCGTCGTCTGGTTCGGCGTGGCCCTGACCGCCGGATCGCTGCTCCTCACGCTCGGCACCGGCCGCACGGCCTCGCGCACCGTCCCACAGGACGCGCCGGCTGCTGTTTCGTCCTCGGCGAACGAGTGAGCCGCGCATGGACGCCGCCACGGCCACGGCGGCGGCGAGCAACGCGGCCCAACCCGAGAAGACCAGCAGCAGAAGGACCACGGCACAAGCGATCGCCGCCGCGAGCCTCGCCGGGCCGCTGAGAAGGCGGACCGCCGCCGCCATGCAGCCGAGATAGACGACCAGGAACAGCGCAGTCGGGACGGCGACGAACTGCGCGGTGGTGACCAGGCCGGCGGCGGCCGGCCTGAGCAGCAGTCCGCCCGCAGCGGCGATCGCGGCGACGAGGGCGGCCGGGCCCGGCCGCCTCCGTCCCTGCCCGGCCAACGCCGAGGCCATCACCGTGGCGCCCGTCAGGTAGGCGTTCGTCGCGGCCAGGGTGAGGACGACGGCCCCCACCGCCGCGATCGCGGCGCCGCTCCTGCCGACCGCGACCTGCAACAGGCCCGCCAGCGGCACCGAACTGCCGGCCCGCGGGCCGAGCACGCCGACGGTCGCGGCGGCCAACGCCAGGTAGAGGACGGCGGTGATCGCGAACGCGGCCGCCACGACGCGCGGAAGCTGCCGCCGCGGATCCCGCAGCCGGGCCGTCAGCGGGGCGGCGGCCTCCCACCCGACGAACGCCAGCATCAGCGGCGAAGCCGCCCGGACGATCGAGCCCCAGCCATGAGGCGCGAACGGACGCCAATACGCGCCGCGCGCCGCCGGCGCCGCCCCGCCGACGGCGACCACCACCAGCACCACCAGCACGGCGACCAGCGTCAACTGCAAGCGCACCCCCGTCCTGGCACCCGCGAGACGCATCGCCAGCACCAGCGCCAGCAGAACCGCGGCGGCCGTGAACGCCGTCCGGTCGCCCGCCCGCAGCAGCTCCGCCACGTACGCCCCGCCGATCAGGCATACGACCGGCGCCCCGGTGACGACCCCGCCGAGAAAGCACCAGGCGGCGGCGCGCCCGGCGCGCGGACCGAGCCCGGCCGTGGCGTACCCCGCGACCCCGCTCGCCGACCCCACCGTGGTGCCGAGACGGCTGAAGACGGCGGCGATGAGGCCGGACAGCACCAGCAGGGCGATCCACGCCAGCAGGGACGCGGGACCGGCGGCCCGCGCCGCCAGCCCCGGCAGGAGCAGCAGGCTCGGGCCCAGCAGCGCGCCGACGTACAGCGCCGTGGCACCCGCCGTGGACAGGGACGAAGAGGGTTCGTTCTCGTGCTGAGGCATGGCAGGAGCATGTCCCGGAACGCGCGAAACGCGATGGCGAGTTATGCGTCCCACAGACTCACCAACGCAATCCTGTGCCGCCAACCCGCTCGTATCCTCTACAGCATGCCGCAACCTCTGTACGACCGTATCGATCGCGCCATCCTCGAACGCCTCCAGGAGCACGGCCGGACCGCGAACGTCGACCTCGCCGAGTCCGTCCGGCTCTCCCCCTCGTCCTGCCTGCGCCGCACCAAGGCGCTGGAGAACGACGGCGTCATCGCGGGCTACCGCGCGGAACTGGACCGCGACCGGCTCGGACTCGGCCTCACCGTCTTCGTCGCGCTGACGGTCGACCAGCACTCACGCGAGACCTCCCGGACCATCGAGGCCGCCCTGACCGCCATCCCGGCGGTCGTCTCCTGCTACGTCGTCTCCGGAGAGGCCGATTTCCTGGTCGAGGTGGCCGCCCCCGACCTGGCGACATACGAGCAGGTACTGCTCGACGAGATCCTGGCCATCGGCCCGGTCCGCGACGCCCGGAGCACCTTCGCCATCCGCACCGTCCTCAGCCGCGGCCCGCTTCCGCTGTCGGCCTGGCCGCCCAAGCGCTGAGCCCCGCCGCCTGTCACCTCGTCAGCGATTCCGCGAGGTGGTCGGCGAGATCGGTGATCTGCTCCAGTTCCAGTCCCCCGCGAGCCGCACGGAACCCGTGGCGGCGTGCCCAGAACGCGGCCTGGACGGCGTGCAACTGGGCCCAACGCTGGACCCGCTCGCGCTCGAGCTCCGCGGCCTCCGCGAAGACGTCCATCGCACGATGCAGGGCCTTGGCCAGGTCATCGGCCTCAAGGAGCACCAGCACAAGCGACTTGAGCAGCGCGCCGCCGTCGTAGGCGGGATCTCCCGCGCACCCCTTCGGATCGACGGCCAGCCACGGCTCACGATCGGCGCGCAGGATGTTCCTCGGATGAAGGTCGCCATGGACCAGCGTGTCCGGCTGAACGCGCCCCAACTCCCGGACGGTCGCCGCGGCCGCGTCCAGCACACGACGCGGCAGGCCGTGCGCCAACTCCCGCGCGTCCCGCCACAGCTGCTCCTCCCAGGCATCGGCCCGATCCCGCAGCCTTGGCAGCCCCGGCGGCGCCGGAACGGCCAGTCGCCGGCTGACACACCCCGCGATTCGCATCATCTCGTCGGCGTTCCCGGCCTGCGCCTGCGCCAAGGACGTCGTCCGCACACGTTCCAGCAGCATCGCGAATTGCTCGTCGTCGCGCTCGAACAGCATGACCGCCCCGCGCCCGCCCCATGCCACGAACGCGTCCGGCTCATGGACGTTGCCCGGATGCGGAAAGGAAACCTTCAGCACAGCGACCTCCCCGCGCCGCCGTCGTACCGGAACGATGACCCCGACGCCTCCGTGCATGACCTCGCCGTCCGGCGCGCATTCCCAGCGCTCCATCAGCTCTTTCACGATTCCGGGGAGTTCGGCGATCCATCGCGCGCCGGGCTCCCCTTCGCGCTCAACAGTGCTCCGCGCGAACGCCTCCGGTACCACCACCCGGGCAAGCTACGCCCGTCCAAGCCGCGCCCGCGAGGAAACGGATCCAGCGAGTCGCCCCTCACAACCGGCGACCGCAGGCCATCCGCGTGTTCGCCTGCCACGCTTGCTTGACGTCCCGTGGAGCGGCCCGGCCCGGCCCAGCCCGGCCTGGTCGGGACGGATTCCCACATGCCGTCGCGTGCGGCAGGCACCTGAGAGGGAACCCGCTCAATGTAGTGACCGGGCCAGGCGAGAAGTGTCTTCCGGTGGCGGGCCCTCGGAATCGGGCCGAAGGGTGTTCGTGGAGGGGTGTTCGTGCGGTGGGGTGGCGCTGGCGTACGGCGCCGCCCCTCCAAAGTCAAGGGCGCCTTCGGCGTCGCTTCGCGATGGACTTCGTCCACCCTTGACTTTGGAGCCTCTGCGGCCCCTGAGGCAGCGCTAAGGGGCAGGCTCCGCCTGCCCCGCCCGGTCGCGCCACCCCACCGCCCCCGAACCAGCGGACGAAGAGAGGGGCGGGTGGGATGGAGGGGCTGACGAGGGGGCGCCGTTTCTCCGGGCCTGTGTGGCTGAAGTCGAAGGTGCCGGAGGCAGGGTGAGCAAGTAGCGTGCCCTGGGCCATTGCTGGGCCGATGGATTTCGGGACGGTGCCGCACGCGTGGGACATGGTTGGCTCCCCTCCACCGGGGTGGGAACCGTCACAGCGGAGGGGGAGCCATGCGAGTGGGCATGCCGGTTCGCCCGAGATCCGGATTGGATTCGGGCGAACCGGTGACGTGGAGGTGGGGTGGGTTACGCGGCCCAGTTGGCGGTGGTGTCGGGTGGGCCGATCATGCCCGGTGGCCCGCTACCCGTCCGGGGTCTGGATCTTGATCGGGCGCCTGGTGGTGGCAGCAATCGGTAGATGTACCGCCCGTCGGGATCTTTGCCGATCCCGATCTGATCTGGGCTGGCGTGTTTGAACCGGTTGTGCCATCCGCAGGTGAGGGCGAGTTGGTCGATGTCGGTGGGTGAGTGTCCGAGGGCCCAGCCGTTGACGTGGTCGACCTCGCACAACGTCCCCGGGATCTCACACTCCCGTACTGCACAGGTCGGGTACAGCGTCTCCAGCACTTGCCGTTGGGCGGCGCTGGCGAACCGCTCCCGATAGCCGAGATACAGCGGCGTGTGGCCGCGTCCGAGCAGGAGGGGTGAGACGCCTGCGGTGAGGGCGATGCGGCGGGCTTGGGCGGCGGGGATCGGTGTCCCGTCGGTGAGACGGGCGGGAGTGTTGCCGCCGGTGAGGGTGTCCAGGTCGCAGATGACGGTGACCTTGGTGGCCTTGTGCCCACCCGACAGGACGCTGGACAGGGCGGCTGCGGTGCGTTCGCCGACGTCGCGGGTGTCCTCAGGCCCGGCCGGCTTGACCAGCGGAGCCAGAGTCCCGTCCCAGATCGCAGCGTCCTCGGCGTTCAACCAGCCCTTGATGTACCGGCCACCATCCAGCGACCCGGTGCTAGTGATCCAGGATTTGGCGTAGCCGCGCTTGGCGTCCTCGCCAGGTACGGCCTCGGTGCCGTCGCGTTCGGCGATGACGTCGCAGATGCGGCGGCCGAACACCCCCACCTTCGCCGCTGAGAAGCCTTGGTCGACCAAGCCCAGCAGAGTGGTCTCGGCATCAGCGCAGTCGGTGTCCTCCAAGCGGGCCACGCTCTGCGCGACCGTGGCCGCATATCCGTAGGACAGCTCCCCGGCGGCGAGGCGTTCGGCGACTTGCGGGAGGCGGTGCCGTTGGCGGGCGAGGATGAGGCGTTCGGTGGTGCGGTTCTCCCGCATGCCAAGCCGGGACCGCAGCCACGCCCGGGTGGAGGGGTATCCCCACCGTTTCTGTTCGCCGGTGGCATCGACTCGGCGGATGAAACCGGCGAGTGCGCTTTCCTGGATATCGCAGGCGGCTGCCAGTGTCTCGGTGAGTTCCAGGCACGCCGCCGCCGACTCCGGGGCTTGGCGCTGGGCGAGTTCAGCGGCGATCACCGAGACCGCGTCCACCAATTGCATGGTGGACGCACCCTCCAGGTCGATCGTCACTGATTGCATAGGTAAATCATACCCTACGTGGCCGGCAAAAGTCGGCTCGACGGACCCTTATTTCGATGCTCCGCGAAAAGGTATGGCTAGATATACCCGCGGCATACTGATCATCCTCTACGGGGCCCAGGGAACGCCATTTTATGGGGATTTGCGAGCACGCGTACGTGGGTGGGTGGTGGGGTGGCGCGTCCGGGCGGGGCAGGCGGAGCCTGCCCGTTTGCGCTGCCTTAGGGGCCGCAGAGGCTCGAAAGTCAAGGGTGGACGAAGTCCATCGCGAAGCGACGCCGAAGGCGCCCTTGACTTTTGAGAAGCGGCCCCGTACGCAGCGCCACCCCACCACCCGGACACCCTTCCCGCTAACAGCTGAACACCGCTCACTCCAACTCCGCAAGACTATTCTGCGAGACCCCGGAAATGGCAGCCAGGCCCCCGCTTCAGGTGAGCTACATGCGGAGGTCGATGTTCATCTAGTGGTCACCGATGGGCTGCTGGGGACCCCGTTGGCCGTTCACGCACTGCGACCGCCACAGGCGGGTGCCATCGACGGCGCCCACGCACGTCATCGAAACTCTGGACTGGGTGTACACCGACGACGGCGTAGAACCCGCCGCGATCGCCAGGAGCACCTGGCGGGCGACGTCGCCGCGACGGCCATGCGAAATCGGGAGCCGTGGCGGTGGCTCATCGCGGCATTGGACGCCTACCTCGATGGAACGACCATCGACGTCACACACCACTCCAGCAGACTCCGCCGAAGCCGGCGCCGAACGATGACGGGATCTGGACGAGCAGCCGGGCCTGCCCGCCTTGCCGGGGGATCCTGAAGGACGCCGCGGAGGAGGCAAGGCCAGTTGGGCCTCCTGTTCAGCGGCCATTGCGGAGCCGCCATGACAGCGGGCGCCGCCCCGGGTCCAAAAGACCGGACCCGTCACGAAGCGGTCGACGTTCTCAGCGCCCTGAACACCGCCGCCACCCCGGCCAGGCGTTACGCGGTGGTTCCGAGGCCGGACAGGTCTCGGGAGACGACGGAATTGCGGTCGGTCACGCGGTTTCCGAGGGACAGTTGCGGCCAGAGCCCCGACAGTTCCTGGCGGCTGCGCTCGCTCCACGCGCGGGCTTCGGGGCTGCGGGCCTTGTAGAAGTTCAGTGCGTAGCCGCCGGTGTGGACGCGGACGAGGGTGAAGCCTCCGGGGTATTCCTTGACGGCTCCGACTTCCTGGTGGACGACGCGGGGCGCCAGCGGGAACACCGAGCGCTGGTTCCGGTGGGTGTGGCCCGCGTGGTGGAGGAAGACGCCGGGCGTGCGGGCGTAGGCGCCGAGAATGCGAAGGGACTGGCCGGCGTCGAGGGAATGGGCGCCGGTGATGGACAGCGGGTCGTTCTCGGTGAAGAGCGGGTGGTGGCCGAAGACGAGGGTGGGCCGGTCGGGGTCCTTCTTGAGCTCGGATTCGAACCAGGCGTGCTGTTCGGCCGAGAGGCCGCCCGAGTCGCCGCCGTCACCGGGCTTGTCGTAGGTGTCGAGGCCGATGACGCGGAGGCCCCGCAGGTCGTGGGAGTAGTACGTGCGGCCGGATGGGAAGAACGCATCCTGGAAGCAGTCGTTCCCCTGGTGTTCGCCGACCGTGCAGGTGGAATAGGCGGCGCCTTCGTGGGCGCGGTCATGGTTGCCGCGGGCAACGAGGTAGTTGCCGAACATGTCGAGGATGCTCTTGGCCTTCAGCAGGTCGGCGGGGGCGGCTTCGCTGGAGACGTCCCCGGCGGCGAGCAGGTAGTCCGCGCCGCGCGCATGGGCGTCCTCGATGAGCGCCTTCGCCATGATCTCGGGGTAGGGCGGGTGCCCGGGAATCTGCGAGATGCCTTTGATCCAGGGGAGCTGGCCGACGAGTCCGGCGACCGTTTCGCCGAGATGCAGGTCGTTGCAGAGCGCGATGGAGAAGAGGTGCTCGCCCGGTGGCGGCTGGGGTGTGGTGAAGGCGAACGTATCGCCTTGCGGAGTGCCCGCCGCCTGGCCGGCCGCGAGTCCTGTCGCGGTGGCGGTCAGGCCATTCGAGCGGGCCTTGTAGTAATAGGTGCGG
This sequence comes from Actinomadura sp. NTSP31, assembly GCF_041951385.1. Lineage (NCBI taxonomy): Bacteria > Bacillati > Actinomycetota > Actinomycetes > Streptosporangiales > Thermomonosporaceae > Actinomadura > Actinomadura sp. NTSP31. The sequence continues at coordinate 138,588 of NZ_JBGNUT010000023.1, read as the reverse complement.
CCCGGTTCCAGGTCGGTGAGCTCGACGTAGTGGTACGGGGTCCCTGAGGGGCCGTGGGCGGTGCCGGTGAGGCGGGACGGGTGCGTCCCGTAGACCACTTCGGCGTCGGACGGGACGGGCTCCATCCGGCCCAGCCCGTCGTCGGTGCCCGCGGCGCCGGTGTACCAGGTGAGGACGGCGGACGTCTCGGTCAGCGTCACGAGTTCGAGGTTCACCGGGCGGACGGCGCCGGCGGCGCGCGCGGGAGGCGGGTCGAGGGCGGGCAGCAGGCCCGCCCCCGCCACGATCGCGCTCCAGCGCAGCAGCTCGCGGCGGCCGGGTCGGCAGCAGATCATGATCGCCACGCTGGCACCCCGGCGGGCGGGAAGCCAGCCCCCTGACCGAACGTTCACCGGACCGCCGCCCGCGGCGACGGCCGGCTCAGCGTTCGACGGACGCCACGATCTCCTTCGCGGCCTTCTTCCGCAGGCCGAGGTTCAGGCGGGCCAGCGACTGCCCGTCACTCCGGTCGGCGATTACGACCTGGTTCAGCAGGCCCGTCTTCAGCTCGGCCGTCAGGGCCTCCCGCGGCGCGTCGAACACGAGCGTGCCGGGGTGGGAGCTCCCGTTGATCCGCTTGAACATCAGCACCCGGTGGGACGTCACGACGACCCACACCGCGGGCGGCACCGCCACGACGGCCAGCCCCAGCCCGCCGGTGGCCGCCGTCGTCGCCAGGCCGGTGGCCAGGCCCGTGGCGAGGCTCTTCGCGAGCTGCTTCTTCATCCCCCGTTTGAGCTGGGCGACGACGACGGTGTCGATCGCCTCGCCCGGCTGCATCTGGGGGGCCAGCCGCTCCGCCAGTTTGGTTCTCGCCGACACCGTACCTCCATGATCGGGACCCGGCAGGCGCCGAATCCTATTCGAGGAAGATGCCGGAGAACGGGGAATCCGCTGTCCTCAGCCGGTCAGGGGAGGACGGCGGCGAGGCGTTCGTCGCGGAGGCGGCCCGCCCAGGAGTCGTCGATCGGCTGCAGGTCGCGGCCGACGGCCCAGCGCAGCAGCAGGTCGGCGAGGCCCGGGTTGCGGACGAGCGCCGGGCCGTGCATGTAGGTGCCGAGCACGCGGCCCGCGTAGGCGCCCTCATAGCCGTCGCCGTTGCCGATGCCGTGCAGGACCTTCGCGAACGGGCGGGCGTTCGGGCCGAGCCGGGTGACGCCCTGGTGGTTCTCGAAGCCGGTGATGCGCGGGACGTTCAGCTCGCCCGCGACGTCCCCGACGATCTCGCCGACGGCGCGCTGCTCGCCGCGCCCGGAGCTGATGTCGAGCAGGCCGAGGCCGCGGACCGGCTGGCCCTCCTCGCCGCCGAACTCGTGGCCGAGCAGCTGGTAGCCGGCGCAGACCGCGAACACCACCGCGCCGGACTGCACGGCGCGGGCGAGGCCGCCGTCGCCGAGCAGCCGCTGCGCGGCGAGGATCTGCGGGCGGTCCTCGCCGCCGCCGAGCAGGTAGATGTCGCCGTCGGAGGGGACGGGCTCGTCCGAGCGCAGGTTCACGGTCTCGGTCGGGATGCCGCGCAGCGCCGCGCGCCGCTCCAGGACGATCGTGTTGCCCTGGTCGCCGTAGGTGCTGAGCAGGTCCGGGTAGATCCAGACGATCTTGATGCGGTCAGACGACACGGCCGTACCTCGTTCGGATGTTCTGGAAGGCGGTGTAGTTGGCGATCACGTCCAGGTGCCCGGGCGGCACCGCCATGACGGCCTGGTCGAAGTCGTCCACCACGGTGAAGTGCACGTCGGCGGCCTCGAGGCGGGCGGCGAGGTCGATGCGGCGCTCGCCGGCGACCCAGACGGGGCGCCCGCGCAGGATGCGGTAGTCGACGTCCCACAGCCAGGACGTGTCGCGGCCGTCGGGGCCCTGCGCGTTGATCGACAGGGCGACGGGGCCGGGCGCGGGCTGCAGGACGTCGAACGCCTCCAGCCAGCCCGCCGGGTTCTTCGACAGCAGCAGCCGGAGCGTGCGGCCCTCGTGCTCGACGGTGGTGTAGCGGCCGGCGACCGACCGGACCTGCGACAGCAGCGGCAGCGCCTGCTCGGGCGGGACGCCGAACTGGGCGACGACCGCGAGCGCGATCAGCGCGTTGGACCGGTTGGCGCGGCCGGGCAGCGACAGCTGCGCCAGCGAGAACGCGCGGCCGTCCGGGCCGGTGATCTGGTCGCCCTTGAGCGCCCAGTCGGGGCGGGGCCGCCGGAAGTGGCACTGCCGGCACGCCCAGTCGCTGTCCTCGTCGGTGTCCTGCCGGTCGAGGGGGCCGCCGCACTCGGGGCAGCACCAGGAGTCCTCGCGCCAGTGCTGGCCCGCGGCGACCCACGTCACGCTCTTGGCGGACGACGCGCCCCAGGTGACCAGCGGGTCGTCGCAGTTGGCGATGACGTGGCTGTTGGGGGACGCCTCCAGCGCGCGCCGCCACTTGCCGGCCAGCAGCCAGATCTCGGCGGCGCGGTCCATCTGGTCGCGGCTGAGGTTCATCAGCGCGACGATGTTCGCGCCGGTCTCCCGCAGCACCATCGGGACGTACTTCTCGTCGCACTCCAGCACGCCGTAGCGGGCGGTGGGCGCGGACGCGAGCGCGGACACGTGCCCGGTGGGCATGTTCGCGCCGAACGCGTTGGTGGCGACCTCGCCGAGCGGGGTCATCGCCGAGGTGATCAGCCGGGTCGTCGTCGTCTTGCCGTTGGTGGCGCTGACGAGGACGAGCTTGCGGTCCTTGGCGAGGCGGGTGAGCAGCTCCGGATCGAGGCGCAGGCCGATCCGGCCGCCGATCACCGAGCCGTCCCCGCGGCCCGCCATCCGGGACATCTTGGCGGCCGTACGACCGAGCGCGACGGCCAGCTGCGAACGCAGCGGAAGATCGCTCATGGACTCCGTCTTCTCTGGATGCGCCTGTCTCGTTCGACTGCGCGGTCTTGTCGGGTGCGCCCTGAACCGCTCCGAGCCTAGCCGCTGCGCGCAGCGCTCGCGGCCCGCCGGGCCCGTCGCGGCGGCCGGTGTGCGCGGTTCTCCGGCGGCGCGCCGCCGCCCGCCCTAAGATGTGAGGAGCCTCACAGGCGTCCCGGTAAACCACCGGCGGCAATCTTGACCGGCACCGAGATGTCGTGATTCGGTGCGAGCCCGTTAGCGGTGAGTCCAGATTCCCATCCACGCGCCCTCGAACGCCATCACCCACTACTTTTGTCGGAGCCCCGCCGGCTTGCGGGGTTCCCCGGAGATGTGCGGGGAGGGGCGCCCGCCCGAGCCGGCGGGCCGAGTTTCGCGAAGCGTGGCAAGCGGCGACAAGGCGAGGTCAGAGCGATGCAGTGTCCGACGTGCGGTTCTCACACGCCCGGGACGCTCGGCAAGTGTTCGAACTGCGACGCGCCCATCGACGTGTACTCGGTCGGGCCGCTGCCGGCGCCGGTGCGGGAGGGCTCCGTCCTCGACGGCGGCGCGGGCCTCGGCGGCGGCGCGGGCCACGGCGCGGCGGGGCTGGACGAGAAGACCATGATGGTGCCGCCGCCGACGCCCGTGTGGGCGTCCGCCAGCGCGCCGCCCGGCGACCCGGAGTCCACCGCGACGTGGACGTTCGACCCGGACGCGGAGGGCTACACGCCCTCCGGCGGCATGTCGGCCCTGCCCGCCGGCAACGGCGCCGGGCACGGCGGCACGGGCGGCGGGCACGGCGGCGCGGGCGGTGCCGCGAACGGTGCCGCGCTTCCTCCGCCGCCCATGTGGTCCGGGCAGCCGGACACCGGCGGCCAGGCGCAGGTGCAGGCAGAGGCAGGCATGAACGGCCAGGCGCAGGCGGACGCGAACGGGCAGGCTGGCATGAACGGGCAGGCGCAGCCGGGCATGAACGGGCAGGCGGGCGCCAACGGGCAGGCGAACGGGTATGAGCAGCCGGCGCTCGGTGCCCCGCCCGCGTCCGGCGCGCCGGCGCTGCCGCCCGCCGGCGGGTACTCCGGCGGGCCCCTCGCCCCGGAGGCGACGCCGACGCCGGTCGAGTCGATCGTCCCGGACTCGTGGTTCGCCCAGCCGCGCAAGCCCGACCCGCAGGAGGCCGCGGACGCCACGCAGGTCTACGGGCAGCAGCAGCAGCCGCAGCAGCCCGCCGGCCAGGCGTGGGGCGCGCCGCTGCCGATCGCCGGTTCGCAGCCGCAGGCCGAGGCGACGATGCTCGACGCGGACGCGGGGCGGCTCGCGCCCGGCCCGATGGGGGCGCCGCTCGACGGGCGCACCCGGATGGACTTCGGCCCCGGCGGCGGCTTCGACCAGACCCGGATGGACCCGGGCGGCACGTCCGTCATGGGCGCTCCCCCGATGGGCCCCGGCGGCCCGGACGGCTACGGCGCCCCGATGGGCCAGGGCATGCCGATGGGACAGATGGGGCAGATGGGCCCCGGCGACCCCGCCTATCCCGGCTACCCGCCGCCCCCGGCGCGCTCCGGCGGCGGGCCGAGCAAGCCGCTGCTCATCGGTGTCGCGGCCCTCGTCGTCGTGGCGCTCGTCGCGGTGGCGTTCGTCGTGTGGCCGTCCGGCGGCGGCAAGAACGAGGCGTCGCCGAAGGCGTCGGAGTCGTCCACCAAGCCGGTCTCGCAGCACGAGAAGGTCAGCCCCAAGGAGAAGGAGCAGGCCGCGGCGATGAGCGCGGTGCTGAACGCCAGCGTCGACGCCCGCCGCGTCCTCGCCGGGGCGCTGTCGCGGACCGGCGAGTGCAAGGACATGCCGACCGCGATCCAGGGGTTCCAGCAGGCCGTCCAGCGCCGCCAGAACCAGCTGAACCGGACCCGCCAGCTCCAGGTCGCCCAGCTGACCAAGGGCGAGCAGCTGAAGTCGTCGCTGGGCCAGGCGCTGCAGGCGTCGCTGCAGGTCGACCAGCTGCTGCTGAACTGGGCGCGGCAGAGCGGGGCGCACTGCCACGGCAAGCCGAAGCCGAACGCCGCGCACGTGCCGGGGCGCGCGCAGGGCGAGCGGCGCGCGACGCTGGCCAAGCAGCGGTTCGTCGCGCTGTGGAACCCGGTGGCGAAGAAGACGGGTCAGCCGGCGCGCAGCTGGCAGCGGGTGTGACCGCCGGAGGCCGGGCGCTGACGGCGGCGGCGTGACGGCCGGGCGCGAGTGACCGTCCGATCACAACCGGGTTGCGACCCGCGGGCGGCCCGTCCGCTGCGGCGGACGGGGCAGTATCTTGTCACCGATGCACCTCACGGGGTAAGGGGCTGTTATGCGGTGTCCGGGCTGCGGAAGCGACACCAATCCGGCGCTCCCCCGTTGCACGCGCTGCAACGCACCGGTGGACCCGGCCTCGTCCGGCGGTCCCGGCCACACCGTGGCCGCGGGCGACGAGACGTCCCGCGACCCGTCCGTGGAGGATGAGACCACGCGCGACTACGGGGTCCCGCCCGCTTCCCCGGGCAGCCCGTTCGAGAGGCCGTCCGCCGGCGCTCCGGGGCCCGCGCCCGGCGGTTTCGGGGGCGGCTACGGCGATCCGCTGCCGCCTCCCTGGGTTCCCGTTCCCGACCCGCCTGAGCAGCCCCAACCGTGGCGGCCCGACCACACCACGCCCCTGCCGCCGTCCGGGGAGCACTCGACGCAGCTCGGGGCGGAGCCGTGGGCCGAACGCTCGACGCAGCTCGGCCCGGAACCGTGGGCGGCCGAGCCCGCCATCTGGCAGCCGCCGGCGCCCGCGAAGCGGAACGGCGCGCTGTTCCTCCTCGTCGGGGCCGGTGTGGTGCTGCTCGTCGTGGTCGCGCTCGGCATCGTGTTCTGGCCGAGCGGCTCCGGCAAGCCCGCCCGGTCCGTCGCCGGCCCCGCGTCCTCGGCGTCGGGGCAGCCCGTCACGACCGACGACGAGAGCCCGAGCGACTCCCCCTCGCCGGACGACTCGCCCAGCGGCGACATGACGGCGCAGGCCCGCGCGGTCGACGGGCTGCTGGACGAGATGGCGCAGACCCGCTCCGAACTCGGCACCGTCGTCGAGGAGGGCTGCACCACCAGTGGCCTGCAGCGCATCCACGACGAGCGGCAGGGGCAGCTCGACCGGGCCAACGCCCTCGACGTGAGCGCGCTCGACAACGGCACCGCGATGAGGGACGCGCTCGTCCGGGCGCTGCGGGCGTCGGTCGAGTCGAACCAGCGCTACCTGGAGGTCGCGCCGGGCTGCCCGTCCGACGACGACGTGGCGGGCGCCAACCAGGAGGCGTCGGACGCCAAGAACGAGTTCATCGGCTACTGGACGCCCATCGCCCAGCAGGCCGGGCTGCCCGCCCGCGACGGCGACAACATCTGACGCCCCGCCCGGTCAGCCGCCCACGCCGACCGCGGCGGCGAGGGCGCGGACGGCTTCGGCCAGCGCCGCCACACCGGCGACGCGGCGGCCGAGGCGGGCGAGGGCGCCGGTCATGCGCTCGGGGTCCGGGTCGTCCTCCTGCGCCTCCTCGCGGACGTCCGCGAGGTCGCGGTAGGCCCGTGCCGCCTCGGGCAGCTCGGCGGCGTGCCGCTCCAGCAGCGCCTCGACGCGGGCGAGGGCCTCGGCGGCGTCCGTGCCGGCCGCGCCGGCGACCTGTTGGTTCTGGGTGACGTTGTCGCCGGTGGCGATCTGGCCGGACACGTTGGCGTGCCCGCCGATGCTGATGCCCCGGTCTCCGTGCTCGGCCATGCCGTCCCTCCGCGAGGTCAGGGGTTGATGCGGGTCTGCCGCTGCTCGACGCTGCGTCCGGAGGCGACCTGCCCGTGGACGGTGCCGCCGGTCATGATGACGCCCTGGTTCAGGATGACGCCGGCCTGCGCCCGGTAGGCCGACACGTCGACCCCGCACTCGTCCGACAGGTAGTCGAGGATCGCCTCGTTCACCCGCCGCTCGATCAGCCGCATGTACTTGTCGACGTCGGTCTCCTGGACGAACGTCGCGAAGCCGTCCTCGGCGAACAGCTCGCGGACGCTGATCCGGGCGCCGTAGTCGTGCGACGTCTTGCGCGCCGGGTTGCCGGACGAGGTCGCCGCGACGAGGCTGCGGGCCATCGTCCAGCAGGTGGTGAGCATCCGCGGCCAGGCGAGCAGCGTGCCGGCCAGCACCGTCCGCCAGCTCTCGGTCAGCGTGCGGAACAGCAGGGTCACCGCGTCCCAGTCGGGCAGGCGGTCGACGATGCGGTACTCGTCCCGGACGGGCGGCAGGACCGTCGCGACGAACTGCCCGTAGAGCATGCGCCCCTCGACCGCGAGGTAGACGAACGCCGAGAGCACGACGTCCTTCTCCTCGGCGGGCGCGACGGGCCTGCCGTCCGGCGCGTCGATGGCCTGGCCGTGCCCGCCGACGGTGATGCGCTGGTAGCAGCGCAGGTCGCCCTGCGGATGCCGCATCATCGCCTCGACGGCCTCGGTCGAGGCGACGGAGAACGGCACCCCGGCGGTCGCGTCGATCAGCGGGTGCCCCTGGAACCAGCGGCCGCTCACCGCGTCGACCGGGCGGGGCCGCTGCGGGCACCGGCCCCGGCCGACGATGTGGACGTCGCTGACCAGCCCGGTGATGCGCTCGTTCGGGGGAAGCGGGGACCGGTCCGGGACGGGCTCGCCGGGCCGCGGCGGCGGCGCCTCGTCCCGCATGCGCAGGATCTTGGCGCGGATGCGGTCGTGCATGGTGACCGCGTCCACCCGCCGCGGCTCCGGGGAGGCCGCCTCGCCGTTCGGGGAGGCCCCGTCGCCGTCCGCGTCCGCGCCTGCGCCCGGCGGTCCGGACGCGGCGCGGTCCAGTTCCAGCGCGATCGACCAGACGCGGGACCAGGGCGCCGTGACGTCGCCCGCGCCGATGAAGGGGTTGGCGCCCGAGTAGAGCGTCACGTTGCCGTGCTGCGCCGACCGCACCCGGTCGAGGACCAGCCGGACCCGTTCGCTGTACGAGCGCGGCCCGGGCCCCGTGGCGCCGGGGCCGAGGTCGCGGGACATAGTGTGGAAGACGACCGCGAGGTGGACGAACACGACCGTCGCCATCACGAGGAACAGCAGCATGATGGTCAGCAGCGCGTGGTCGGTCTGCAGCGAGTCGAGGTAGCTGGTGTTGTCCTGCTCCTCGTAGCCTTCGAGGCCCTGCTGCTGATCCCGCAGCCCGAACAGGACCACCGGCGTGAGGATCACGGCCGCGAACCCGCCGATCGCCAGCCGCCACCTCCACCGCAGCCGCCGCCAGGGGACGTGCAGCAGCATCGTGACGAGGAGATAGAGCGCGGCGACGGCCGGCACGAGCATCCACGCGACGACGAAGACCGCGATGATCGCCAGGTCGCGGACGAGCCGGAACCGGCGGGCGCGCACGGCGTGCAGGATCACCGGTCCGAGGTCGAAGCCGAAGGACGGCACGACGGCGCGGTGCTCGTCGTCCAGGAACTCGGCGATGACCCGGTCGCAGAGCCGCCGGTCGAGGTAGACGGCGGCCGACAGGTAGCGGGTGGCGCTCTGCAGCGGCTGCCCGGCCGTGTCGGCGGCCTGCGGCGCGTGGCGGAAGAAGGGCTCCGGAGGGATCCGCGGGTGCCCGCCGGTGTCCCGCGGGTGGGTCCGGTCGTCGGTCTGCGGGTCCATGTGCCGCTCCCTCCGCGGGTGGGCGGGCCGGTCCGAGGGAAGAATCTAGCGGCGAGCGTGCCGTTCGAGTGGATTATCACCGAATCGTGATCGCATCGTGGTGGGCCGCTCACGCATCGTCCGCGCCGCCCGGGTCGGGTTCGGGCACGCGGGACAGGAAGGGAAGGCCGGCGGACGGGTCGGCGAACGGCTCCACGAACCGTTCGGGCCAGCTCAGCACCGGTTCCAGCCACGCCTCGGCGCGCATCGCCACGGCGGCGTGCTCGATCTGCTCCTCCTCGGGGAGGCCGATCGCGATGACGGCGAGGTCGGCGTAGAAGCCCGCGTTGTCGTCGTCGCCTTCGAGCGCGGTGAGGGCGAGCGGGCGGTTGCGGTCCAGCTCCATCGACAGCGGGTGGCGGCGCAGCGCGCGCAGCCGGTGGCCGAGCTTCGGCGCCGGCGGCTGCTTGAGGCCGGGCAGCTGGTAGTCCAGCGGCGGCGCGGGCGCGTGCTTGTCGGGGACGCCAGCGCCGTAGGGGAACAGCCGGTCCAGCTCGTGCAGCCAGCGGAGCTGCGGGATCACCCAGTTCGGGCCCGGGGCCGCTTCGGACGTGCCGCCGCCGAGCAGCCGCTGCGCGACGCCGGCCGCGGTGGCAGTCAGCTCGGACGGCGGGTACACGGTGCGCAGCGCCCATGACCGGCGGGTCACGGCCCGTTCCAGGACGGTCGCGAGCGCGCACTCGCGCAGCCGGGGCGCCAGCCGCGACCAGGCGCGCCCCAGTTCCGGCGGGACGGCGGGCACCGGGCGGTTCACCACGTGCGCGAGGACGAGGGTGTCCGCCCACAGCCGCAGCCACGCCCAGTCCGGGTGGCCCGCGACGAGGTCGGCCTCGCGCAGCTCGTAGAGGGTGCAGGCGCGTCCGGACCGGCACTCGCAGCCGCACGCCGCCGACCGGCGGCCGTCCACGGGCGGCGGCGGGCCGGGCAGCTCGGCCTCGCGTCCCTCACCCAGCGGGACGCGGACGCGCAGCGGGCGGTCCATCCCGTCGGCGAACACCGCCGCGACGCCGGGACGCAGCGACACCACCTCGCGGGACTGGTCGGCGTCCAGGTTCATCGCGGCGCCGACCTGGTGCCGGTCGTCGTGCGCGGGCAGCCGGTGCACCACCTTCAGCGCCGTGTTCTTGATCACGTCGGGGACGAGCTTGGTGGGGATCTGCTCGGCGACGATGATGCCCTCGCCGTACGCGCGGATCTCCGCGAGCATCCCGGCGAACAGCTCGACGGCGTGCGAGCTGCCGCGCTCGGGGCCCCGGTTGCGCAGCAGCCGGTGCGCCTCCTCGATCACGATGACGTGCCGCAGCGCCGGGCCGTCGGAGCGGTCGCGGCGCCGCTCGCGCATCCGCAGGTGCTCGACGATCCGGATGATGAGGGTGCCCATGAGGAACGCCTTGTCCTCGTCGTTGGCGACGTCCTCGATGGCCAGGACGATGTTGTCGCGCAGCATCCCGCCGATGTCGGCGGGGTGGCCGCCCTCGAAGAACCGTCCGGCGGAGCCGATGCGCAGGGAGCGAAGCCGGACGTCCACGAAGCCCTGCACGTCGGCCATCAGCTCGCGCCCGTACCCGACGTCCTGGATCACCTGGAGCGCCGCGTTCTGCAGCTGCTCCAGCGTCGGGACGGCCGGCTCGATCAGCGAGCCGGGGACGCCCGCGCCGGTCACCACGTCCCACCCGTTCGTCTCGTACACGCGCTGCAGCGCCTGCGCCATGATCTGCGGGAACGGCTCCTCGGCGTCGAACGCGGCCTGGAACAGCGCGCGGACCATGTCGATGTGCGCCTGCACCGGATAACCGGGCTCGGGCGCCAGCGGATTCACCGACAGCGGCACCGAACCCGGATCGGACGGGTTCACCACCGTGACCGGCCCGCCGAGGTCCTCGATGCGGCCCGCCATCGCCGCGTACTCCGACTTCGCCGGCTCGATCGCCAGCCACGGCACGCCCGCGCGGGTCAGCTGCTCCAGCAGGTGCCGGACGGTCTGCGACTTGCCCGCGCCGGTCGCGCCCGTCACGAACACGTGCCGGTTGATCGTGGAGCGGGGGACGGTGAACGTGCCGACCTGCCGGTCCTGGCCGTCCAGGATGGCGCCCAGCTCGATCCGCGCCTCGGCGGGCCGGGACGGCTCATCGTCGGTCTCGGACGTCACGTCGAAGTACCCGGCGTCCAGGACGCGCAGGCCCGGCACCTCGCGGCGCGGCAGCCCGGCCAGCGCCGCCAGCGCGCCCGCCGTCGCGACGAACGGGAACCGCTGCTCCGGCTCGGCCCCCGGGCGCAGCGGCGCCGGCTCCGCGGCGGGCCGCAGCATCTCCTCGAACGTGCCGCTGCCGTGCCCGGACCGCAGCCGGTACGGGTGGTGGCCGAGCTCCATCGACCCGACGAGGACCGGGGCGATCTGGCCGAGCTCCGCCTGCGTCGCCGCGCCCGCGACGACCCGGACCTGCCAGAGCCCGGCCTCGCGGAACGCGTCCAGCTCGGCGAGCCGCTGGTCGGCGCGGGCGACGGCGAGCCGGGCCTGCTCGTCCTCGCCGCGCCGCAGCATCCGCAGCTCGTGGTGCAGCTCGCGCATCTCGGTGTCGATCAGCCGCTCGTCGCACGGCTCGGCGACCACGAACCAGCCGAACGGCCGCTCCATCAGCGTGACGAGCGTCGCCTCGAACAGGCCCGGCCCCGCCCTGCCGCCCTCCTGCAAGGCACTCCCGACCTGCGGGGCGAGGCGTCCGGGACAGCGCGTCCAGGCCATCCGGGACGCCTGCCGCAGCCACCCGTCGCCGACCGGGACGCCGCGGGCGCCGCTCGGGAACAGCAGGCCCTGCGCCTCGCCGCCCGGCCCCGGCGCGCCGATCGGCCCCGCGTTGGTGATCAGCTCCAGCGGCGCGCCGCCGCCCGCCGACAGCCACCCGACCACGAACGGGCGGTTGCGCCGCGCCGCCGAGAGCGCGGCAGGCAGCACGCTCACGAAGTCCCATTCGGCGGACGCGTTCCGCTGCGGCGCCGGGATCGCCTGGATCCGGTACCAGGGGCCCGGCAGGACGACCGCCTCGCCCCACCCTTCGCCGCGGCCCGCTCCGCCCATCCTGGGCGGCGGAGCGCCGGGCGGCACGCCCGCTCCCCGTCCGTACGGGGGCATACCGGGCGGCATCGAACCTGGGGGGATCGTCACGCGACCATCCTTACCCGCGCCCTGACCCCGCGCCACCGCCCCTGCCACAAGTTGCGAGAGAGCGGGTCAGGCGGGCGGGTCGGCCTTGTGGCGGCCGTTGCGCTTCAACGGCGGAACGATCCGGGGTGAGCGGGACGCGGCGCCGCGCGGCAGCGCATGCCGGGCCCGCGGCGCGGCCGGCGGAGCGGCGGGCGGTACGGCCGGCTCGGACGGCGGCGCCTCCGGCTCGGCGTCCGCGGAGCCGCCGCCCGGCTCACCGTCGCCGTCCTCGATCTCCTCACTGGCGGCCTGTTCGAGGGCCTCCTGCTCGCGCAGGTACTCCTCGAACTCCATCGAGTGCGCCGTCGGCAGCGTGATGATGCCGGGGTTGGCGTCCACGAGCATGATGCGGCGGCCCGTCGCGCCCGAGTGCGTGAAGACCATGGCGGTCGGCGGCAGCTCCTGGAGCTGCGGCGGCTCGACGAGCAGCTCGCGGAACCGCTGCTTCGCGGCCGGCCGGGCGGTGACCGTCCGGCCCCACGCCGTCGCCGAGCTGATCCCCTCGACCAGCACCGAGTCGTCGGCGGCGGGCGCGGGCAGCGGCGACCAGACCGGGTCGGTGAGGCCGTCGCCGCGCGGGCGGGCGTAGGCGACGGTGCTGGCGTAGCTCTCCCCCGCGACGTCGAACAGCGTCTCGCCCGCCGAGTCGGTGATCTCGGCGACCAGCAGCGGCTGGTCGGTGCCGATGTGCTCGGCGGCGACGCGGGCGTCCTCGGGGTTGCCGAGCCGCATGAACCCGACCGCGGCGTGGCCCCGGCGGCCGAGGCGCTCCCGGACGTGCCGCGGGATCGACCGGTACATCAGGACGAGCCCGGTCCCGGTGGCCTCGCAGGCGTCGATGAGCCGGTCCAGGACGTCGCCGCGCAGCTTCTCGGCGCCGCACAGGAACAGCGTGTGATCCCAGCGGCCGCCGGGCGGCGACTCGCGGATGCGGTGGGTCAGCGCCGTCGTCACGTAGGTGCCGAGGATCCGGTTGGTGAGGACGCCCGCGCGGCGGTCCATCGACACGACGTGCAGCCGGGACGGCGGCAGCCCCACCGGCTCGGTCGCGAGCTTCTCCAGCTTGCGCAGCTGCGCCTCCAGCGCCCAGGCGCGGCGCACCACGATCCGGTCGGTGGCGTCCCGGCCGAACAGCGTCGCGACCCGCTCCAGCTGCTCGTCGGTGAGCAGGCCCTTGCGCAGGTCCTCGCGCGGGTCGCCGACCTGGGCGAGGACGCGCAGCGCCGCGGTGATCCGCGGGATCGTCGCGTCCGGGCCGAGCACCTCGATGAGCCGTTCCAGGATCGAGTTGTCGAACGACAGGTCGCGGGTGCCGCCCTCCTCCTCGCCGGCGCTCACCACCAGCGACAGCACGTCCGCGAGCGCCTCCGGGCTCAGCCCCCGCGACATGTCCAGGCGCGGCAGGTCGGCGGGCAGCACCCAGACGAGCGGGTCGTCGCCGCGGTCGGCGGCGAGCCGCAGCAGGTCGTGCGCGACGGCGCCCTCCGACAGGTCGATGACGGTGAGCCGGGCGCCGACCGCCAGCCGCGCCGCGCCCATCGTGGTGACGGCGGCGGACCAGCCGGCGAGCGTCCCGCCGACCACGTCCACCCGGTCGACGCCGGGCGGGACCGCGACCGGGTACCACTCGCGCTGGCTCTCGTACGCGCGGTGCCGCCGCTCCCACTCGCGCCGGGCGTCGTCGTAGGCGCGCCGGGCCGCGTCGTGCTCGCGGTCGCGGGCGGCCCGCTCCCGCTCGCCGCGGTCCCGCTCGTCGGCCATCCGCGCCCGGACGGCCCGCTCGTCCCGCCACAGCGCGCCGCCGGTGATGCCGAGGACGACCGCGCACGCCAGCAGCGCCACGCCCGCGAACGCCCACGGCAGCATCCCGGCGGCGCCGCAGGCCAGGAACAGCGCGGCGCCGGCGACGGTGCCGCCGGTGGCGATCCGCAGCGGGCGCGCCGTCATGTGCTCGGCGGGGCGCCGCGCGGGCGGCCCGGCCGGCGGCCGCTCGGGCGTCTCGGGGAGCCCGGGGGGCGGTCCCGGGTCCGGGTGCACCTGCGCGTAGCGCCAGCCCACGTAGACGCGGTCGGCCTGTGTGAGCCGCGCCATCGCGGACCCGCTCGCCATGTCCGTCACGTCGAGAGACCCCTGGGAGTCGCGGAACGGGGGAAACGCCTGGGGGTTGCAGTTGGGTTCGTCGGTGCTGTCTGTCCCTACACCGCAAGAGTAAAGAGCCTGCCGGGGTCCCGTGTCACGTTCGGCGGAACAGGTTCTCAGAACCGACCCGGACCGCCAATTCGGTCACCAAGGCAACCACCGGCAAACATCGGACACCGCACCCGGCCACGATTGGCCGGATGCGGTCAGAGCGTCTCCCCGCGGGCGGCTCGCCCGCCCGGCCCCTCAGCCCTTCGGGTCCGCCTTCTCCGGCAGGAACGCGTCCAGGGTCATCGTCCGGTGCGGGTACTTCCAGTCCAGGCCGCCGAACATGATGTACATGCCTTCCGGCCGGCCGGGCACGAAGTAGTTCCCCGCCCACTGGTCCGGATTCGTCACCGGCGCGTCCGGCGTGAACTGCGCTCCGAGCGGCTCGTACTTCACGTCGGCGCCGAACACGGCGTAGGCCGCGGCGTCCACGAAGTTGGAGTGCACGATGTCGCCGCGCAGGTGGGTGCCCTTGAGCGCGAGGCTGTGCACCCGGTCGCGGGCGAAGTGCAGCGCGCTGAGGTCCTTCACGACCTGCCCGAAGGCGTGCGCCCCGTCGTGGTGGACCATGGCGCGCACCGGGTTCTCCTCCAGCAGCACCTTCTCCACGTAGGTGGGCAGATCGCCGTGGAACATGCGGACCCGCTGCATGGCCCCCGGGAAGATGCGGCGCAGCCGTTCGTAGGTGAACTGCAGGTAGGCGTGGTTGACGTCGACGAGGTCCAGCTCCAGGCCCATCGGCTCGACGCAGCCGGCGAGCACGACGGACGAGCCGCCCATGAAGACGCCGAGGTCGACGAGCCTGGTCAGCTCCTGGTGGTGGGCCTCCGCCCGGCCGAAGAGGTCGAAGTAGTGCTGCGCGCTGCCCTGGTCCTCGTAGGCGAGCCCGCCGGCCCCGACCCGGGCGGCGATGCGGTCGAACACGGTGTTGTGCCCGGCGTACGCCTCCAGGTCGGCGCGGTGCCCGCCGAGGATCGGGATGCCGAGGAGCTCGTGCAGCTTCTCCGCGTCGACCAGCGCCGCGTCCGGCTGGAGGAACGTCCCCCAGGTCTCGCGGTGCATGGCGACGGTGGTGACGTAGTCGTTGCCCGCCGGCCCCTTCGGGCGCTCCGCGGCGCGCGGCCGGGACCCCGACCCGGCGGTGGCCCGCTGCAGCTCGGCCCGCAGCTGCTCGATCTTCTGCTGCTGGACGGCGATGGTCTCGGCCAGCCGGTTCGCGTCGTCCGCGCGCGACACCGCCTCGTACTGCAGCTGCAGCACCCGGGAGTACAGCCCGATCCGGTTGTTCTCCATGGCCGCGAGGAGCGCGGAGGAGGTGAACGGGCGCAGCGCCGCGAAGATCCGGTCCGCGCCCGGCGCGTCCTCCCGGGCCAGCACGCCGAACCCGAAGACGGCGGGGACGATCTCCAGCCGCCACCCGCCGCCGCTCTGCGCCATCGCGTCCTCGACGGCCGTCAGGACCCCGTTGCGCTCGCCGCCGGCGTGCGTCGCGGCCGTGAACGCCCCGCGGCCGACGAACCCGGCCGGGGTCAGCTCGTCGTGCCAGACCGTCGGGCCGTCGGCCGTGGCCGGATGCACGTCCTCCGGCGGCAGGGTGGACGGCTGGTAGTAGAAGTCGCGGCGGCCGGACGGCCACAGCACATCGTGGAGGACGACCACCGCGTCGGGGGCGTTCCTCATGATCCAGTCGAGCTCCGCGCGGACGACCGCGTAGTTGTGGTCGCCGTCCAGCACGTAGAGGTCGGCGACGGGCAGGCCGTCCAGCGCCGCCGGCGAGTACCCCTCCACGAGGGTCAGCCGGGGGTCGGCGTCCAGGACCGCGCGCAGGTCGTCGTCCGGGCTCGGCTCGACGCAGTACACGTCGGCGCCGAGGTCGGCGTACACCGAGCTGACCTGGCCGGACTCCACACCGACCTCGACCACCGTGCCGATCTCGCGGCAGCCGAAGACGGCCGCGAACAGCTCCCGGAACACCGACATCGAATGCAGCAGCAGCGGCGCCTCGCGGGCCGCGCGCGCCTGCCGGTGCGGATCCTCGCGGGACCCGGTCATCTCCTCGCCGTGCTCACGAACCATCGCCGAGCTTCCTCCTGGCCACTCGTCCCGCCCCGGCCGCGACGCCCTTGACACCGGCCGCGCGGTACTCCTCGCGGAGCCTGTCGGTGAGCCGGGCGGTCCTCGCGGCACGCGCGGCCTTCCTGTCGACGGGCATCCGCGGCGCCATGCCCGTCATCGACTGCGGCAGCATCGCGAACGCGACGGTGATCTGCCCGGACGACACCACCGGCGCCCCGGCGCGGCGGGCGAGCGGCAGCCATACCGCCGCGTAGGAGGTGTCGAACTCCATCAGGTTGCCGCCGAGGTAGCGGCAGTCGGCATAGTGCAGGCCGACGAAGTCCTCGGGCTTGTCCCAGCGCAGCACCTGCTCGTGGCGGCGCCCGCCGGCGATGACCCGGGCCTCGATCCAGTCGACCCGCACTATCGCGGGCCGGCCCGGAATGGCCAGGGAGATGTCGACCGTGTCGTGGTGCTCGAAGGCGAACCGCGCGAACGACAGCCCGTTGTGGTTGATCCGGACGCGGCGCCGGATGGGCTCGTGCCACCGGTCGTCCGACGTCCGGTACCGCAGCCGCGTCTCGTAGCGCTCGCCGGAGGGGTCGAAGGCCTCCGTGCGGATGGCCCCGTCCGCGATGGCCTTGGCCGCGGCGCCGAGTCCGGTGTCGGACGCGGAGAGCAGCGCGGGCCAGAAGGAGTCGCGCATGTGCAGGTCCTCGAGGTCCCCGGGCGACAGGTAGGGGATCGCGGGCTTCAGGTCGGCGGGCAGCAGCGTGGTGACCAGCGTGGAGCCGAAGTTGTCCTCGTGCACCCAGTTGCCGAAGACCGCGGCCTCGTCCGGGGTGGGCGACTGCAGCGCCGAGACGAGGATCCGCGCCAGCCGCTCGCGGGCCGCCGGCAGCGCGAGGCTCGGCCAGGCGCCCTCGGAGAGGGTCACGTACCGGTTCCACATGCGCTGGAACGCCAGGATGCCGTCCTGGACGGTCCGGCGTTCGGCGTTCTGCGACGGCGAGTCGGCGGAGTCCCCGAGGACGGGACCGCCTTCGTCGGTGAAGCCGATCAGCGACCCGCACAGCGCGTTCACGCACTGCTCCACGACCTCGGGGCTGCGGGTGACCGTCGCGGCGACCGCGGCGGGATGCCCGGCCTGCGCCAGGTAGCCCTCGGCGCGCAGGCCGGCCAGGTACAGCCGCTCCGCGCGGTTGTCGGTGGCCAGGTAGAGCCCGGACGGCGCGATGTCGATGCCGGCGATCTCCAGGACCCGGGCGAGCTGGCGCTGGATCGTGCCGCCCCAGCCGAGGTCGACCAGGGTCAGGTCGGTCCCGTCGAGCGCGCCCGCCTCCCGCAGCGACCGGAGCAGCCGCTCGCGCGCGGCGGTGACCGTGACGGCGAGCCGGTTGCACAGGTGCGGCGTCTCGGTCAGGGCCTTGCTGACCCGGTCGGCGATGTCGCCGTTGTCGACGATGGTGTCCAGCTCCGTCGCGAGTCCGGGCACGTCGCCGGGCTGCAGCTCCAGGACGGCCAGGGCCTGCCGGACGGTCAGCTGGTAGCCGCTGCGGACGAACGCGTGCACCGCGTCGGTGTCGAAGGGGTCGAGGCCGGCCAGCGACGTCACGAACCGCGACAGCCAGACCGGCCTGGCCTCCAGGTCGAGGCCCCGGGCCCGCGCGGCGTCGTTGATCAGCTTGGAGAGCAGCTCGCCCTCGCGCATCGGGCACCACAGCATCCGGGTGCCGTTCTCGACCGCCCGCTCGGCGATCCACTCGGCGAACCCGGCCAGCACCGGGCCGAGCACGCCGGCCCCGTACCGCCAGGCCGTCTCCAGCGCCGAGGTGGCGAACGGCCCGCCGGCGTGCACGGTCTTGGCCCGCAGGCTCGTCAGCCCGAGGTCGCCGTGCCGTTCGTCCAGGTCGGGGGCGTGCTCGCCGGCCGGGGCGAGCGGCTCGTGCTCGCGCTCGAGGACCTGCGTGTACGGCTCGTCCAGGCGGCGGTAGCGGACCGTCCGCACGCCCAGCTCGGCCGGCACCTCGTCGTCGGCGACCTCGTTGTCGCCGATGTGCACGATCTGCTCCGGGCTGCGGCCGAGGTCGCGCAGCACGATGTCCCACAGACCGGACGCCTTGTCGGTGCCGTGCTGGTTGGAGCGGAAGATCCGGACGTCCTCCATCGGGCCGAGCTCCGGGCGGTCCAGCAGGTGCGCCAGCTGGTCCTCGGTGAAGTAGGTGTCGGAGACCAGGACGACCTCGACGTCCTGCTTGCGCGCCGCCTTGACGACCTCGGCGACGTCCAGGTCCACCACGGTGATCTCGCGTTCGAGCCGCAGCTCGGCGGCGACGAGCTGGTCCAGGGACGCCGAGCCGAACACCCCGGCCGGCATCGCCCGCCAGATGTCGAACAGCGAGACCTCGGTGCCGAGGGTGTCGCGGCTGCGGCGGGCCGCCTCCTCCGCGCCGATCCGCATCCGCCGGAAGGTGGCGTCGGTCACCCACGGCGGGCACAGGCCCGCGTCCCGCAGCCGTGCGCCGAGCAGCGCGAACGCGTCGGTGGGGCGCGGCACGCGGCGCCACAGCACGGTGTCGAAGATGTCCAGGGACAGGACGGAGCACGTCCCGTCGGCGACGATCCGGTAGACCTTGTCGAGCAGGGGGTGACCGGCTTCGTTCGCGCTCATCGCCGCTTCCCTTCCATGGATTCCGGCCTGGTCGCCTGTCCGGACCGACGGCCGCGCCGCGCCGCGGCTCGGGATACCTTATCCACCGATTTCTCCCATTGCCGCCGCTCGGCGGGCCTGCCGGTCCTCGCGGACCAGCCGCCCGGCCTCCGCGGTGGGCCCGTCGTAGACGACCCGGCCCCGCCGCATCGTGACGCCGCGGTCGCAGAGCCCGACGAGCATCTGGATGTCGTGCGCCACGATGACCATCGTCCGGCCCTCGCCGCGCAGCTCCCTGATCCGCTCGAGGCACTTCTCCCGGAACGGCGGGTCGCCGACGGCCAGCACCTCGTCGATGAGGAAGACGTCCGGTTCGGTGTGCGCCGCGATGGAGAACGCCAGCCGCATGAACATGCCGGACGAGTAGAACTTCACCTGGTCGTCGAGGAACCGCTCGATTCCCGAGAAGTCGACGATCGCATCGAACTTGCGCTGGATCTCCGCCCGGGACATGCCGAGGATCGCGCCGTTCAGGTAGACGTTCTCCCGGCCGGTGAGCTCAGGGTGCAGCCCGGCGCCCACGTCGATGAGCCCGGCGATGCGGCCGCGGACCCGCACCGAGCCCTCGTCCGGCTGCATGACCCCGGACATGAGCTTCAGCAGCGTGCTCTTGCCCGACCCGTTCAGGCCCATCAGCGCCACGGTCTCGCCCTGGTGCAGGGTGAGGCTCACGTGGTCGAGCGCGGTGAACCGGTCGGACAGCCGCTGCCTGCGGAAGGCGCGGACGCTCATCTCCTTGAACGAGTGCGCGTGCCGGAGGGTGAAGTGCTTCGACACCGAGTCGATGACGATCGAGGGGATCAACGGCTACAGCTCCTGAGCGAAACGCTTCTGCATGCGGGCGAAGAGCACACGTCCCGCGAGGAACACCAGAACGCTCTCGGCGAGCGCGACTCCGGCGCGCTCGTACAGGTCCGGCGGGAAGGCGAAGGTCTGGTCCGTCCCCGGGTACCAGAAGGCTCGCTGGAACAGCGAGATGGCGCTGACCAGCGGGTTGGCCAGGTACAGGTCGAGGACCCAGGAGGGTGCGTGGTCCCGCACGTGCGTCCACGGGTAGATCATCGGCACCGACCAGGTGATGACGATCATCGAGATGTCCACCACCTGCTCCAGGTCGCGGAAGAAGACGTTCACCGCCGCGAACGCCAGCCCGACGCCGAACCCCAGCACCACGATGATCGTGAGCCCGAGCACCCCGGCGCCGAGCGCCACCGGCGACGGCCGCCACCCGGACGCGACCGACGCGACCATCACGATGAGGAGTCCGGGCACGAAGTGCACCAGCGAGACCAGCGTGGAGGCCGTGGGGAACAGCTCGCGCGGCAGGAACACCTTCCGCACGAGCGGCGCGTTCCCCGTCACCGACCGGGTCGTCGAGTGCAGCGTCTCGGTGAACAGGTTGATCAGCACCATGCCCGAGAACAGGTAGACCGGGAAGTCCTCGACCGACCGGTTCGTCCCGAGGAAGACGCCGACGACGTAGAAGTACACCGCGAACTGCACGGCCGGCCGCACATAGGACCAGCCGAGGCCGAGGAACGACCCCTTGTAGCGGGACCGCAGCTCCCGGCGCACGAGGAGGCGCAGCAGGTACTTGTTCCGGAACGTCTCGCGCAGGCCGCCGCTGTCCCCCGGGGGCCGCATCGGGGCCGCCGGCGGTGGTTGCGTGATCGTCATTCCCGCGGTGACCTCGCCGGGCGCGCGGGGCCGTCCTGCTCCGCGGCTTCGAAGGTGCGGCGCCACGCCTCCGGGGAGGCCAGCTCGTCCATGGCCACCCGGTAGCGGCCCGCCAGTTCCGGCCATTCCCGGCTGAGCCTGGCGTGCAGCATCGACGCCCGCCGCATGATCCGCCTGAACCGCTCCGGGTCGCGCTGGTACCAGGCCACCTTGGTGCCGTCCGCCGAGGAGACCAGCGCGCTGTCGACCTGCGAGAGAAGGCCCCAGTGCCGGTCGATGTGCGGGACCACCACCTGCGGGTTCCCCTGCGCGCCCGGGTCCACCGGCCGCAGCTGCCTGACCGTGCCCAGCATCGCGCTCGCCAGCACGTTCACCCTGCCGCGCGGCGGCCTGAAGCCGCGGCCCCGCTTCGGCGGCTTGTTGCGGTGCACCGGCGGGAACTCCTCGTGGCTGGTGCGGTTCTGCGCGTCCGGGAAGGCGGCCCGGAAAGCGTTGATCTCGGCCAGCTTGCCGGCGATCCCGGCGTGCATGTGCGCCGGCCCGGTCAGCACGTCCTCGATCGCCGAGAGCATCAGCTCCGCGGTCGAGTACTGCAGCGCCAGCGCGTGCTTCACCGAGATGATGAAGCTCTCCTTGACCAGGTTGCCGCCCCGTTCGTAGGGCGAGTGCAGCAACGCCGTGACCAGCCGGTTGCGCTCGTGGAAGTAGGCCTGCCAGTCGATGCCGTCGTCCTTGTCCTGCCAGGGGACGTGCCAGGCGGCCATGCCCGGCAGGGACACGGTCGGGAAGCCCGCGGCGCCGGCCCGGACGCAGTACTCGGCGTCGTCCCACTTGATGAACATCGGCATGGACAGCCCGACCTTGCGGACGACGTCGACCGGGATCATGCACATCCACCAGCCGTTGTAGTCCACGTCGACGCGCCGGTGCAGCCACGGGGTCTCGCGCAGGCTCCCCGAGCTGGTCTTCACGCTCGGCTTCCCGCCGGCCGCCTCGATGAGCTCCTGGGCGATGGGCTCCTTGGCGAAGTCGTGCTCGCGCCTGGTGTTCGGAGCCTCCTCCCACCACCAGCGGTACTTGGCGACGACCTCGCCGTAGGCGTGCAGCTGCGAGCGGACGAACAGGTTGAACATGTGGCCGCCCACGATGGTGGGCGTGCGGGCGAAGTCGGAGAACGCGACCGCCCGCAGGATCCCCTCCGTCTCGGTCACCACGTCGTCGTCGAGGAGCAGGACGTAGTCGCTCGTCCCGGCCTGGAGCGTCTCGTCCATCGCGCGGGAGAAGCCCCCGGACCCGCCGAGGTTCGCCTGCTCGATCACCTGCAGCCGGGCGCCGAGCGCGTCGGCGGCCGCCGCGAAGCGGTCGTCGTCGCGCACCTTCTGGTCGCCCTGGTCGACGACGTAGATCCGGTCCACCACGTCGAGCACCTCGCCGGCGCCGCCGAGGGCGAGGAGCTGGTCCACGCAGAACGACGGGCGGTTGAAGGTGGTGATGCCGAGGCTCACCCGGCCCTGCCGGACGAACCCGCCGCCCGTCCCCGGAGCCGCGCACCAGTCGGCCCGCTCCAGCACGGCGTCCCGCTCGCCGGCCAGGATGTCCATCCAGTACCAGCCGCCGTCGATGAACGGGCGCAGGCTGAGCGAGAACGTCTCCTCCTGGGAGGCCGCCGAGTCGATCTTGACGGAGGCGACCCGCTGCACGTGCCCCTTGGAGCTGGACCGGTAGACGATCACGGTGCCCTCGCCGCGGGCGCGGACGCGCAGCACGACGTCCTCGACCGACGTCCAGCGCCGCCAGTAGCTCGCCGGGAAGGCGTTGAAGTAGGTGGCGAACGAGACCCGCCGTCCGACCGGCACGACCAGGCTGCGGCGGCCGACGCCGTCGCCCGGCGCGCCGGCGGCGGCGGGCTCCACCGCGGTGGAGGCGGCGAGCGCCTCGGCGCCGCGCGCGATCTCCCCCTCGACGTACAGCTTGAGCACGTCCAGATCGCGGTCCACCGGCATCACGACGCGCTGCAGGACGCGCAGCGGCTCGTCCTCGCCGCCCGTCCCGGCCGCGCGGTCCGCCCCTGTCTGATCGGTCACTCGTCCTCGCCTCCGTTGATGAGACGCGCACCCTCGGCGAAATGGGGACGCAACTGGTTGTCGACCATGTTCAGGGCGCTCGCGATCGCCATGTGCATGTCGAGGTACTTGTAGGTCCCGAGCCGCCCGCCGAACAGCACGCCGTTCTCGCCCCTGGCGAGCTCGCGGTAGGCCAGCAGGCGGGCGCGGTCGGCCGCCGTGTTGATCGGGTAGTACGGCTCGTCGCCGCGGGCGGCGAAGCGCGAGTACTCCCTCATGATCACGGTCTTGTCCGCGGGGTAGCGGTCGCGTTCGGGGTGGAAGTGGCGGAACTCGTGGATCCGGGTGTAGGGCACGTCCTCGTCGGCGTAGTTCATCACCGGGGTGCCCTGGAAGTCGCCGGTCGGCTTGACCTCCATCTCGAAGTCCAGCGTCCGCCAGCCGAGGTCGCCCTCCACATAGCCGAAGTAGCGGTCCAGCGCGCCGGTGTAGACGACCGGCACGTTGCCGACGACGTCGTCGCGCATGTCGAAGAAGTCGGTGTCGAGCCGCACCTCGATCCGCGGGTGGTCGGCCATCCGCTCCAGCCAGGCCGTGTAGCCGTCGGCCGGCAGCCCCTCGTACACGTCGTTGAAGTACCGGTTGTCGAAGGTGTACCGGACCGGCAGCCGCGTGATGATCTCCGCCGGCAGGTCCCGGGGGTCGGTCTGCCACTGCTTGGCCGTGTAACCGCGGATGAACGCCTCGTACAGCGGCCGGCCGATCAGCGAGATCGCCTTCTCCTCCAGGTTGGACGGCGCCGTCACCTCGGCGGCCTGCCCGGCGATCAGCGCCCGCGCCTCGTCGGGGGTGAAGGCGCGGCCGAAGTACTCGCAGATGGTGCCGAGGTTGATCGGCAGCGGGTAGACCCGCCCCTTGAAGGTCGAGTAGACCCGGTGCCGGTAGCCGGTGAAGGAGGTGAACCGGTTGACGTACTCCCACACCCGCCTGTTGGAGGTGTGGAAGAGGTGCGCGCCGTACCGGTGGACCTCGATGCCCGTCTCCGGCTCGTCCTCGCTGTAGGCGTTGCCCCCGATGTGGCCGCGGCGGTCGAGCACCAGGACGCGCAGGCCGAGGTCGGCCGCGCACCGTTCGGCGACGGTCAGTCCGAAGAACCCGGAACCGGCCACCACGAGATCTATGTTCACTGGACGGCGTCCATCCCCGTGTGGGAGAGCGGAAGACCCAGCTGCGCAGAAAGGCATCAGCCGGGCCAATGGTACGGAATGGGGCTAAGATACCCGGCGTTCGGTCGGCACTGAGGCAGGAACCAAGGAACGCGGTGGCATCCCCCACTCCCGAGAGCGCGGCGCAGAGCCCGCGCCCCGCGGTCTTCCTGCACGTGGGAGCGGCCAAGAGCGGGACGACGTACCTGCAGAACGTGCTGTGGCACAACCGCGACCGGCTGCGCAGGCACGGGTTCAGCTACCCCGGCGAGGACCCCGCCGCCCACGTCAGGGCGGCCTTCGACCTCCGCCGGACCTTCTTCCGCGACGCCTCCGACCCCTCGACGCGCGGCGCCTGGCACGAACTGGTCGCCGCGGCGCGCGACTGGCCGGGGACCACGATCATCTCGCAGGAGCTGTTCGCCCCCGCCCGGGTCCGCTACGTGCGGGAGGCCATGGCCGACCTCGCGTTCGCCGACGTCCACGTCGTCTTCACCGTGCGCGATCTCGGCCGGCAGATACCGGCGCACTGGCAGGAGGACGTCAAGAACCGGTTCACCACGTCGTTCGACGACTTCGTGGCCGCGCTGCGGCGCGCGGACTGGCGCAGCTTCGAGACCGCCCGGCTGTTCTGGGGGCTCCAGGACCCCGTCGCGGTGCTCGCCCGCTGGGGCGTGGAACTGCCCCCCGAGCGGGTCCACCTCGTCACGCTCCCCCCGCCCGGCGCCCCCCGCGACCTGCTGTGGCAGCGCTTCTGCACGGCCGTCGGCCTGTCCCCCTGGCGGTACGACCTGTCCGGCTCGTTCTCCAACCCCTCGCTCGGCCTGGCCGAGACGCTGTTCCTGCGGGACCTCAACGAGTCCCTCGACGAGCGCGTGGGATGGCACGTCTACAACGACCAGGTCAAGCTGTTCCTCGCGCAGCAGGTGCTGACCGCCAGGCGCTCCCCCACCAAGATCGCCCTGTCCGCCGACGACCTGATGTGGGCGACCGACCGCGCCATCGAGAGCGTCGAGGAACTGCGCGCGGCCGGCTACCACGTGGTGGGCGACCTCTACGACCTGGTCCCCACCGCCTCCTCCGGAAAGCGCGGCGCCCGCCCGTCCACCGGGCCGTCCGGGGCGGAGATGGCCGACGTCGGCACCGACGCGGTCACCGCGCTCCTGCAGCGCCTCCTGGAACTGGAGCAGAAGGGCGCGCAGGTGGACGGCTCGGGGGTGCGGGTCGCCGAGCGGATCGACCTGCTGCGCGCGGAGACCGCGGAGCTGTCCGAGCACACCGCCGCACTGGTCCGGCACGCGGCGCCGCTCTCCGCACGGGCCGCCGAACGCTACCCTGCCGTGCGCCAACTGCGCGGCGCCTACCGCCGGATCCAGCGGGGCGGCCGATCCGACGTCGAGACGAACACGGGGTGACCATGGGCGGGGACCGACCCGGCAAGACCGTCTACCTGCACGTCGGAGCGCCGACCGCCGGCACGGCGTTCCTCCACGACGCGCTGTGGGCCAACCGCCGGCGCCTCGGCGACGCCGGCGTCTGCTACCCCATCGCGGGCCCGATGGAGCACTTCGGCGCGGTCATGGACCTGCGCGAGATGAGCTGGGGCGGGCACCGCGACCCGGCCTGGGACGGCGCCTGGGACCGCATGGCGGAGCGCGTCCACGACTGGGACGGGCACACCGCGGTCTTCTCCCAGGGCCTGCTCGGCGGCGCGACCGAGCACCAGGCCAAGCGGGCCGTGGCGGCGCTCGAACCGGCCGAGGTGCACGTCGTGTTCGCCACCCGCGACCTGGGCTGGCAGCTGATCTTCGACTGGCAGGAGCAGATCAGGCACACGCACACGATCACCTTCGAACGGTTCGTCGACGACCTGGTCACCCTCGGCCCGGGGGCCCCGGAACCGTACGGGGAGATGTTCTGGGGGCTGCACGACGCCGTCCGGGTCCTGCGGACCTGGGAGTCGGTGGTGCCCAGGGAGCGCGTCCACGTCCTCACCCTGCCGCCGCCCGGGGAGCGCCCCGGCCTGCTGTGGGACCGCTTCAGCGCGCTGACCGGCATCGACGCCGGCAGCTGCGACGTCGGCGGGATCGCCGAGGAGGAGCCGCTGTCGGTGATCGAGGCGGAACTGCTCCGCCGGCTCAACGAGAAGATCGCCCCGGCGCTGGGCGGCGACTACGAGCGGCTCGTCCGGGACCACCTCATCGGGTACGGGCTCACCGAGGCGACCGACGACACCGGCCGCACCCGCATGGGACTGCCCGCACGGCACGCCGCCTGGGCCGCCGAGCGGACCCGCGAACTCGCCGGGTCGCTGCGCGCCTCCGGCTACCGGGTGGCCGGCGACCTGGACGAGCTGACCACCTCCCGGCACCCGGAGCAGGTCCTGCTGCCCGGCGACGTGCCCGACGAGCTGGTGGCGGCGGCGTCCGTCGGCGTCGCCGCCGCGCTGCTCCGGGAACTGGCCAGGGCGAACGAGCGCATCGGGCTCGCCCACCTGCAGGGCGAGCTCGCCGACGTCCGGGAGAACCTGGACCGCCTGGTGCAGGCGGCGGCCGCGGCGCCGCCCGCGCTGCAGCGGGCCGCCCGCCGCGCCACCGGCCGGCGCGGCCTGTGACCGGGAGTACGGCGGAAGGTACCGCCGCGTCCGTCACCGCCGTGGTCGTCACCTACAACCGGCGCGCCCTGCTGGAGGAGGCGCTGGCGGCGCTCGCCGCCCAGTCCCGTCCGCCGGACCGCGTCGTCGTCGTGGACAACGCCTCCTCGGACGGCACCGCGGAGATCGTGGCACGCGGCTTCCCGGACACCGACCTGCTGGTCCTGCCGCGCAACATCGGCGGAGCGGGCGGTTTCGGCGCGGGCATGGCGCACGCGCTGGAGGCCGGAACCGATCTGCTCTGGCTGCTGGACGACGACACCGTCCCCGAGCCGGCCGCGCTCGGCGAACTCCTCGCCGCCCGCGGCCGGGCGACGGGCCCGGACGGGCCGCCGGCCCTCGTGGCCAGCCGCGTCGTGTGGACCGACGGCCGCGACCACCCGATGAACACCCCGCGCGCCAAGCCCCGCACCCCGCCCGCGGAGCGGGAGATCGCGCGGGCGGCCGGCTGCGTCCCGGTCCGCTCCGCGTCCTTCGTCTCCGTCCTGGTGGACGCGGCGTCGGTGCGGGAGCGGGGGCTGCCCGTCGCCGACTACTTCCTGTGGAACGACGACTTCGAGTTCACCACCCGGCTGCTGCGCGGCCGCCGCGGCGTGCTGTGCCCGCGCAGCGTCGTCGTCCACAAGACCAAGGAGTTCGGCGGGGCGGACGCCGACCCGGGCGACCGCTTCTTCTACGAGGTGCGCAACAAGATCTGGCTGTTCAGCGGCAGCCCGGGGCTCGCACCGCCGGAACGCGTGCTGTACGCGGGGTCCACGCTCCGGCGCTGGACCCGGACCTTCGCCGGGTCCGGCGACCGGACCGTGCTGCGCCGCGCCATGCTGCGCGGCCTGCGCGACGGCCTGCTCACCCGTCCGAAGCCGACCGCCGACCTGCTGCGCGAGGTCGGAGTGGAGGTCCCATCCGATGACGAGCCTCGCCCTCGATAGCCCCGCGCGCGACGAGGCGGCGCGCCCCGAGCGGCGGCTCGCCCGGTGGGCGGTGCCGCTCGTCCCGGCGGCCGCCGCGCTCGCCCTCAGCCTGGTCTACATCGGCCGGCCCTCGTTCTGGCTGGACGAGGCGGCCACGCTCAGCGCGACGAGCCGCCCGGTCGGGCAGATGCTGCGCCTGTTCCACAACCTCGACCTCGTGCACGCCTTCTACTACCTGGCCATGAAGGTGTGGGTCGCGGTCTTCGGCGCCGGTGAGACGTCGCTGCGCCTGCCGAGCGCGCTGGCGACCGCGGTGGCGGCCGGGGGCGTCGCGCTGATCGGGCGGCGCTGCTCCGGGCCGATGGCCGGGCTGCTGGCCGGACTGGTGTACGCGGGATCCGTCCCCGTCGCGTCCTTCGCGCATGAGGCCCGCTCGTACGCGATGGTGACCGCGGTCGCCGTGCTGGCCACCTACCTGCTCGTCCGGGGCGTCCACCCGCGGGAGCGGCATCCGTGGCGCTGGTTCGCCGGGTACGGCCTCGCGATCCTGCTGCTCGGCCTCCTGCACCTCGACGGCGTCCTGCTGCTGCCGGCGCACGGTGCGACGCTCCTGCTGGCGCGCTCCAAGGCCCGCCGGTCGTGGTTGCGCTGGACGGTCTGCGGCGGCCTGGCCGGCGTCCTCCTCCTCCCGCTCGCGCTGGTCGCGCACACCCAGGCCGAGCAGGTCGCGTGGCTGCCCCGGCCGTCGTGGACGCTCGTCTGGCAGCTGGTGAAGTTCATGGTCGGCGGCCGGGACCTGCTCTGGCCGACCCTGGTGCCGGTGCTCGCCGGCGCCTTCGTCGGCCTCCGGACGCGCGGCGCGGACGCCGCGGAGGGCCCGGACGGCGCCGAAGGCCGGGACGGTGCCCGGCGCGGCACCGACGGGTCCGGCGTCCCGCTCACCGTCCTCACGCTGCCCTGGCTGGTCGTGCCGTCGGTCCTGCTGCTCCTCGCGTCGCTGGTGGCCGACCCCATGTTCATGTTCCGCTACGTCCTGTTCTCCGTGCCCGCCCTGTCACTGCTCATGGGCGCCGGGCTGGCCGCGCTCGCCGCCATCGGACGCCCGTGGGTGGGCGGCGCGCTACTCGCGGCCGCGGTCGCGGTGCTGACCGTCCCGTCCGTGCAGCCGCAGACAGCCCTGAGGCGGCACGACGCGAAGCTCGACGACGTGCGCACCGCAGCGGAGGTCGTGCGCCGCCATGCGCACCAGGGAGACCCGATCGTCTACCTCAACGGCGTCGTCCGCTGGGACGCGGGCGCCTATCCGGACGCCTTCGGCCGCCTGCGCGACATCGGGATGGCCGAGGACCCGGTGCGCGCGGGCAACTTCTCCGGCATCGACAAGGCCCCCTGGCAGTTGCGCGGCCCGCTCGTCCAGTCCGACCGGGTGTGGTTGATGCACACCAGGGCCAGCACCACGCACCCCGGACCGCTGGTGGTCCGGCGGCTGAAGATGATCGAGGCCACCGGCCCCTGGCGGATCGCGGGCAACTGGAGGTTCAAGGGCGGGCGGCTGGTCCTCTACGTGCGGACCGGTCCGTACCGGGCCCCGTCGAAGGCGCACCCGAAGGGGTCGCCCGCCACGCCGCAGCGGGCCCTGCCGAAACCGCGCCGCACCACCCCGGCGAAGCCCTAGCGGACCTCGAGGTAGTCGACCTGGCCCTGCCCGTCGACCCGCATCAGGCTGAGCGTGTTCCAGCCCGCGTTCAGCGGCGCCTCCACCGTGGCGGAGGCCCAGTCCGCGTCCCTGGTCCCGCGCAGCGTGAACGTCGCGCCCGCGAGGCCGTTCGCCGACAGCTCCAGATGGGAGTCCTCGCCGGACCGGTTGGCGTATCCGATCCGCACCGGGTAGCGCCCGCCGGCGGGCGCGAACACCGAGACGTCGAGGCGGCAGCCGCCGCGGTCGAACGGGCCGACGGCCGAGCCGCCCGACGCCTCCGGCCGCCGCAGCGCGGAGACGCAGCCGTTCAGCCGCCCCCGCTCGGCCTCGTACCGGACGGGCACTCCCCGCAGGACCGGCCGGGAACCGTCCCAGCCGAGCGCGGCCACGTACATGCCGCGGTCCACCGTCGACCCTCCGTGGTGCTTCAGGATCCCGTGGAACACCAGATGGTCGCCGGTCTCGTCGCTGAGGACGTCCGCGCTGCCCGGCCCCTCGACCGCCCCCCGGTACGCGCCGGTGGACTGCAGCGGCCACGGCGACTTCTGGTACGGGCCCCGGAGGGACGCCGCGACCGCGTAGCGGGTCTGGTAGTCGGACTTGAAGTACCAGCCGGCCGAGTAGAGCAGCACGTACTTGCCGCCGCGGCGCACCAGGTCGGGCGCCTCCACCAGCACGGGCTCGCTCTTGTCATGGCCGAGGAGGCGCGCGGCCGGCCCGTTCGCCCGCAGCCCGTCCGCGGTGAGCGGAACGAGGTAGATCGCCGCCGTCTTCCTGGCGTCGCTCTTGTAGAGCAGGTACCGCGTCCCGTCCGTCTCGATGTAGGAGGACGGGTCGATGGCGCCGCCGAGGTCGAGCGGGCACACCAGCGGCGGGCCGTCGACCGGGACGAACGGCCCGGCCGGCGAGATCGAGGTCGCGACGCCGATGCACTGGACGTCGCGGTCCCGGCGGGCGGCGGAGAAGTAGAGGACGTACATGCCCGACCCCTGCCGCGGAGGCACGACCTCGGGGGCCCAGGTCCGTCCCTCCTCCGCCCAGGACGGGAGCCGCGCGAGGCCGTCGCCGGGCGAGCGGGTCCACGGGCCGGCCGGCGAGGGCGCGGTCGCCACCGGCATCGTCGCGTCGCCGTTGTTGGTGCCGTAGGCGTAGTACCGGTCCGCCGCCTTGATCACCGTCGGGTCGGCGAACCATCCGTCGAGCACCGGCTCGACGGGCGAGTAGCCGGGCGGGGTGATCGGCGTCTGGGTGCCGGCGGGGGCGGGCGGCGGTGTCGACGCGCGCGGCGGCGGGGCGGACGAGCGGGTGGCTCCCGCTCCGGGCTGCGGCCCCGTCGCGCCCGGCAGGCATGAGGCGGCCATCACCACGACCAGCGCCACGACGGCGCTGATCATGGTTCCGCCCACCAGCGGCGCCGACAGCCCGCGCTCTCGCAGAACCCCGCCCTCCCTCGCCCGTCCTCCGCATGATGCCAACAAGGCGCATCGAACCGCGAACTGGCGCCAAGTGCACGAATCGCCACAGGGCTGGTTACCCTTGCAGGCCGGACCTCTGATCATCTATCGCGCGGCGCGGTGCCGTGGCACGGGCATCGCGACCGGGCGCGAGGCGCCCGCGCACCAGGAGGAAGGGCGGACAGTGACCCGACAACGGCGGCTCCGCCCGCGTGTGCGACCGGGCCGGGCGCGGCCGCGGGGACGCGCGGCGGCCGTCCTGCTGTGCCTCCTCGCCGTGCTCGTGGCGAGCGGTTGCAGCGATCGGGCCGCGCCCGGCGCCGTCAAGGGCAAGCGAACGGCCACGCCGGCCGCGGCGAAGAAGCCGAACATCATCTTCGTGCTCACCGACGACCTGTCGTGGAACCTCGTCGCGCACATGCCGCAGGTGCAGAAGATGCAGCGGGACGGCCTCACGTTCGACGGGTTCTACATGGCGGACTCGCTCTGCTGCACGTCCCGGGCGACCATCCTCACCGGGCGCTACCCGCACAACACCAAGGTCCGCACCAACTTCCCGCCCCTCGGCGGCTACCAGGTCTTCAAGCAGAACGGCGGGGAGCAGAACGCGTTCGGCCCCGCGCTGCAGAAGGCCGGGTACCGCACCGCGTTCCTCGGCAAGTACATGAACGGCTACCAGCCCGACGACAAGCAGGGCGGGGCTCAGCCGTACGTGCCGCCCGGGTGGAGCGAGTGGTACGTCGCCGGCAACGGCTACCCCGAGTACGGCTACAACCTGAACGAGAACGGCAGCCTCGTCTCCTACGGCCACCGGCCGCAGGACTACCTGACCGACGTCCTGGCGAACAAGGGCACCGACTTCGTGCGGCGGGCGGGCGGCTCCTCCCAGCCGTTCTTCATGGAGATCTCGACGTTCGCGCCGCACGGCCCGTTCGTCCCCGCGCCCCGGTACGCCAAGAGCTTCCCCCACCTCAAGGCGCCGCGGTCGCCGTCGTTCAACGAGAAGGACATCGGCGACAAGCCGTCCTGGCTGCGCAAGCACCCCAAGCTCGGCAAGGGCGCGATCGCCCGGATCGACGAGGGGTTCCGCGACCGGGTCCGGATGGTCCAGTCGGTGGACGACCTGCTCGGCCGGATCCGCGGCGAGCTGGCGACGCTCGGCATCGATCGCGACACCTACGTGGTCTTCGGCTCGGACAACGGGTTCCACATGGGCGAGCACCGGCTGGCCGGCGGCAAGATGACGGCTTTCGACGTCGACATCCACGTCCCGTACGTCGTCACCGGGCCGGGGGTCGGCGCGGGCCGCCGCGTCGGCGAGTTCGCGCAGAACACCGACCTCGCGCCGACGTTCCTCGACCTGGCGGGGCTGCCCGCCCCGGCCGGCACCGACGGCCGGTCGCTGGTCCCGTTCCTGCGCGGCGAGAAGCCGTCCGGCTGGCGGCAGGCGGCGCTGGTCGAGCACGTCAAACCCGCGCCCTCGGCGGACGACCCGGACCGGCAGGACTCCGCGCCCGGAGCGCCGACGACCTACAACGCGATCCGCACCGGCGACGCGCTCTACGTCGAGTACGCCGACGGCGAGCACGAGTACTACGACCTGAAGCACGATCCCCATGAGCTGCGCAACATCGCCGCGCAGTTGCCCGAGCAGCGGCAGCGGGAGCTGTCGAACCAGCTGTACGCGTTCGTGCACTGCTCCGGGCAGGGGTGCGCCGCCGCGGGGCAGACGGGGTGAGCGGAGCCGTCCGATCCACCGGGAAGTACGGCCCGACGAGGGGGGAGCACGTTCCATGCAGCTGACCAGCACGGCCTTCGTCGTCCTCGTCTGCCTGCTCGCCGTGGCGGCGCTGGCGGGGACGCTGTGGGCGCTGCCGAGGATCGGCGGCCGCGGGTTCGGCGCGCAGGCCGCCCGGGGCGGGCTGCTGGCCGGCTGCCAGCTGTTCATCACGCTCGCCCTCGTCACGGGGATGAACGCCTACTTCGTCTTCTACGCGAGTTGGAGCGACCTGTTCGGCCGGCTGGACGGGCCGGTCGCCGTGCAGAGCGGACTCAAGGCCGGCGGGGGCGCGTGGGCCGGCGGGCCGCTGCCGCGCACCGTCTCGCCGCTGTCGGTGAAGCAGGGCCTGCACGACCCGGCGCGCGACGGGCAGCTGGAGCAGACGACGATCCACGGCGCGCGCACGGGTCTGCAGGTGCAGGCCTTCGTGTACCTGCCGCCGCAGTACTTCCAGCCGCAGTTCAAGGACCGCAGGTTCCCGGTGGCGCTCGTCCTCGCCGGGTACCCGGGCGACCCGCGCGGCATCATCGAGCGGCAGGCGATGGTGAAGCTCGCCGCGAAGGACATGCGCGACGGAACGATCCAGCCGACGGTCTACGTCATCACCCGGACGATGGTCGCCCCGCCCCGCGACACCGAGTGCACCGACGTGCCGGGCGGGCCGCAGTCACTGGCGTTCTTCGCCCAGGACGTGCCGAAGGCGCTGAGCGCGACCTACCGGCTGGCGGCCGACGAGCGCGGCTGGGGCGTGATCGGCCAGTCGACCGGCGGCTACTGCGCCGTGAAACTGGCGATGATGCACTCGGACCGGTTCGTCGCGGGCGCCTCGCTCGGCGGCTACCTGCACGCGATCAAGGACGCGACCACCGGCGAGCTGTACGGCGGCAGCGCGGCCGTCCGCAACGACAACGACCTGTTGTGGCGGGCCCGGTACCTGCCGTCCCCGCCCGCCTCCGTCCTGCTGGCCGCCAGCAAGGTCGAGAAGGGGTACCGGCAGGCGCAGCAGTTCATCAAGCTGGCGAAGCCGCCGCTGCGGGTGGACACCCTGTTCCCCTCCGACGGCGGCCACAACTTCGGCACCTTCACCCGGCTGACGCCCGAGATCATGAGGTGGATGAACGGGCGGCTGACGGCCGGATGACGGCGGCCGGGGTCCGCAACACGGACCCTCGGCGCGAATGCGCCATTATCATCGCTCACGACGATCGGACACGCGGGCGACGTGTACGGGACCTGAGGCTGGGAGTGCGGGCGTGACTTCGACCGGAAAGCAGGATGGCGACCACGGTCCCGGTGAGGGCGGGGTCGAGCGTCCCGAAGCCGGGCGGCCCGGGCAGGCGCCTCCGCCTCCCCAGTGGCTGAACGAGCCCGGCGGGACCGGGCCGTCCGGTGCCGCGCCGCTGCTGCCGGATCCGGCCGAGCAGCCGCCGCCGTTCGGCGAGCCGCTGCCGGAGCCGCCGGACGACGAGTCCGACCGGACGATCAGCGACATCGACATCAGCGGCACCATGCGCACGCAGGTGTTCTCGCCGGGTGGCCAGGGCGGGCAGGCCGGCCAGGGCGGTCAGGGCACCGGTGCGGGCGGCGAGTCCGCGCGTCCGGCGCTGCCCCCGTTCCCCGGCGCGCCCGGCGCCGAGCCTCCCGGCGGCGCGTTGGGCGACCGGACCATCCTGGACGCCTCCGACTGGCTCGGGGGCGCCGGCGACGATGACGACGCGGACGTCACCCGCGTCGAGCGCCCCGCCGCCCACAGGCCCCAGGCACCGGCGCAGCCGCCCGTCCAGCCGCCCGCGCAGCCGCCCGCGCCGCAGCAGCAGCCCGCGCCGCAGCCCCCGGCGCCGTCCCCGCAGCCGCCCGCGCCGTTCCCCTTCGCCCAGGACATCCCCGGCACGCCACCGGGGCCGGCACCCGAACCGTTCCCCTTCGCCCAGGACATCCCGGGCACGCCGCCGGCGCCCGCGCCCGAGCCGTTCCCGTGGGCGCAGGAGATCCCCGGCAGCCCGCAGGCCGCGCTGCCGCCGACGCCGCAGGCCCCCGCCCAGCCCGCGCCGCCGCAGCCGGGCATGCAGCCTTCCGCGCCCGAGCCGTTCCCCTGGGCGCAGGAGATCCCGGGCGTGCCGTCGCCCGCACCGCCCGCGCCCGAACCGTTCCCGTACGCGCAGGAGATCCCGGACGGCCCGCCCGCGCCGGCCGCCCCGGAACCCTTCCCCTACGCGCAGGACATCCCGGGCGTGCCGTCGCCCGCGCTCCCCCAGCAGCCGAACGGCGTGCAGCCCATCGCGCCCCCGCCGGTGATCGACGAGCCGTGGCGCACGACCGCGCCGGGCGGCAAGCGCGACCGGACCCGCAGGAGCCTCAAGAAGCCGCTGCTCATCGGCGTCGCCGCGGTCGCCGCGGCGGCGCTGGTCGGCGGCGGCGTCGTGCTCGTGCCACGGCTGGTCGGCGGGAGCGACGACACGGACGCCGGCGACGGCGGCGCCAGGCTGGCGGGCGCGCTCTTCCCGGTGAACCACTCGACCCAGACCGACGGCCGCGACCAGCAGATCACCGGTGTCGCGGCCGTCGGGTCGACCGTCGTCGCGGTCGGCGGCGAGTCCGAGCCGGCGAGCGCGCGCGGCCTCTTCCTGGTCTCCGCCGACGGCGGACGCACGTTCAAGCCCGCCGCGCTCAAGGGCGCCGGCGGCGCGGTGCCCGCGCCGGGCGACGTGCCCGCCGCGGTCGGCGGCTCGTCGCACGGCTGGGTCGCCGTCGGCACCCGGGCCGACGGCGGCGCCGTCTGGACGAGCAGCGACGGGCGCACCTGGACCAGGCAGCCCGACCCCGTCGGGGACGTGTTCGGGCGGAACAGCCGCGTGCAGCGCATCGTCGGCACCGACTCCGGTTTCCTGGCCATAGGCGAGCGGAGCCAGAAGGGCGACTTCAGCGACGCGGTCCCGGTCGTCTGGCTGTCGGGTGACGGGCGCCGCTGGGAGGCCCGCTCGGGCGACCAGATCGGGCTCGACGTCGAGAACGCGAAGTTCTCGCCGGTCGAGGCGGCCGCCGGCGGCAAGGTGATCCTGCTCGAGGCGCTCATCACCCCCAAGGGCGGCAAGCAGGGCCCCTACCGCAAGGTCTGGCGTTCCGAGGACGACGGCCGGACGTGGGCGGTCTCGGAGGTGCCGGTGCCGAAGGGCAGCCGCGGCCTGGTGATCGGCGGCGGCCCGGCCGGCTTCGTCGCGGTGCGCGAGGTCAAGGCGTCCGGCGCGCCGGCCGGCCAGGCGTTCGTCTCCAAGGACGGCGGCACCTGGACCAAGGCCGGCACGCTGACCACGAGCGGCTACCGGCGGACCAGCCAGCTGCTGGTCGACGAGCGGGGCTACGCGGCCGTCGTCGTCCGCGGCCACGACGTGCTGGTGTCGCGGAGCGCGGACGGGCGGAGCTGGCAGGACGCGGGGACCTCGGAGACCAAGGCCGGGCGCAGGCTCACGGCGGCGGCGCTGGCCGGCGAGCAGACGGTGGTCGTCGGCAGCGAGCCCGGCGGCGGCGACGCCGACCCGCTGCTGAGCGTCTGGGACGCGCGCGGCACCGCGATCCCCGTCGATCTGACGAAGGTGCCCGGCGCCCTCCGGCCCGACCACACGGTGCAGGACGTCCGGGCGGCCGGCGGCCTCACCGTCGCCGTGGGCAGCGCGTCCGGCGACGCCGACGTCTGGACGTCCAAGGACGGCGCCTCCTGGCGGGAGGCGCAGGGGCTCGGGGCGGCGTTCACCCGGCCCGGACCGCAGCGTCTCACCGACGTGACCGACGGGAAGGCCGGCTGGCTGGCGGTCGGCTACGACCAGGCGTCGCCGCGCCGCCCGCTCGTCGTCACCTCGGCGGACGGGGCGGCCTGGCGGGCCGCCGACGCCGCCGCCCCGTTCGCCGCGAACAGGAACGGGGTGCCGGTCACGGCCGCCGCCGCGAGCGGCCCGGCCGGGTACGTGATCGTCGGCACGGAGGGCCCGTCGGCGGCGACCTGGTTCTCCGCGGACCTGAAGAACTGGGAGCGCGGCAAGAGCGCCGCCCCGAACGCCCTGGAAGGCCGGGCGGGGGCCGGCCACTGGATGCTGGACGTCGCCGCCGGATCCTCCGGCTACATCGCGGTCGGGGGCGGCCGCGGCGGCAGCGGCAACCATCCGAACGTGTGGACCTCGCCGGACGGCAAGCAGTGGACGCTGCAGGAGCTCCCGCTCCCCGGCGGCGTGCAGGAGGGGCACTTCACCCACGTGGCGGTCAAGGGCACCACGGTCGTCGCCACCGGGATCGCGGCGACCGGGAAGGGGCTGGGCTGGCTCGGTTACGTGTCGGCCGACTCGGGCCGGACCTGGCGGCCGCTGGCCGCGCCCGGCGGCGGGACGAACCTCACGGTGACGGCCCTCACGGCCACGCCGAAGGGCTTCGCCGCCACCGGGACGACCGGGGAGCCGGGCGCGACGGACGTGGTGTCGTGGACGTCGGCGGACGGCTCGTCGTGGAAGGCGGCGACCCCGTCCGGCGAGGGGCTCTCGGGCGAGGGCGACCAGCGGATCACCGGGCTGGGCGTGGCCGGGAACTCCCTGCTCGGCGTCGGTGACACCGTCGCCCAGAGCGGTGAGCAGCCCGTCCTGTGGAGCCGTCCCGTCCCGTAGGGGGCCGGGGCCCGCGCGGGCCCCGGTCTCGGCGTGCTCCCCGCCGGGGCGGCGCCGGTCAGCCTTCCCTCGGGTCGGCGGTCGTCGGGTCCTGCGCGCCGTAGGCGGGCCAGATGTCGTACCCCGTCTGGACGTCGTCGTCGGGACGGGCGTGCTTCGGCCGGTACGCCGGCCGGTCGGGGACCGTCATCGTCGGGTCGGGGCCGGACGCGACCGGGTCGCGGAGGGCCGCCGGCGCGTCGGGGACGGCCATGGTGGGCAGCCGGGCCGCGGCGTTCGCGGCGGCCGCCTGGGCGGCCTCGGCCGCCTTCGCCGCGTTGCGGCGGGCGCCGTACGGGGCGACGAGCATCCGGTAGAACGGGCGCCGGATCGGGGTGGGCACGAGGCGGTAGCCGCCCCGGACGATGACGTTGCGCAGGTACTGGCGCCGCGAGATGAAGCCCTCCGCGAGCATCTCGCGCTGCAGCCGCAGTTCCGACCGGAGCAGCTCGCGGCCGCCGCGGCGATGGTAGGCGCCGTCGCCGACGCGGTAGTAGACGAGGGGTTCGGCGACGTTCACCAGGCGGGCGCCGGCGGCGATCATCCGGACGAACAGCCAGTAGTCCTCCATCAGCGGCAGGTCGCCGTAGCCGCCGGCGGCGATGACGGCGCTGCGCCGGTAGACGACCGTCGGATGGTTGAACGGGTCGTGCAGCCGCGAGTAGCGGACGATGTCGCCGGGGTCGCTTGGCGGGATGCGGCGGCCGACGACGTCGCCGGTGTCGCGGCCGAACTCCAGCAGCCCCGCCCCGACCAGTTCCGCGCCCTGCCGCACCAGCGGGACCTGCAGCTCGAAGCGGTGCGGCATCGCGATGTCGTCGGCGTCCATCCGCGCGACGATGTCGTGCCGGGCGGCCTGCAGTCCCGCGTCCAGGGCCGGGCCGAGGCCCCGGTTGACCTCCAGGTGGACGAACGTCACCTCGACCGGGCTGGTCGCCGCGAGCTCCTTCAGCGCCACGGCGATCTCCGGCGGGACCGGGCCGTCCTGGACCAGCACCACCTGGTCGGGGCGGAGCGTCTGGTCGTCGACCGCGCTGCGGAAGGCGTCCCGGACGTACTCTTCCCGGTCACCGCCGTAGACGGTCATCAGAAGGGTGAAGGGTTCGGGCTGCATCGGTCCGTTTCCGGGTGGGGCCGTGGCGGCCGTCGGAGCGCGAGCCGCGGCGGGGGCGTGGCCCGGGAGCGGCTCCTCGGGGGTGCTGGGGTCGGGCGGGGCGGGTCGGTCTCAGGAGCGGTGACGGGGACGGGGGCGGGGCGCTGATCGGAAACGTCGCCCTTCATGTGACGCTTTAGTGTGGTTGATGGTTGCGCGCCGCCAAGATACCGGTGTGGTGGGACTGATGACGATGGAACGTGCCCGGCCCGGCCCTGGTGAGCCTGCTGCGGGGTGTCCGGTTCAGGCCTGGGCGCATACGTCGCGGTCGGCGCGGATCTCGCCGGCCACCTTCGGCACCGCCGCGCCGCCGCCGCTCAGCTTCGCGCCGTCCTTGCCGATGACCAGATAGACGTAGCCGGCCTTCGCTTTGGACCAGGCGGCCGACGGGTGGCCGGGGACCGCCAGCGCCGTCCGCGCGGCCTGCCTCTCCGCGCCCCTGCCGTAGAGGATCTTGGTCTTGGACGCCGACTTGACGGTGCCGACCTTGACGACCTTGAAGCCGCGCTCGGCGAGGGCGTCGGCGGTGCGCTGGGCGAGCCCGTGCTCGCCGGTGCCGTTGAAGACGCCGATCCTGACCTGGGCGGGCGGGACGGGCTGCACCTTCTGCTGTGCGGGCACCGGGGCCGGGGCGGGCTCGGGCGGGGTGTTGTCCTCGCGGACGGCCTGGAAGAGCGGCTCGGCGAGCTGCTGGTTGAACTGGACCCGGTTCTTGTCCTTCGGGTAGGCCATCGTCGGGACCGTGACGAACCGGACCTTGCCCGCGCTCATCCCGCGCAGGCCGCTCGCGAGCTTCTGCATCACCGACAGCGTCAGCTCGTCGTCGGCGTGGATCGACTTGGTGACGGCGGACAGGAAGTTGTAGGTCCGGCCCGGGTCGGTCAGCATCCCCTTGTCGGTGGCCTTCTTGACGACCGAGGCCATGAACGCCTGCTGCCGCTTGATCCGGTCGAGGTCGGAGCCGTCGCCCAGCACGTAGCGGGTGCGCACGTAGCCGAGCGCCTGGTCGCCGTGCACGGTCTGCTTGCCCGCCTTGAGGTGCAGTTCGGCCTTCGGGTCGTTGACGGGCTTGTCGACGCAGATGTCCACGCCGCCGAGGGCGTCCACGACCTGCTTGAAGCCGGAGAAGTCGACCTCGACGAAGTGGTCGATGTGGATCTTGGTGACCGCCTCGATGGTGCGCCAGGTGCAGGACGGGCCGGCGTTGGAGAACGCCGAGTTCAGCATGCCGAGGTAGGCGGGGATGGTGGTGCCGTTCTTGCGCTTGCAGCTCGGGACGTTGACCATCGAGTCGCGCGGGAAGCTGATGCCGATCGCGCCGGCGCCGCCGGGCGAGATGTGCAGCAGGATCGTGGTGTCGGAGCGCTCGCCCTGCTCGGTGCCGTACTGGGCGTTGGCGCCCTGCCGGCTGTCGGAGCCCATCATCAGGATGTTGATGGAGTCGTTGAGCTTGGCGGGCCGGTCCTTGCCGAGCTTGTCCCTGACGTTCTCGCGGTGGATCTGGCCGTCCAGCCGCCGCCAGAACCCGTACGCGGTGAGGCTGCCGCCGACCAGGACCACCGACATCGCGATCGAGACCCAGCCGAGCACGCGCCAGAGGCGCCCCCGCGGCGCCGGCGGTTCCGGCGGCGATGGGGCGCTGTAGTACACCGGCGCGGGTGGGGCGGCTCGCTGCATCCGTAACATTTCAGCACAGATTGGACAGCGGTCACCCCTGTCACGGGAAACTCGGCCGGTAGCGGCGGGCCAAGGGGCCGCGCGGCCCCCGCGGACCCGCTCTGGGCCCCGCGGCGAGGTGGCTAGACTCCGGTGAAGATGAGCATCGTAGACGCGCTGACCGACCAGGCCATGGTCGTGCTGCAGGACCGGCCGGTCGTCGCGCTGAGCGCCTGGCTGAACCGGGCCCTCGGCGAATGCGCCGCCACCGGCCGCACCCTGCAGCTGGTCACGCCGCTCGCCACCCGGCTGTCCCTGCCGCTGCGCAGCGCCGCGTCCGGCGCCGAGCTGCAGTGGATCGTCCACAACGACGACGGCTACTACGAGGGCCTGACCGGGCGCCCGATGAAGTGGGGCGGCGCCGCGTTCGTGCCGGTCCCGGAGGCCCGCGACTACGCGGCCGGGTTCACCACCCGCCCCGCCGCCCCGATCGGCTCGCAGCTCACCCTCGTCTACCGGATCCGGCACGGCGCCGACGGGCACCTCGGCGGTCCCGTCGAGCGGCTGCTGCAGCTGACCACCGGCAAGCTGCCCGCCGGGCTCGGCCCCGCCGAGCCGCTGGAGCACCCGTGGCGTCCCGACCGGCTCACCGAGTACGCCCGGGCCCGCTCCACCGCCCGGCTGCTCGTCGTCGGCGACGGCCCGCGCCCCGCGCACGCGATCTGCGACTTCACCGCGACCCAGGGCGGCGGCGTCGCCGAGGTCAGCACCGTCACCGTCGGCTACGGCCCGGAGGACCCGCCGCCGCTGCAGCACCTCGGGTCGCTGGTCGGCGCGCTCGCCGCCGACCAGCCCGTCGCGTCGCTGTTCGTGCAGCTCACCCCCGGCCGCGCCGACCTCACCACCGAGCCGCGCTGGACGGGCGCGCCCGCCCCCGTCGCGCTGGCCGTCGCGGGCGCCGTCGGCGGGCCGAACGGGATCCCCGGCCAGCAGGTCGGGCCGCCGCGCCAGCCGCTGACCATGTTCCCGCTGGGCGACGGCCGCTCCCAGGACGGCTGGCAGCGGCACAGCCTGCTGATGCAGCACCTCCAGTCGGCGTCGTAGCGTCCCGCCCGCCGCGGTGACATTTGTCCCGCCGAGCCGTGGACGGACGGATCTGCCGGGCCCGTCCGGTTCTCGCGAAGCTGGGACCACCGCAAGCGAGACGCCACGGAGGGCCCGATGAAGATCCAGCAGACGCACGCCGGCGAGCAGGCGCAGGCCGCCAGGGCGCTGGCGCCGCTCGCCGTGGACGTGGCCGTCCCGCTCGCCGTCTACTACCTCGCCCACCAGGGCTTCGGTCTGGACCTGGTGGCGTCGCTGGCGCTGAGCAGCGTGGTCCCGGCCGTGCGGACCGTGGGCGGCGCCGTCCGGAACCGGACGGTCAACGGGCTCGCCGGGCTGATGCTGGCGGTGAACGCGGCGGGCATCGCGCTCGGCTTCGTCGCCGGCGACCCGCGCCTGATGATCGCCAAGGACTCCGGGATCAGCAGCGTGATCGGGCTGTCGATCCTGGTGTCGGCGTTCGGGGCGAAGCCGCTGATGAGCGCGGGGCTGAAGCCGTTCCTCACCAGGGGCGACGCCGCCCGCGAGGCGGCGTGGGACCGGCTGCGCGCGGGCTCGGCGCGGTTCTGCGGGCTGGAGCGCCGCTTCAGCGCGCTGTGGGGCTGCGCGCTGCTCGCCGAGTGCGCCGCGCGGATCGTCGGCGCCTACACCGTCCCCGTCGAGACGATGGCCTGGCTCGGGACCGTCATGCTCGTCGCCGCCATCGGCATCGGCGCCGTGGTGGGCGGCGGCGCGTCCGAGCCGATGAAGGAGATGGTGGACGCCGAGGCGCGCGCGCCGCAGGAGCGCGAGACCGCGGCCCCGGCGGCCCCGGCGGCCCCGGCGGCCATCGCGGCCTGAGCGCCGGCGAAGACGAACCGAGCACCCGCAGAGAAGGCAAGGACATGCGCGCACGAGGCATCAACTACGACACCGGCTTCTTCCCCGGCGGCCGCGACAGCCGGCCCGGATTCGACCGGGCGGACGTCCGGCGCGACATGCGCGCCATCGCCGCCGACCTGCACTGCAACGCCGTCCGGATCAGCGGGGGCGACCCGGACCGGCTGAGCGCCGCCGCGGAGGAGGCGGCCGCCGCCGGGCTGGAGGTGTGGTTCGCGCCGTTCCCGTGCGAACTGGACACCGGCGAGATGGCGGCGCTGTTCGCCGAGTGCGCCGCGCGGGCCGAGCGCGTCCGGCGCGGCGGCGCGGAGGTCGTGCTGGTGATGGGCTGCGAGGTCAGCCTGTTCGCGAAGGGCTTCGTTCCCGGAGACGACGTGTACGCCCGGATCCAGGCGGTCATGTCCGGCGACCCGGAGGTGTACGCCGCGATGGGCGACGTCCCCGGCCGCGTCAACGCGTTCTTCGCCGACGCGGTCGCGGCCGCCCGGGAACGGTTCGGCGGCCGGATCACCTACGCGGCCGGCCCGTGGGAGGACCTCGACTGGGGACCGTTCGACCTCGTGTCCGTGGACGCCTACCGCGACGCCGGGAACGCGGCGCGCTACCGCGAGGAACTGCGCGGCCACTTCCGGCACGGCAAACCCGTCACGGTCACCGAGTTCGGCTGCTGCACCTACCGGGGCGCCGCCGACCGGGGCGGCACCGGATGGATGATCGTCGACCGGGGCGCCGAGCCGCCGCGGCTGACCGGCGACTACGTCCGCGACGAGCAGGAACAGGTCCGCTACCTGCGCGAACTGCTGGAGGTGTTCGAGGCCGAGGGCGTCGACGGCGCCTTCTGGTTCACCTACGCCGGCTTCGGGCTCCCGCACGACCCGGCCGACCCGGCCCGCGACCTCGACATGGCCTCCTACGGCGTCGTCGCGATGGCCCCGGACGGAACGCGGTGGCCCAAAGCGGCCTTCCACGCCCTCGCCGCCGCATACGCCGCACACAGCCGATGATCTACCCGTAACGGATGAGGTACGGTCCCCTTCATGGGAGCGGACGGCCAGCTCGGCGCGCTTGAGCGGGCCGTCGAGGGGACCCTCGCCGAGGGCGCCCTGGAGTTCGACGACGACGAGGCCGTGCTGCGGATCGAGGGCTCCCTCGTCCTGACCACCGGCTGGTTCCTGTCCTGCGCCGCCGCCGGCGTCGTCCTGCTGCTGTTCGGCGCCGTGCTGTCGCTGACCGGGCTGCGGGACGCCGCGACGTGGGCGCTCGCCCCCGGCGCCGTGATGGTCGCGCTCGTCCTGGCCTTCCTGCTGGCGCTGCGGTTCACCCCGCTGCCCGCGCTCTGGCCCGAGCTGGAGCTGCGCTTCACCGAGCAGGCGATGGTGCACCGGCGGACCCGCGTCCCCTTCGGCGACCTGCGCCCCGAGCACCTGGTGTGGAAGAACGGCCGGTTCTTCCGCCGGCTGTACGTCCGGCACCCGTCGCTGCGCAAGCAGCTCGCCGGGTTCTTCGAGAGCGAGGAGCGGCAGGCCGAGGAGTTCCAGCGCCGGCTCTGGGAGCTGATCTCCGCGCCGGACCTGCCCGGCGTCCTCACCCACGGCAGCGACCTCACCCCGGTGCAGCGCTGGATCATCGGCGCGGGCGCCCCGTACGGCGCGATCAACGGGTTCCGGCTGGACCGGCTCGGCGCCGCGCCCGGCGAGTCCGCGGCGGCGGCCGACCGGCGCACCGCGCAGGAGCTGCTGCGCGAACCGTGGGGCGCCTACGACCTGGAGCAGCTCCTCGCCGCGGTGAACTGGCTCGTCCAGGAAGGGCACCGCGCCGACTTCACCATGGACGCCGGGATCGCCGCCCGCCCGCGCGAGCTGCAGGAACGCTACGCCGCGCTGCTGCGCGAGGTGGACGGGCTCATCGCCGCCGACCGGCTGGAGCCGCCGTTCGTCGAGCGGCTGATCGAGCTGGTCCGCGTCCGGTACGGGGACGAGGGCGCCGCGTACGCCAAGCTCGTCCCGCCGCTGCTGCGCGACGAGCCGGGCGCGGACGCCAGCGAGGAGG
Organism: Actinomadura sp. NTSP31; assembly: GCF_041951385.1. Lineage (NCBI taxonomy): Bacteria > Bacillati > Actinomycetota > Actinomycetes > Streptosporangiales > Thermomonosporaceae > Actinomadura > Actinomadura sp. NTSP31. The sequence goes on along the minus strand of NZ_JBGNUT010000023.1, from coordinate 94,844 downwards.
GCGGCGAGCTGGCCCAGTTCCTGCACCGGCTGTTCAACGACCGCGACCACGCCGGCGAGGAGCTGCACCGGCTGGAGGTCCTCGCCGACCCGGGCCTGCGCGACAACGTCGGCCGGTTCCTGATCTGGGACTACGCGCGCGCGTTGATGCTGTACCGGTGGGGCCACATGGTGGGCTGGCTCACCGAGGAGTACTGCTGGGAGCGGATGCTGCCGCTCGCCCTGGACATCCAGCGCCGCTACACGTCCTGGCACGACATGGCCACCTGCTACCTGCAGGGCCGGCTGCTGTGGTCGGGCGGCGGCGGACGGGCGCAGGCGGAGTACGACCGGCTCGTCGAGCACCTGGCCGGGGAGCGGCGCAGCCCGTGGAACCTCGTGCCGTGGGACCTCGACCTGACCCGCGACTGGCCCTGACCCGCGGCTTCCCGCAGCGGCCGGTCAGCCGCCGGTCAGCCGCCGGTCAGCCGCCGATGACCCCGCCCTGGTAGGCGGCGCCGTCCGGCGCGTTCCGCGGGTCGCCGGGCACCTCGGCCGCCGCGCCGCCGTCCTCGCCGGACGCCCGCCAGCTCCGCGCCGGGGCGTCGCTCTCCCCGTCCGGGTACACCGTGCCGCCGAGCCAGTGCACCAGCGAGTCGGCGAACTTGCGGGCGACGCGCGGCGCGTCCGGCAGGTCGCTGACCGCGCGGATGTCCACCCACCAGACCGGCGCGACGACCCGGGCGGCGAACTCGGCGCCGAGCAGCCGGCCGATCTCGCCCTGCACCGACACCTGCACCGCGTCCTCGATCGCGACCAGCAGCCGGCCCTCGGCGTCGTACAGCAGGGTCGGCTCCGGCTCGCCGCCGCGCAGCTCCAGCGGCTCGCCCATCGCGATCATGCCGTCGGCGACCGCGTGCACGTCCGGGCGGCGGCGCACCAGCGCGACCAGGTCGCTGCTCATCGGGCAGCCCCCGCGCCGAGCGAGCGGGCGAACACCTCGTGCACCACCTGGATCCCCGCCATCCGCGCGGCGGCCGACACCCGGCCGAGGTCCAGCGAGCTGCCCGTCGCCAGATGCCGGTCGTAGGGCACCGCGACCACCGGCAGCCCCCACGCGGTGAGCATCTGGTGGGCGCGCTGCAGGTCGGCGCCGACCTGCGGGGCGTGCGACACCATCGCGATCACGGTGCGGCGCAGCACGTCCTGCTGGTCGTTGGCGACGAACCACTCCAGCGCGCCGCGCGCGCTCAGCGCCCCGTCGACGGTGCCCGGCGTCACCAGCACGAGGCCGTGCGAGCCCGCGATCACCCCGCGGTTGACCTCGGTGAGGATGCCCGCGCCGCAGTCGACGACCGTCGCCGCGACGTACCGGCTCACCGCGCTCAGCGCCGTCTCGAACGTCTCCAGCGTGAACTCGCCGGCGATCCGGCCGCCGCGCGTGGACGACAGCACCCACAGGCCGTCGGGGGTGCGGGTGAGGAACCGCGCCGCCTCCTCGAACGACTGCGGCTGCTGCCCGGCGAGGTCGAACAGCGACAGCTGCGAGCGGACGCCGAGCCGCAGCGGCAGCGAGCCCAGCTCGGCGTCGGCGTCGGCGGCCAGCACCCGGTCGGCGCGGTGCCGGGCCAGCTCGGTCGCGATCAGCGCGGCCATCGTCGTCTTGCCCGCGCCGCCGCGCACGCTCGCCACCGCGATCTGCCGGGAGCTCGGCACGGACCGCTGCATCATCTCGGTGAACGCGGCCAGCAGCCGGGCCTCGCGCGCACCGCCGCCGACCGCCTTCAGCACGCCGCGCCCGACCCGGCGGGCCAGCGCGTCGCCGTGCTGGTTCCTGCGGACCAGGTCGGTGGGCGGGATCTGCTGGCCGCCCGCGGGGCCGGGCGCGGCGGGCTGACCGGGCAGGCCCGGGTGGACGGGCGCACCGGGCTGGCCGGCCGCGGCCTGCTGCGCCGCGGCGGCCGACGGGTCGGGCCAGGCGGCCTGCTGCCCGGTCTGCTGCCCCTGCTGCTGCGCCGCCTGGTCACCGGCCGCCGGGATCGCGCCGAGGACCGGGTTGACCGCGGCCTCCCAGTCGAAGTCGGAGTGCACGAGCGGGTCGGCCTGCTGCTGCGGCTCGGCGGGGACGTCCGCCGCCTGCTGGGCCGCCAGCTGGGCGGCCTGTTGCGCCGCGGCCTGTTGCGCCGCCGCCTGCTGCTGGGCGGCCTGCTCCTGAAGGGCCTGCTCCTGAAGGGCCTGCTGCTGCGCCGCGTTCTGGGCCGCCTGCAGGGCCGCTTGCTGCGCCGCCTGTTGAGCCACTGCCTGCTGCTGGGCGATCTGCGGGTACGGGACCGGCTCGGGCGCCGGCGGTTCGGGGAGCAGCGGCGCCGGTTCGTCCTGGACGTCCTGCGACGCCTGCGCGACCTGCGGGAACGGCGGAGCCTCGGGGACGGGGGCCGGTGCCTCCGGTGTCGGCTGCGCGGCGGGCCGCTGCACCGGCCGCTCGGCCGGCGCGGTCGCGGCCTGGGCCGCCTGCGCCGCCTGCGGCGGGACGGACGCGGCGGGGGCCCGTTCCTGGGCAGGCTGGGGCGGCGCGTCGGCGCCCCACGACCCCTGTGCGGGGCCGGACGGCGTCGCGTCGAGGACCTGGAGCCCCCGCCGGGAAACGCCGATCTCGCGCAGTACCGCCTGTTGCCAGCTGGAGTCGGACACCTGCCTCCCCTCTCCCCGCCAAGCCTACGAGACACCCGTCGCCCCACGCACCGCCGCGGGCCCGGGGGCGGCGCCCGGACGGGTGCGGGGGCGCCGTGCACACCGGTCTCACCGGCACAGACGACCTCAGACCGGCGATCTGCCCTGAAATCACCATTACCTGCCCGCTACTCTTGCCGGACCTCAATCGGCACCCCGCCACGTACCATCCGCCCGGAGCGAGCATGAACCCCCCTGAATGGCCCGGCCAGCCCCCCGGCGGGTCCGGATTCCCCCCGGCCCCGCCCGGCCCGCCGATGCCCGGACCCCCGATGCCGGGTCCCCCGATGCCCGGCCCGCCGATGCCCGGTCCGCCCGGCGCCCCGATGGGCTTCCCGCCCCCGCCGCGGCGCAGCGGCGGCGGCGGCCCGCTCGTGCCGCTGCTGATCATCGGTGTGGTCGCGGTGCTCGCGGTCGTCGGCGTCGGCGCGTTCTTCCTGCTCAGCGGCGACGACAACGACGACCCGCCGATTGCCGTGCGGACGCCGGCCTACCCGACCCCGTCCTTCCGGACGTCCACCGCGCCGTCACCGCGGACGTCCATCGGCGGCGGCACCGGCGACCCGGCGAGCGTCCTGTCCCGGACGATCCGGACGGCGAAGGGCAACACCTTCACCCAGGCGGGCACCCGGAACGAGTCGTGCGCCACCCGCGCCAACGCCAAGCTGCTGGCCGCGCTGCGCACGCACCCGTGCATCGGGCTCATGCACTCGGCGGTCTACGCCAACCCGGGCCGGACCATCATCACGTCCGTGTCGATCATGACGCTGGCCAGCGACTCCGCGGCCGCCAGCGTGCGGGGCGTCACCGACCGGAGCGGCTGGCCGAAGCTGCTCACCCCGTCGGACGCCAGCGGGCTCCCGCAGCCGCGGGCGAACCCGGCGTACTGGACGCGCACCTGGTCGCAGGGCCGCAACGTGATCTACGCGCAGTCGTACTGGAAGAACGGCGGCCCGACCGGCGGGCGCACCGGCCAGGTCTTCGCGACCGCCGGCGAGCTCGGCGTCGAGGTCACCAACACGCTGCTGTTCTCCAACTGATGGAACGGCCGGGCTGATGGACCGTTCCCGCGCGGGAGCCGGACGGGCGGGAGGGCGGCGGACGGCAGGCCGCCCGTCCCGCCCCCGCGCGGTAACGCCTCCCCGGCCGACCGCGATCACCAGGGAACGGGTTGCGACATGAGCGAGGAAATCACCATAATGATCCCTCTCTGTGTGTCTGTGATCGTGCGCGGTCGCGGGCTCGTTCAGCTCCCGACGAACAGAGGGGTCCCCCGTGCGCGCTGAATGGCAGGCGCATATCGACGAACTCCTGCAGACCTACCAGGAGAAGCGCCGGCAGATCCAGGAGATGCAGTCCCGGCTCGAGACCGTCGAGGCGTCGGCCGAGGCCGCCGACGGCATGGTCCGCGTCAAGGTCGACCGGCAGGGCCGGCTGACCTCGCTGGAGTTCGACCCCCGGGTCTCCCGCAAGCTCGGCAGCGAGGAGCTCGCCGGCGCCGTCATGGAGGCGTCGAAGAAGGCGCAGGCGGACGTCGCCGACCAGTTGCGCGAGGCGATGCAGGGCCTCGCCCCCGAGGGCGGGTCCGGTCAGGGCGGCGGGTTCGACATCGCCAAGCTGCTGCCCGAACGGCCGGACGACATCGAGGCCGTCCGGCAGCGCCTCGGGATCCAGCCGCAATGACGTTCGACGGCTACGAGGTCGACACCGAGGCCCTCAAACGCGCCGGCGGCGGCTTCGACACCAACGCCAACACGCTGCAGCAGATCCTCACCACCCTCAACTCGGCGCTGCAGGCGGAGGGCAAGTGCTGGGGCGCCGACGAGACCGGCCAGAAGTTCGAAGAGGGCTACGCCGAGCCCAGCAAGAGCGTCCTTGAGGCCTTCCCCAAGCTCAAGACGGGGCTGAACGGCATCAAGAAGGGCGTCGACGAGATGGCCAAGGAATACAAGAAGGCCGAAGACGCCTCGAGGCTGAAGTGAGCTGATCCGTGGGTCTGGAAATCCCCGCCGAGGTCCAGTGGCTGTCGTGGATCGTCGGCTCCGACTGGCCCGAGGGCGACGAGACCGCGATGCGGCGCTGCGCGGACGCCTGGCGCCAGGCCGCCACCTCCATCAACGAGCTCGTCGGCGACGTCACCGGCACCGTGAACAACGTCCGCGGCACCCTGGACGCCGAGGCGGCCGAGAAGTTCCAGAAGAACCTCGACCAGTGGACGACGACCGACCCGCGGCTGCTCCCCAGCATGGCCGAGGCCTGCGGCAAGCTCGCCGACGTGCTCGACAACGGCGCGCTGGACATCGAGTACGCCAAGTACATGTTCATCGCGCTGCTGATCGTCACGGCGATCGAGATCGCGATGCTGATCGCGGCGGCGTTCGAGACGTTCGGCGCGTCCACCGCGGGAATCCCGGTGGCGGAGGCCGCCGCCCAGACCTCCTCTCGGCTGATCTTCAAAGAGCTGATGGAGAAGCTGACCGAGAAGCTCGGCGAGAAGCTGCTCGGCTCCATCCTCAAGGGCGCCGCGTTCGGGGCGCTGCAGGGCGGCGGGCTCGACCTGCTCGTCCAGGGCGTCCAGATCGCCGAGGGCAACCGCAAGGGCGTCGACTGGGGCAAGACCGCCGGCGCCACCTTCGACGGCGCGATCGGCGGCGCCATCTCCGGCGGCATCGCGCACGGCGCCGGCAAGATCCCCGGGGTCGGGGACGCCGCCGCCACCCCGCTCGGCAACATGTTCAAGGGCGCGGCGCGCGAGGGCGTGTCCGAGGCCATCAGCGGCGTGGCCGGCACGGTCGCCACGTCGGCGATCCACGGCGACCCGCTGACCTGGGACGCCGTCGCCAAGGGCGCCACGTCCGGCGCCTTCGGCGGCGCGGTCGGCGGCGGGAAGAGCGGCCTGCACGACTTCGACGTCCCGACGCCGGGCGTCGATCCCGCCACGAACGTGACCCCGCCGACGACGACGCACGCGCCCTCGGTCGGCGACGGCGGCGGCTCCGGCGGTTCCGACGGCGGCGGCTCCGGCGGTTCGTCGGGCGGCGGCTCGGACGGCGGCTCCGGCGGAGGCTCGGGCGGCGGCGGTGGTGGCACGCATGCGACCGGCGGCGGAGGCGGCGGCTCCTACGGAGGCGGCTCCGGCGGCGGTGGAGGATCCCACGGAGGCGGCTCGGGCGGCGGCGGTTCCGACGGCGGCGGAGGCGGCGGTGGGAACCGCATCTCCACCCTGCTCGGCGACACCGGCGGTGGTGGAGGCGGCGGTGGCTCGAACCACGGCGCCACCCTCGCATCGGCGGCCCCGGAAGGCGGCGGCGGAGGCGGCGGCTCGTCCTCCACGGGCGGCGGCTCGTCCAGCGGCGGCGGCCTCGGCTCCAACCCCGCGGCCTACGGCGGCGGAGCCCCCTCCGGCGCGGACGGCGGCGCCCCGGCTCCGTCCTCGTCGAGCGGCGCCCCGAGCGGCGCCGTCCCCATGGGCGGCGGCACGGCCCCCGGCGGCGCGCCCGCAGCAGGCGGCGGCGCCCCCGCGGCCGCAGCCCCGACCGGCGGCTCCGGCCCCGCGGGCACCGGCGGCTCGACCGGCTCAGGCAGCGGCACCGGCGGCTCGGGCAGTTCGACCGGCTCGGGCAGCGGCACCGGCAGCTCCGGCGGCGCCCCGGGCGCTCGCCCCGGCGCGGGCGGCGCCACCCCCGGCGGCACGCCGCCCCCCTCGGCGGGCGGCAGCCCGTCCACCGGGCCCGGCTCGTCCGGCGGCGGTCCCGGCCGTGTCCGCGAGGGCGAGCACGCCCCCTCCCCCGGCGGCAGCACCGACCCCACGTCCCGCCCCGAAACGCCTACCTCGCCCGGCGGCGACGAGCACACCCCAGCACCGACCAGCAGCGGCGACCCGGCGCCCCGCACCGAAACGCCCACCTCGCCCGGTGACGGCACCACACCCGGCGGCGACGAGCACACCGCAACGCCGACCAGCAGCGGCGATCCGGCCGCCCACACCGAAACGCCGCTGCACGAAGGCGGCACGCCGCCCGCCACAGGCGAGCACGCACCGACGCCCGGCGGCGAACAAACACCGTCCACGGGCGGGCACGACACCGCGCCAACCCGCGACCACAACACGCCTCCCGCGAGCGAGAGCCCCGTACCGTCCGCCGGCGGCGAGCACACCCCGGCAACAGGCGGCGAGAGCACACCTCCGGCAGGTCGCACCGACGCGCCCTCCACAAACGGCGATGGCACATCCCCGGCGGGCCGGACGGACGCGCCCGCCAACAGCGAGGGCACCACGCCCACGGGTGACTCCGGCACGCCGCCCGCCGGCAGCACCGCGCCGTCCAACGGCAGCGGCACCGATTCCGGAGGCGGCGGTGGTTCTGCCCCGGCGGACGAGGCCTCCACGCCGTCCGGTGGCGGCTCGACGCCCGAGGGCATCGAATCTCCGGCTCCGGAAGGCGGCGCGGAATCGCCGACCAGCACGGCCGGTACGCCCGGCGGCGACCGCACGACCGCCGACCTGCCCGACGCCATGGCGGAACCCGGCCACGACGGGTCGGACGCGACCCACGGCGGCCAGCCGGGCCTCATCGCAGGCGTGCCCATGCCGATGGGCGGGATGGGCTCGATGGGCGGCGGCGCCGTCCCGCGCGGCGGAGCGTCCGCCGGCCCGGGCCGGTCCGGTGACCCGAGGGTCCGGACGACGTCGCCGGGATCCCGTCCGGCGGAGCCGGAGGGCAGGGCCTCACGGCCGTCCACGCCGACCGGCCCCACCGGCATCGAGAACGGCGTGCCGCCCGCGTCGTTCGGCGACGGCGGAGCCCCGCCGCACGAGAACGGCCCGCAACCGACCCCGTCCACCGGCACGGAGACCACCCCGCCGCCCGCGGCGGAGCCCGGCCGGGGGACGCCCGGCGACGAGGGCGGACGGCCGGAGACGACGCGCCCGCTCACCGACGGCGACACCCCCGCCGACCCCGGCGCGCGGCCGATCGAGAACGTCGACGACCAGGGCGTCGTCCGTTCCGAAGCCCCGTCCACAGGTGAGGACCGTCCGGAAGGCGCGGCGGAGACCGGCACGCCCCGCACCCCGGAGGAGTCCGACCCCGGGCACGCGGGCGAGCACGAGCAGTCCGGCGACCGCGACGGCGAGACCGATGCCTCGTCGGGCCACGACCAGCCCCCGGGCGACGACGGCCCGGGCGACCACGGCCACGGCTCGGACGACGAACCCCAGAACCCGCAGGACCCCGGCGACCCGTCCCAGGACGAGCCCGCCCGCGCGCCCACGGCCGAAGAGCGGATGGACGCCGCCTACGACCGCGTGTCCGAGGGCGCCCGCACCTTCCCGGACAACGACGCCGCCTCCCGCTACGGCGCCGAGGTCTGGAACGGCTACGCCGACGACCTGCCGGAGTCCCAGCGGCAGGCGCTCCACCACTACACCGACGAGCCGCCCGCGCCCCACCCCACCTACCAGGAGATGAACGGGCAGCTCCGGTCGGGCGGACCGATCGATCCCGAGGTCCAGCGGCACCTCGACGAGATCGACCAGGCGCTCGCCGGCAACCCGATCCCCGAGGACGTCATGATCAGCCGGGGCACCGACCTCGGCCACCTCGACATGGACGCCCCGGACATGATCGGCCAGTCGTTCGGCGACCCCGGCTACCTGTCCACCTCCCTCGGCGGACCGGCCGGCGCGTTCGCCGGCAAGGACGCCGTCCTCCACATGCGGGTCCCCGCGGGGACGCCCGCCCTCTGGGTCGAGAACGTCTCGGCGTTCGGCGGTGGCGAGCGCGAGCTCCTCCTCGGCCGCGGCATGACCTTCCACGTCGACGACGTCATCTTCCACGACGGCCAGTGGCAGATCTACGGCAGCTTCCTGCCGCCCGACGGGACCCCCACGCCCGGCGACGCCCCGTCGTCCTCCCCGGACGGCCCCGGCACCACGCCGACGGGCACCCCGTCACCGTCCGACGGCCCCGCGTCCCCGTCTGCCGGGACCCCGTCGCCGTTCGACCCGCCCTCGTCGCCTTCCGAGGGCAATCCGTCGCCGTTCGACGGACCCAACTCCCCGTCGGACGCGACGCCGCCCCCCACCGAAAGCAGCCCGTCCCCCTTCGATGGGCCCTCCTCCCCGACCGACGGCACCCCGCCGCCCTCCGACGCGACACCCTCGCCGTTCGACCCCGCCCCGACGCCGAGCGAGAACGGCACGCCCTCCCCCACCGAGAGCACCCCGTCACCATTCGACGAACCCAACTCCCCCACCGACGGCACCCCGCCGCCCTCCGACACAACACCCTCCCCCTTCGACCCCGCACCCACACCGGGCGAGAACGGCACGCCCTCCCCCACCGAGAGCACCCCGTCACCGTCTGAGGGGACGTCGCCGAACCGCGGCGGCGATGGCGACCCGACCGCCGAGACGCGGTCCCGTTATGGCTGGTACGCCGATGACCGGCCTTCCACGCCGCAACCGCACGAAGCACCGTCGGGTGCGGAGCGCACGCCGTCCACAGGAAACCCGGGCGAACCCCACGAGGCCGCGCCCCGCACGCCGACCGAGGGCGGAGAGCGGACGAGCCACGAGCAGCCGCGCACTCCCGGCGAGGAGCCGCACCGGACGCCCGAGGACGGACGCGCCACAGAGGGCGAGCCAGGCCCCGCCCACGAGCGGCCGCGCACTCCCGGCGACGAGCAGCAGCATCACGAGACGCCTGAGGACCGGCCGCGCACGCCGGGCGAGGAAGGCCAGGAGCCCCACCGCCAGGAACAGGAGCCCGGCCGCCGGGAACAGGAGCCCGGCCAGGGTCACGACCGGCCCGACGAGGCCGAGCCGGCGAGGCCGCACGAGGACGCTCCGGAGAACCTGCCGCCGCACCTGCACGACACGTGGCACAGCAGCGAGGAGACCCCGGCCGGACGGTCCTTCTACGGCTCCGACGACCCCGCGCTGCGGGACGCCGCCCGCCGGGTGGAGCCGCACCCCGGCCGGTTCGCGATCAGCGGGCACGGCGAGCCCGACGGCCTGGTGGTCAACGGCCGGCGGCTGCCAGCCGACGAGGTCGCGGACCTGATCCGCAACGACCCGAACTGGAACGGCCGCGAGCTCCTGCTGCTCTCCGACCACACCGGTTCGGGCGATTTCGCGGCGCGGCTCGCGCAGGATCTCGGCGTCCGGGTCGTCGCCCCCACCGGACGCGTGGACATCGCGCCCGACGGGCAGCCGAGGGCCGACGCCTGGACGGTGCACGACCCCGCTTCCGCACCCGCCGTCCCGGGCGTCCCCCACGTCGACCCGGGCCAGTTCCCGGCCGGGCATGGCGCGGCGCCGGTCCACGACCCGCTGCCCGGGCACGTGGACCCGGACGGGATCCGCCGCTTCGACACCAACGAGGACGGCGAGGCCTACGGCGAGAACCACCTCGGCGACGTCTACGACGGGTTGCCGCCGCATCTGCAGAACGCGATGCAGTGGTATACCCAGCAGTCCTTCCCGAACCCGTTCCTCCGGCCGGGCGCGGACATCCAGGGACATCTCAACCACCTCTACAACGAGCACGCCAATCTGTGGCAGCTGTCGCAGATGAACGGCGGCATGGTCCCGTCCGCCGCCGACCTCCACCGCATCTGGACGCGCCCGGACCTCACCGTCCAGCAGCGCAACCTCATCCACCACGTGCTCAGCGCGCCGGTCCCCGACAGCCGCATCCAGCACATGGTGGACTCCACGAAGCAGCGGATGTTCCTCACCGACTACTTCGGCGGGGAACCGACCGCGGAGGCGTTCCACAACCGGATCGCCGAGCTGGACCAGGCGCTCCACCAGACGCTCCCGGAGCCCCTCCAGACGATCCGCGGCCTGCACGACCTGTCGTTCATGACCGCCCAGGACGGCGGCGCTCTCGGCAACCGGGACCCGAGGCTGCTGGTCGGGATGACGCAGACCGAGCCGGCCTACATGTCGACCTCGCTCGGACGCGACCCGGCCGTGGTCGACAACAACCCGTTCGAGTACCGGATCCACCTGGACCTGCCGGAGGGCTCGCACGGCCTCTGGATGGGGCGCGACAGCCGCTTCCCGGACCAGCGCGAGCTCATCCTTCCGCGCGGCACCCAGTACCGGATCGACAGCGTCGTGCACACCGGCTTCGACGACAAGGGCCGGGCCACCTACGACATCCACGCGACGGCGATCCCGCCCGCCCCGCCGGCCGGCGGGCCGGCACCCGGCACTCCGGGTTCGCCCTCGGGGTCTGGCCCCGCCCCCGGCGGATTCGGCCCGACGCCTCACACAGGCGGCCCAACCCCCTACGGCGCCGGCCCGGCGCCCCACGCGGGCGGCCCAACGCCGCACACAAGCGGGCCAACCCCCTACGCGGCCGGCCCCGCCCCATACGGCGCCGGCCAGACGCCGCACGCAGGCGGCCCCACACCACACACCGCCGGACCAACGCCACACACAGCCGGGCCGACTCCCTACGGGGCCGGGCCCCACGCAGGTGGGCCCGCCCCTTACGGCACCAGCCCGACGCCCCACGCAGGCGGCCCCACACCACACACAGCCGGGCCGACCCCCTACGGAGCCGGGCCCCACGCAGGTGGGCCCGGCCCATACGGCACCAACCCGACGCCCCACACGGGCGGCCCCACACCGCACACCGCCGGGCCAGCCCCGCACACAGGCGGGCCGACCCCCTACGGGGCCGGACCCAACCCGGGTGGGCCTGCCCCATACGGCACCAACCCGACGCCGCACACCAGCGGTCCAGCGCCGCACACCAGCGGGCCCGCGCCATATGCCGGTGGGCCGGCACCGCACACAGGTGGTCCCACACCGCATTCCGGCGGACCGACGCCCCACACGGGCGGACCTACACCCCACGCCAGCGGTCCAGCGCCCCACACTGCCGGGCCCGCGACGCACACAGCCGGAACGACCCCCTACGGCGCTGGTCCCCACCCGGGTGCGCCTGCCCCATACGGCACCAACCCGACGCCGCACGCCGGCGCAGGCCCGGCGCCGCACACTGCCGGGCCAGCGCCGTACGCCGGTGGGCCGACCCCCTATGGGGCCGGGCCTCCTGCGGGTGGGTCTGTCCCGCATGGCGCTAGCCCGACGTCGTCCGCAGGTGGAGCGCCTCCTCGTGGCAGCGGCCCGGTGCCGCATAACGCGGGGCCTGCGCCGTACGCCCCCGGCTCGGCGCCGCATCCGGGTTCGCCTGGTCATGGCTCAGGGGCGGCGCCTCGGGACGGTGTCGGCGCGCCCGCCGCGGGGCGGGAACGTCCGGTCGATCACTCCCAGGCGGACGTGCCGGGAAGCGAGGGGCACGGAGAGCAGCACGAGCCGACGCCGCACGACGGCGTCCCGGCCGACCTGCCGGAGCATCTGCACGACCTGTACCGGCTCAGCGAGCCGACGCCGGGCGGCATGTCGCTGTACGGCGCGGACGACGCGCCGATGCGGGCGCTCGCCCAGCGGGTCCCGGCGGACGCGAACCGGTTCATCGTGGACGCGCACGGGGGCCCGGACGGCATCGTCGTCAACGGCCGGCACCTCAGCGTGGACGACGCGGCGGCGCTGATCCGCAGCCATCCGGACTGGAACGGCCGCGAGGTCATGCTGCTGTCGTGCCGGACGGGCGAGGGCGACTTCGCCGCGCAGCTCGCCGAGCGGCTCGGCGTCCGGGTGACGGCCCCGACCGGGCTGGCCTGGTCGGACAACAACGGCAACGTCTATGCCGCGAGCGGGCACACCGGTCCGGACGGGCGGCTGCACCCGGCGGACCCGCCGGACGGATCGTGGAGCACCCACGGCCCGGACGGCCGGACGACGCCGGCGAGCGGTGACGGGTTCGCGCCGGGGCATCCGCGTCCCGAGGGCGGCGACGCCGGGGAGCCGCGGGACGGCGGGGCGGCCAGGAGCGCGGCTCCGCATCGGCAGGCCGACTGGGATCCGCCGCGGCGGCCCGGGCGCGGGTCCGTCGACGTGGAGCCGGGCGAGCACATCGCGGGCCGGCAGGGTCTGGACCCGAACACCCGGTACGAGGTGCACGAGACGCGGGACGACGGCTCGAGGGTGCTGCGCAGCATCGCCTACACCGACGGTGCCGGGCGCGTCACGCATGTCACCAATCCGGACGCGGAGGGCGTGGGCGGCCCGTCCGTCCATCCGAACGACAACATCGACCTCACGCAGCCGGCGCCGGGGGTGGTGCATCAGGTCGACATGGGGGCCGGGGAGCCCCACGTGTTCCGCGGCGGCGAGGACGGCCTGTCTCCCGCGGCGGCGGCGTTCGACCCGCCCACGCACATCCCGGGGACGGACCCGCCGGAGCCGCTGCACCAGGCGGTGGTGAACGACTACAACGTGTTCGAGCGGGGCGCGTTCAGCCTGACGCCGCCGGAGAACCTGTCGCCGCACACGCGGTACGAGGTCCGCAACGGCGACGAGTTGCACGGCGTCTTCTACACCAACGGCGAGGGCCGGATCGAGTGGGTCCGGACCTGGCACGGGGCGAACGGCGTCTACAACCCGGAGCTGGGGACGCACCACACGCAGAACGCGGAGGACGCGCAGCGGACCCCGCAGGAGCGGCTCGCCAACAGGCTGCCCCGGCCGAACACGAACTACATGGTCGAGCCGCGGGACCGGTTCGCCGCGACGGATCCGAGCGAGCTGGACCCGAACCGGTCCGTCCGCAGCGGTGATTTCCGGGACGTGGACGACGTCGAGCCGGGCACATTCCTCTACCACACCGACGAGAACGGGCAGACGGACGCCGCCACCGGCAAGCCGGAGTACGACGGCGCGGCGCACGACCGCTACAACGAGGTGCAGCGGCGCGTCGGGCACGAGGGCGGGCGCGAGTACCCGAACGGCCGGTTCGACGGCGGGCACATCTTCGGTCACCAGGGCCACGGGCCCGGGGAGCGCATCAACTACTTCCCGCAGTGGCGTACCGAGAACCAGGGCCACAACAACAACGGCACGACGCGTCCCACGAGCTGGTACGGCCTGGAGAACAAGCTCAAGGCGCTGCATACCGATCGCGGGAACGGCATTTCGGTCGACCGGTTCGAGTTCTTCGCGGAGCCGAACCTGCCCGGGAGGACGCCGCAGGTGGTCCATGCCCGGTGGGTCGAGACCACGGACGGCACTCCGCCGGTGAGCAGGGTCCAGTACCGGAGTTTCCACAACCTGGAGCCGGGCCAGCGCGGGACGCCGCCGCAGGTGCCGCCCTCGTCGCCGGGCGGCACGCCACCTCACACCGGAACGGCGCCCTCCGCCGGAACGCCGCCGCACAACGGGGGTTCGCCGCCTCCGGTCCAGCTGTCGGCGGCGCCGAACTCGACGGGTTCCCTGACGCCCCCGGACGGCGCCGGAGCCTCCGCGCGGTACGCGGACGCCGAACCCCACACGGAGCCCCACACGGATCCCGGCGAGAACGCCCGTCCGGAGCACGATGAGGGACGTCCCGCGCCGGTCGACGTACCGGAGGGCCTGCCGGAGCATCTGCACGGCGCCTACCGGGACAGCGAGTCCACCCCGGCGGGCCGTTCGCTCTACGGCCCGGACGATCACGCCATGCGGGATCTGGCGAGGCGCGTCCCGGCCGACCCCGACCGGTTCCTCCTGGACGGCCACGGCGGCCCGGACGGGATGCGGATCGGGGGGCGCCATCTCGGCGTCGACGACGTCGCCGACCTGATCCGCAACGACCCGAACTGGAACGGCCGCGAGGTCGTGCTGCTGTCGTGCCGGACGGGCGAGGGCGACTTCGCCGCGCAACTCGCCGAGCGGCTCGGTGTGCCGGTCACGGCGCCCACCGGGCTGGCCTGGTCGGACAGCAACGGCAACGTCTACTCCTCGTCCGGTCATCCGGGCCCGGACGGGCGGCTGCAGCCGGCGGTCCCGCCGGACGGCGGCTGGAACACCCATCACCCCGGCGGGACGAGCGAGCCGGCTGGCCATGACGGGCGCCCGCCCGGCCATGACGACCACCGTCCGCCGGGCGAGCACGCCGCCGCCCGCGGCGACGGCGACGATCCGCCCCGGCCAGGGGAGGGATCACCCCGCCAGGCGGACGATCTCCCAGGCGAGGTCGACGAGAACGGGGTCCGGCACTTCCCGAGCAACTCCGCCGGTGAGGCGTACGGGGAGACGCGCCTCGGGCACGTCTTCTCCTCCCTCCCGCCGGAGCAGCAGCGCGCGCTGGTGGAGTACACGCACCATTCCTGGCCGTACAACGGCCTGCTCCGCCCCGACGGAACCCTGGACATGGCCGAGGTGCGTCAGCAGCTCGACGCGTGGCACGCCCACGTGTACGAGGACGGCTGGGCCCTGTTCGAGATCACCGACGGCCGGCCGCCGACGTTGGACGACCTGTACGACGCCATCGGCCGCCCCGACCTGACGCCCCACCAGGAGCGGCTGATCGGCGACATCATCGACGCCCAGGACCCTGACCGGGCCCTGGAGTCGCTGCTGCGAGCCGGAGCCGGCGACCGCGGCACGATCGCCGCGTCGTTCGACGGCTGGCCCACCCCGGAGGACCTCGCGGCGCGCGTCGAACTCCTCGACGCGGCGCTGGCCCAGCCGCTGCCCGACTCGATCGAGGTGCTGCGCGGGCTTCAGGACGTGGAGTTCATGCCGGGGTTCGACCCGCACGACCCGGATTCCCTCAGCGATTTGCGCTGGACCGAACCCGCCTACACTTCCACCGCGCTCGGCGGCATGCCACCGGACATCGACGGAATGCGCCCGAACATCGTGCTGCATTTGGAGGTGCCGGCCGGTACCCACGGAGTCTGGATGGGAAAGAAAAGCGCTTACGAGGATCAGCGGGAACTGATCCTCGCACGCCACCTCACCTATGAGGTCAACGACGCCGAGCAGCGGGGAGCCAGGCTCCACCTGTACGCCCGAGTCCTTCCTCCAGGCTCCTGACATGCGGATACGATGCACAACATGACCGATCACCGCGGGTATCAGGGCTCTTATCGCCGGGAGTCCTCCGGGCCCGTGCGCTACTACCCGATCGTCGCGCGAGGGGAGACGGTCGGGTACCTGTGGGCGGCGGCGGCCGATAACGCGGCCAGTTGCATGCGCCGGCTGGCGTTGAAGGAAGAGAGCTGGCGCGCCTATCGGGTGTGGAACGACCGGCTGAAGGACGCCTGGGCTCAGGACCTCACTCCGTTGCAGGCGCTGCGGAAATGGGTGGGCGAACCGGAGGGCGACGACTACGGCCGCCTCGACGACGGCGCCGGTGAACTGGAGGCCCCCAGCCTGGACGCGCTGGGAGAGCTCGCCAACCCCGGCCATGTCGACGCGATAGAGGAGCGGATCCGGCGCGACCCGCGCGCCACCAGCCGGTGGCGAGGAGGCCCGCCGCCTCCCGTCCCGGTCGGTTCGCCTCGCCCCACCTACCCGAAGACCACGGACGCCCCGGTGCGCTACCTCCCCGTCACCAGGAACGGGGTCGTCCTTGGGTACCTGTGGGCGTCGGTGGCCAATGACGCGGCGGCGTATGTCTTCCGACGCGCCATCGGGGACGACGGCTTCAACTCCGCCATGCCGTGGATCAAGGCACTGCGCGCCGCGTTCGAGTACGGGATGACGCCGCTCGAGGCGCTTCACCATGCGATCGGCACGCCGGAGGACGAACGCTCGGGCGGCATCCCCGCGGGCACGGTGCCGAGCACGGCGGAGAGCCTGTCCGCGCTGCTGGAGATCGCCCAGAACTGAACGAGGGGCGGGCGGCGACCGGCCCGCCCACCGCGCGAGACCCCAGGGTGACCGAGGAGACATGGCGGAACCGAACCGAGACCGGCTGCTGAACGACATCGCGACGCTGATCGCGCATGTCATGCCGGGCGGCTGGGAGCTCGCCTCGCTCACCTACCTCGCCGTGGGCGAGTCGTTCGAATGGATCGCGCTCGGCGGCGGGCTCGTCCGGCCGCGCCGCGTCGGGGCCCACTCCCCCGCCAGGGCCGGGGAGCTGATCGCGACCGAGGAGAAGCTCCCGGGTTCCGGGGTGTACGAGCTGCTGCGCCGGCTGCGCGCCGAGGCGTACGAGGAGGGGCGCGGCACCTGGATGAGGCTCTGCCTGGACGTGACGCCCCCCATCGACGGGCGGCCCTTCCTGACGGCCGAGCACGACTGGCCCGACCAGGGGGACTGGTGGGAGTCGAGCGTCCCCTGGCGGGACGAGGTCCCGGCGCGGGCCTGGGCCGAGGAGCTGCGGATGTTCCCCCGCCCGGACTCGCTCGTCCCCGACTGGATGCGGGCGCCGCTGGCGCTGCACGCGGCGGCGGAGTCGTTCGAGCCCGGCATGGCGCGCGGCGAGGACGAGCTGACGGCCCTGCTGCGGCCCGCCGGCCTGGAGGACCTCTTCCCGCGCGCGCGGGAGGTTCTGGACGGTCTCGCGCCGGGCGCGTCCGGCCGCTTCCTGGCGGGACGGCTGGGCGACGGCTGCTGGTCGGTCGTCCGCAGCGGCCCCGCCTGGCTCGCCGTCCGGCAGGAGGCGGGACGCCTCGTGGAGGTCGCGCCGTTCGCCGAGCCGCGGCCGGCGGTGACGTGGGCGATGGGCGGGGTGCTGGCCGACGCGGGGCTGGAGGTCGACGCCGACGTCCTGCGGAAGGCCCGGATCATCCGCAGGCAGACTCCTCCCGGCGGGACCGAGGACGTCTGGCTGCTCGACCAGGACCACCGGCACCGCATCAGGCGTGGGCAGCCGCGGCCGCGCGCCGAGGCGGCCGGGCGGCGCGCGTACGTGGCGCTCGGCGAGATCCACCACCGTCCCGACGAGCACTTCGTCTGCCGTCCGGGGCCGCCGCCCGAACGCGGCGACTTCATGAGCACCCAGGAGATCTTCAGCCGGCTCGCGGGGACGTCCGGGCTGCCGCTGCCGCCGCCTCCCCCGCAGGAGCCGGCGGAGGACCCCTACGGCCCGACCGTCACGCTGCCCGCCGGCACCGAACTGGACGCCTACGGGGACCCCGAGCGGCCGTTCCTGTTCACGATCGGCACGCCGTTCGAGGTCCGCGGCCTGACCGGGTCCGCCGCCGGCCTCCCCTACCACGTGTACCGCCTGGTGGAACCGCTCGACGTCGCCCCCGGCCTGTTCACCGACGTGCGCGCCTACCCCGCCGGCGCGCCCCCCGAGGACCTCCCGCCCCGCCAGGGCCGCGGCTTCTACACCTACGAGACCGTCGCCGCCCTCCTGCGCTCCGGACGGCTGATCGAGATCGGCGGACCCGGCGGCGAACCGATCCCGCCCGCCGGGCAATAGACTCCCCGAGCTAGGAGGAACCCGTCCGATGACCCAGCCCCCTGCCGACCAGCCGTACCCGCGGCAGTCGCCGCAGCCCTACGACCAGCAGGAGTACACCCGGCTGGTCCAGCGCGCCGGCCAGATCCTGGTGCAGGTCGTCCCGCCCGAGTGGCGGCGCGTCGACCTGCAGGTCCGGATGCTCGCCGGCGCCACCGACCTGGCGTTGACCGTGATCATGCGGGACGGCTCGTCCCCGGCGATCGACCCGCCCCGCGACCTGCAGCACATCGCCGCGCGGCTGCGGTCGATCATGTACCGGCCGGACACCGGCACGTGGTTCGGGATGCGGTACATGCTGGACCCGCCCGGCGCGTACTGGATCAGTTTCAACGACAAGTTCGACCCGATGTGGGAGCCGCCCGTCCCGGACGAGCTGTTCGCCCAGGACCTCGCCGTGTTCCCGCGCGCGGACGAGCACGTCCCCGGCTGGCTCCGCGACCGGATCACCCGGCGCGCCGGCGCCGGGCAGAGCGGCTGAGCGGCGCCGGGGCAACGGAGGGAATGAGTAGATGGTGAGCGAGAACCGGCCGCTCGACCCGGCCGAGCAGAACCGGATGCTGGAGGAGATCACCCTCCTGCTGACGCACACCCTCCCGGCGGGCTGGGAGCAGGCGGTCGCGCAGTACCAGCAGCTCGGGACGCACGCGGAGACCCGGATGACGGCCAAGCCCGTCGGCAGGCCGTTCCCGGAGGTGGTCGACGCCCCCGCCGCGCTCGGCGAGCTGTTCGGCCGGCTGCGCGCCGGGATGTACCAGCCGGGGACGGGCACCTGGTTCACCGCGGTGTTCACGCTCGACTTCCCGTTCTCCTACGGGATCCGCTACGACTACCAGGGCGAGCCCGACTTCCGCGGCGCCCCAGTGCCGGAGTCCGCCTACGAGGAGGAGCGCCGCCTCTTCCCGCGCGACGGCGAGCACACCCCGCCCTGGCTGGCGCCCGCGCAGGGACTGCGGGTCGCGAAGCCGTTCGACGCGCTCGCGGCGGACGGCGCCCCGGTCGTCCAGCGCCCCGACGTGCCCGCCGACCAGCGGGAGCCGCTCGTCCGCTACCTGGAGCAGTCCCCCATCGTGCTGGCCGCCCGCAGCTTCGACAGCGACCTGTTCGACCCGCAGCGGGCCGCCAAGGTGCCGCTGACGTTCCACACCGACGGCGCCTGGGTGTGGCCCGGCGCGGTCGGCTACTACCTGCGCGCGCACGGCGTCGCGCCGGAGCCGGCGCTGGTCGAGCACATCCGGTCGCGCGGCTTCCGGATCCCGGAGGTCGCCGAGCAGGCCCGCAACGAAGCCGTCGCCGCCGTGACCGGCGCGTCCCGATCCTGAGGTCGTCATGAGCTTCCCGCCTCCCCCACCCGGCGCTCCCGGCCCCGGCGCCCCCGGCGCCCCCGGCGGGCCGGGCCTGCCGCCCATCGCCGGGCTGGACGAAGCGCTGAACCGCAGCTACCCGGCCTTCACCAGGAAGCCGGTGGTGTACCTGCCGGTCGTGCTCGCCGGCGAGACCGTCGGGTACCTGTGGGCCGCCGTCACCGACCGGGCCGCGGGCTTCATCCGCCGCAACGAGGCGCTGGAGCGGGCGTGGGAGACCCCGATGGTCTGGCAGGCCCGCCTGGACGAGGCGCACCGGCAGGGCCTGCCCGCCCGCGAAGCGATCCGCCGCTGGATCGGCGCCCCGCAGGACCCGAAGGGCGGCGGAATCCCCGCCGGGTCCCGTGAGGAGCGGGCCGCCTCGCTCACCGACCTGCAGGTCCTGGCCAACCCGGGCCTTCCGCCCGAGCCCGGACCGCTCGTCCAGGACGGCGAGTACCCCGACGGCACCCCCGCCGACCGGTCGAAGGGCTTCGGGCCGCTCAGCTTCACGCTCCCGCCGACCTACCCCGACGCCGCCGCCGGACCCGTCCGGTACCTGCCCGTCACCCGCGGCGACGTCGTCCTCGGCTACCTGTGGGCGGCGGTCGGCGGCAACGCCGCCTCCTACCTCGGGCGCGACGACGCCGGCATCGCCGGCACCAACGCCGGCGGGCCGCTGATCGTCCGGCTCCGCGACGCCTACGCCGCCGGAGTGCCCGCGCTGCAGGCCGTCCGCGACTGCAAGGGCATCGAAGGCGGCCCGTCCGCGGACGCCCCCGAAGAGGAGGCCGCGAGCCTGGACGACCTGCGGCGGCTCGCCTCCCGCCACACCCAGTCCCTGCGCCTCGTCTTCCCCGACCTCGACCACAGCGACCTCACCGCGGACCCGGCGCCGCCCGTCCCCGCGCAGGAGCGGGACGCGATCCTCCGGTACCTGGAGCAGGCCCCGGTCGTCTACGACAGCGGCAACAAGACCGCCGACATGCTCGTCCCGGCCCGGCCCAGCACCGTTCCCGTCGCCTACCACACCGACGGCACCTTCGTCTGGGCCGCCGGAGTAGCCTTCTACCTGCGCGTCCACGACCTCCCGCCGGCGGCGGACCTGGTCGGGCACATGCGCGGCAACGGCTTCCGCGTCCCCGAGGTCGGCGCGGCCGCCCTGGCCGACGCGAACCGCACGCTCGAATGGAACGCGATCCTCAAGCCGCCCCCGCCGCCGGTGGCGTGACGGGAACAGGAGACCACAGCATGGGCATCGACGACCGCGACGTCAGGCGGACCACGGAGAACCTCGACCTCCGGCGGGTCGGTTCCGCGCCCGCGAACTACCCGTCCCGGACCGACCGGCCCGTCGGCTACCTGGCGGTCGGCGCCGGCGACACCGTCCTCGGCTACCTGTGGGCCGCCGACGGGGAGGACGCCGCCGGGTTCGTCCGCCGTCCCGCCGCCGGCGACGACGGCGCCAACGAGGCCGTCGCCTGGACGAAGGAGCTGCGCGCCGCCAAGGCCCGCGACGTCCCCGCGGCCCGGCTGCTGGACGAGTTCGCCGCCGCCGACCTCCCCGTCGCGGACGGCGCCTGGCACCCGGGCAAGGTGATCCCCGGCTCGCGGGCCGAGGCGCCGAGCCTCACCGCGCTGAAGGAGCTGGCCGCCCGGGACTGAACCGTCAGCGCTTCAGCACATCGAAGATCTGCGGAAGCAGCATCACGTTCTGGTTCTGCTGCGGGATCCGCAGAATCGGCTTGCGGGCGCCCCGCACCCGGACGAAGTAGCTCCCCTTCTCGAAGGTGACGCCCTCGATGCCGTCCCAGCCGTGCGAGACGCTCCCGCCGGCGAACCCGTTCCGGTCGATCCGCACCTTGCCGACGTCGACCGTCTGCCCCGCCTCGATCGCGGCGAGGAACTCCCGCAGCAACCGCGGCTCCACATAAGCCTTCGACAGGTCGACGAGGAACTGCCAGTCCGGAGGCGTGCTCGACCGCACCCCGCTGTCCTTGAACACCACGGCGGGCGCCTGGTTGACGGGAAAGAACCCCATCTCGAAGTGGTACTGGCTCGACGTGTGCACATGCATGTTCAGCGGCACCCGCATCTCGTTCCGCACCACCGAATATCCGACGAACTCGGCCTTGGCCAGCTCGATGGTCGTCCCGTCGAACGAGATCACGTTCTGGTCGGCGTACAACTCGACCCCATACCGCTCCTTGTGCAGCACCGGCCCCCCACCGCCGCCGCCCGGCCGCGGCTGCCCCGCCCCCTGCTGAGGAGCCGCCGCCGCGGGCTGCTGCGCGGGCGCCGCGTTGACGTGCTCCGTCCACCTCGCCCCGTCCCACCAGCGAAGCCCGCCCCCACCATAGGGATCCGCATACCACCCGGCCTGAGTCAAACTCCCCACCTCCAACCGAAACCAACAGCCCGCCCAGACGATATCCGCTCCCCCACCACCCCCGCCGAGGCCCTAACCGGACCACCCCACCCCAGACGATCATTTCCGGACGCTGACGTCCCCGACCTCAAACACCCGACGTCGAACAAGTCACCTGACTCAGAACACCAGATTGGTCATGACGGCATCTTGCTGCTGCCCGGCTTCATTACTATGATCCCTCCCACGGACACTCACGTGACCTCTTGAGCGCCACCTCGCAACGCACACCCCGCATAGCGACACTCCTCATCGCTCCGACTACGGGAAGTTGTGCATGACGATGGGCTCCCCCGACGACAACCGGTCAATTGACAGCATCCTCAACAGAAGCACACCATTCGCCCCCACGAACGCAGACGAGATTCGCTCCAGAATCGAATCACCCCAGCCGCCGGCGCCAGAGCCCGAAGAACCACGGCAAGGCCGCCAGGAAACCGCTGCCGAGCAAGTTCCCGCCAACACCGGGCCCCCGAAACAAGACGGACCGCCGCCGGCGAGTACCCCTGTGGATTTCTCCGACACTGGGAAACTGATCAGCGAGGACCGCAGGATCGAGGCCCTTTCCACAGCCGCCACCCTCGCACGCGTCCGCGCCGAGCAGGCCGATCAACTGCTTCAAGAGCGGCGGAGCCGAATATTCTCCGCAGCGTCCCGGGACGGCGATGTTACGGCGTCCGTGGACGGAACCGGACGGCTCCTCGCACTCGACATCGACGACGGCCTGCTGCGCGGGCCCCATTCGCGGACGACCGGTCGGCGGATCACCGAGGCCGTTACGGCCGCCACGGCGGAGAGCATCAGGCAGTCCTCCGCACCCGACTGGTCGTCCTTCTAAGCCGGAGAGCGGGGCCACGATGTGGGCCGAATACCTTCAGGCCGAGATCGATTCGGTCGCGAATTTCGTACACCAGGCCGAAAGCGAGTTCCGTGACAGTGTCGAGGAGGCCAGCCGACGCCCTCCTCAGCACTTCGAACAGGAGATCGAGGGAGGTCTCGGGACCGTCCGGGTCAACGGCTTCGGATTCCTCGTGGACGTGACGCTGACGTCACAGAACCTTCATAGCTACCGCGGAAAGGTCCTTGCGGAGCGCATCGTACGAGCCGTGTCCGCGGCCGCGGAAACCGCGGCCCGCGCGCAGCAGAACGCAGCGAGGTGACCAATGTCCGAACTCCTTGTCGCAACCGCCGCATTGCGCCGGGCCTCGAAGTCGCTCACCCAGGCCGCGGCGGACTGGGCCGCGGCCGGCAGCGACCTGAACGGGGCGAAGCTCGGAGCGGATGATCTGGGCTATCTGGGGAGGGTCGCCAACATTCCCAGCAAGTACAACGCCGTCGTCGACGGCGTGTGGCAGCAGCTCGACAGCGGCCGCAACGTGCTCGCCCTGTCGGCGGTGAACCTTCGCATGACGGCGAACGAATACGACCACGCCGAGGACAAGAACCTCACGCTGATGCCGAAGCACGGCTGATGGGACGAGGAAGGCCATGACGACGATCCAGGAGGCCGTGCCCTTCCCGGAGGGCGCCGCGGCCACAGTGCGCAAGTGGGCCGACTTCTTCTTCTACCAGCCGGCGATCGACACCCTCGACCTCGTCAAGGACATGATCGGCCATCCGGACAATGTGCAGAGGGCCGTGAGCGCATGGGAGGCCTCGGCCAAGCACATGCAGGATTCGTCGCGCTCCGTCGCGACGGCTCGCGGGGACGTCGACACGTACTGGACCGGGGGCGCCGCGATGGGGTTCGCGGACTACGTCACCGAGGTGGACAAGAAGGTCACGGCCAACGTGACCGCCCTGCAGACGGCGGCGAAGGAGACGGCGACGCTCTACAGCACCCTTATCAACATGTACAAGAGCTGCGTCAACTACATCCTCGACTGCGCCAAGGCTCTCAGCAACTTCATCGGCGGCGCTCTCGGCGACTGGAAGACCTACCTCGGCGGATTGGCCGAGGCCACCGGCGTGGGCGCACCGGCCGGCTTCGCATTGCAGGCCTCGCATTTCACCGGCCTCCTGTCGAGCATGGTGGACAACGTCAAGAACGTCATCGACAACGCCATGGACGCCCACAGCGATCAGATCAAGGCTCTGAACAACGTCAGCGCCACCGTCGTGGCCATAGCACCGCCCGGCAACTCATCAGTAGGACTCAAGGACCCCAAAGCCTGGACACGCCGGTGATCGCACACGGGCCACCGCGCCACTACACCGCCGTGCTATGCACAATGCTGCTCACGGTCTCCGCCTGTTCCGCCGGCGGGAGCCCGAGCGAACCCACCCCCGGCAGCATCAGGATGCCCACGGTGGACCCCCCAGGACAGCAGTTCTCCATGCCCTCCGCCTGCATGCTGGCCACCGCCCATAGCAAGTCACTCCTGCTGGGCCGAAGACTCCAGGTACGGTCCCAGGAGTCAGGTGACAAGCACACCTATTGCCTGGCTTCCACAGCCCTTCACGGCGACGACAGATCCATGGCGACCGTGACGGTCAGCGCGTGGCCCACCGCCTCAGTCGCGTCACATTCAATTGCTTCTATCATCAGGTCCGGCAAGTGCAAGGAGATCACCGCCATCGCCGATTCCGCCTGCATGACAGTGGCCGCCGGACTGGTGAACGTGGACGTCGCCCGAGGAAACATCGATGTCATCACGACCTTCCGACTGATCGGCCTGGCACGAAACAACTCCAAAATCCCCGAATACGCGCAACAATACGCAGAAACGATTTCCCGAAGCATTCATTGACCCTTTTCACCGGTCTGAAAAGATGACGATCAGGCACTGAGCCTTTTTCAGCGTGACGTGGTCTCGCGGAGTTGCAGGGTGGACGGCTTTGGCGAGGCGGCCGGCGCGGTGGGGGCAGCAGCGCAGTTTCCACAGGATGCGCCATGACTCGAGCTGGGCGTTCGCTCGTTCTCCGGGCGCGCGGAGCTTGGCGTGTGCACGGTTGGCGTCCTTTTGCGGTTCGGGCTTGTGGCGCCCTTTGGAGGGCGTGAGGATATGCGCGCCGGCGCCCTGGTACGCCTTGTCGGCCAGCACGAGAAGTCCGGTGGCGGCCAACACCCGAATGAGACCTCAGATGCGGGCCGCGGCCAGGTCGTGGACCGAGCCGTGCAGCGCCGGGCCCTTGCTGCCGATCTTCTTGCGGTGCCGGCGGACGACGCCGGTGCCGGGTTCCGGGAGCCCTGGTCGCTTCGGTGTCCTGTCAGTTCCTTTAGGGCGATCGCCGCGTCGTTGAAGAGGACGTCGCCCGCAGTAATCCGTTTTGTGTGTCATCACGGCTCTCTGCCAGCATGAAACCCATGCGCCACCCTCTTGACACGCTGGACTGGCCGATCTCCACCCACCGACTGCTGTTGCGCCGCGCCACCCCCGACGACCTGGACGCGACCTGGGCCTTCCGGCAGTTGCCGGAGATTCACGAATGGGTTGGGGCCGCCACGACGACATACGACGGCTACCGCGAGCGTTTTCTCCGCGAGGAGCGGCTCGCAGACCTGCTCATCGTCGAACTGGACGGCCGGGTGATCGGCGATCTGACGCTGCAGGTCCAGGACGCTTGGGCCCAGGAGGAGGTCGCCGACCAGGCGAAAAACGTCCAAGGAGAGCTCGGGTGGACGTTGGATCCCTCCTACGGCGGCAAGGGCTACGCCACCGAAGCGGTACGTGCCCTCATCGACGTCGCCTTCGGGAGTCTTGGCCTGCGCCGCCTGCACGCGGAGTGTTTCTATGACAACGAACCTTCGTGGCGGCTGATGGAGCGGGTTGGGATGCGCCGCGAACAGCACACGGTGAAAGACTCTCTCCACCGCACCAGGGGATGGCTCGACGGTCTCTCATACGCGCTCCTGGCCGAGGAATGGCCCGCTCCCGAGTGATGGACCGCCCCGCTGTCCGATCTCAGCAGAGTTGGCACAGCCTCATCGACCCGACGCACTGCGGGCCGTGCGGCATTGCCCGGCCCTTGCTGCCGATCTTCTTGCGGTGCCAGCGGACGACGCCGGTGGCGCAGCCATACAGACCGCGACCATCACGTGATCAGCAGTCCCCACACCACCGCCGAAAAAGACTCAATGATCGCAATGCTGACCTTTAGCCGGTGAGGTGAAGAAGCTCCTGTAGACGGCTTGATCACCACATCTCGATGCCCGAACTCGGGATCGCGTTCGGGGCGTCGACCTGGATGCGTCACTCGAGGTCGGTGAGGAAGGCGAGCATGGCGGCGTTGACCTCGTCCGCTGCCTCCATCTGCACGAAATGCCCCGCGCCTTCGAGGACGTGAACGCCGCGCAGGCCGGGCACGAGGCCCTCCATCGCGGTCAGGGAACCGGCGCCCATGATCTCGTGAACAGGGTCGCGGTCGCCCACCACGAACAGCGTCGGGACGTTGACGGGCTCGTCCGGCCGGTTCTGCTTCTCCCGCCAGACGTGGTCGTTGGCGCGGTACCAGTTGAGACCACCGGTGAATCCCGTCCGGCTGAACTCGCCCACGTAAATGGCGAGTTCCGCCTCCGACATCCACGGCCACGGCAGCGGCGGCGCCTCGGGCAGGACATCGAGGTAGCCATTGCCTTCGCTGGGATGCCGCCACGTATCGAGGTACCGGTAGCCGCCGCTGAGCGCCCAGAACACATTTTTCAGAAAGCGTCCGGGCTCCCTGGCGAGTTCCTCGTCGGCCGTCCCGGGCTGCTGGAAGTAGTGCATGTGAGTGAAATGGCGCGTGGCCAACCGGGCGTAGAGCTCGCCCGGCGGACGGCTCGACACGAGGACGCGCGGCACGCTGAACTGGATGAGCGCCTTCACCCGCCCGGGCGCCCACTGCGGCAAGTCCCAAGTGAGGGACGCCCCGAAATCGTGCCCCGCGAAGACGGCCTCATCGATGTCCAGCGCGTCCAGCAGGCCCACCATGTCGGCCACGGTGTGCCGCCGGTCGTAGTCGCCCGGCGCGGCGGGACGGTCGCTCCGCCCGTACCCGCGCATGTCCGGCGCGATCGCCCGGTACCCGGCTGCGGCGAGCGCGGGAACCTGGTTCCGCCAGCTGTACCAGAGCCCCGGAAAGCCATGGCACATCACCACGGGCAGCCCCTCGCCCTGCTCGACCACGTGAAGGCTGACGTCCCCCACGTCCACCATGCGGTGGGTAACGCCTCGCCTGCCCGGCCCTGAACTCATGGACGGATTCTCACAACCCGCCCACCTTCAACACCAGCCCTCCCACTCACCGAGACCCCGCCACCGCCCGATGAGATTCCGCGCACCCTGGCCTGGACGACATCCGTCCGTACGACCTGATTGCCTACGTCCACAGCGCCGTCTTGCGCGCCGCCGCGAACGTGCGGTGCGGCGGACGATTGACGGAGCCCTCATGCGACACCAAGTCGGCGAGCAGGTCCGCCCCTCGCCGTCCTCCAGGACCGGGGCCACCGCGTCGCGCTTGTCACGGACGGCCGCACGTCGGGGGCGTCGGGCCGGTGCCCGCCGCGATCCACGTGTCGCCGGAGGCGGCGGCCGGCGGGTCGCTGGCCCGGGTCCGGGACGGCGACGCCGTCCGGCTCGACCCCGACCGCGGTGCCCTGGAGATCCTCGTCCCGGACGAGGAGTTCGCGGCCCTCCCCCTGGACGGCGAGACCGACATCGCCGTCATCGAGCCGTCCCCGGACACACCGCCGCCCGGCGACCCCAGGCTGCTGGAGGAGGCGCTCGACCTGATCGTCCCGGTGGGGCACCTCCTGTCCGGGCGGGGCGTCGTCCGGTTGGAGGACGCCGCGTCCGAGGCGTGGATCAGCGTCCACCCCGACGCATGCGGTCACACCGGCAGTCATGGCCTACTGCGCCGCCGCCGGTTCCACGCCACGGATCGCGCACGCCGCCACGTCCTGGCCGCTGGTCGCGAACGGCCTCGGCCTGTCCCGGGTGCCGCGCCTCGCGGACGGGTTCGCCGACCAGCCGGTGATCCGGGTGCCGCTGACCGGCGCCGCCGTCCCGACGCGGCGCGTGCTGACCCGCGTCCGCCGGGGCAGCCGGGGGAACCCGCTGATCGAGCGCGGGCTGCGCGCGCATCCGCAATGCCGTCGCCCGACCGCTACGTCCCCCTCCTGCAGACGGTCAGGGCGACAAGGGAGGGGCCGATGAGAGCAGCGCCGACTCCCATTTCATAGGCGACAACCTCTCACCAAAGACTTTTATGTCACCCCAGATGCCATCGTCGGTACCGCCGATCACTCCGCCTGCAGCAACTTTGGCGGCCATTCCATGCGACAGCCCGCCCACAGAGCCGATCAACTACGGACGATATTTTCGCATTACATCATGTGCGAGTCGCCGAAAATCCGCTTCATGAAGTTCCGGGCAGGTCGAGGGGCACACTTTGACGGAGTCGACCGGCACATAATTGATCCAGACAATGACGTTGTCATAGCGAAGCGCAATGTGCATGTACCAGTAGGTGCCGTAATACCACTCCCATATTTCGTCGACCTTGCCGATCTTCGCCGGCGGGGTTCGGACGAAGGCCTGGGGAGTTCTGTATTCGGTGACAGCGCGAGCGGCCCGCCGGCTCCCACCGAGGTCCCCCCTGCCCGAAAATCTCTGAACTTTGACCATCAGGTCTTCATGGCCGCGCGTCCAAGAGCAGATAGCGGTGTCCTCGCCGATTTTCTGACCCTTCCTGGCCGGATCGGACACCAGGAGTTGAGCATCCCTGAAGGGGACGAGGGAGCACGGGTCCGCCAGTCTTCGCGACCGATTCACCAGCCACCACGCCGCGGCGGCGGCTACTAAAATGACGCCAACGATGACGATGACACCCGTTCGCCGGCGAATGATCCCGTGCCGCACTCATCACCCTCCGGAGCCCTGGATCGTCACACCGCCCGCGTGATCTCGCGCCTGAGAGAATTCGAGTTGCGCCCGCTCGTTCAAATGAGCCATATCGCCATCACCATATTTGGCGGCTTCGCGTGCAAGGAAGTTGACATAGTCCTCGGTCCGGCCCGTATTCATCGCCGATTGCGCCGATGCAGCCTCTGAAGTGTTGTGTTGCGCCGACTTGAACGCCTCATTGACCCCGCCCGAGAGGAGTTCTCCCACACCTGGGACCGGAATTCGACCAGCGACGTTCCCGACCACGAGGTTCGTGACCTTTTGATACCGGCCCAGTGCTTGGTTGTACTGTGCGTCCGATTTGCTGGCGTCGGCACGGATCGCTTCGTTCTCCCCGTGATCCAGCGTCCCGAGGACCCGGGCGGCGGCATCGAGGTCACCGGCCGGATGATGCCCGTGCATCAGTTGGTGCGCGTGCAATTGTTCTGCGGTATAGACGACGGCGTAGTCATTGGGATCCTTGGCCAGGTCGGCGAGAACACGGCGATAGTTGTCGGTGTTACCGTCGAGGTTCTGGCCGAGGAATTTGCCATGCACGTCGTTGATGTCGTTGGCGATGACATTCGAAACGTGGCCGCGCAGGCCGTCCGGAATGTGACCGTTGAGCCCGCCGTAGTCAGTCGGTTTCCCGATGGTCTCGATCGTGTGGCGGGCGATCTCGGCGGAAGCCGGATCCGTACCGGCGTCGGCGGTCGCGGACTCGAGTGCGCCGCCGAACATGCCCATCGCCGGCGGCTGGTAGTTCTTGGGCACCGCCGGTTCGCTGAAGTCGAGGGGCCACCGGCGCTGGGTGAGGAAGTAGTCGATCTTGCCATGGTCGGAGAAGAACTGCCTGGACGCGTCAGGGTTGTCGGCCATGGCACGCATGAGGCCGTACATTGGATCGTTGCCCGCGCCACTGCCGTCGCTGATGTTGAGATGCAGGCGACCGTTCAACCCGGTTGGGCTGTTCTCCTGCCAGATTCCAGGATGGCTCTTTTCGAAGTCGTACAAGTCCCCACCGACGTCCTTGAGGAAGGATGTCGAATAGTGACCGCTGCGCATGAGGTTTCCCAGGATCTGGTAACCGTAGGGTTGGTAGTTGCGCAGGCCGATGTCCATTTTCTGCTTGCCGGCGGCTTCGAGCTGCTTCACCCATGCATCCGGAACGTGCTGATGGTTGGCGGGGTCTGTTCCGGCCGCCAGCGCCGTACCCATCTGGCGCTGGAGGTCGCCCAGCAGCGCCGTGCGTCCCTTGTCGCCGCCGTACGGATCCATCGTCGAGAGGACCCCGCCGAATCGGAGCGTCCCCTGGGGACCGAGATCGTTGAGGAACGCTGTGGCGAACAGGGGGTTGCCCGAGTTCTGCTTGAGCAGGTCGTCAAGTTCTTTCAGCTCGGCCTCACTCAAGATCGGAGCCTTCTTCGCCAACTCCGCCGCCCGCTTGGCCTGGGCGGCCAACTTGGCGTCATTCGCCGCCTGGGTATCGGCGTCCGGCATGGCGACCCCCCACCTGCGCAGCTGCTGAGCCGTCGCCTGGTCCGCCTTGGTGGCGCGGTCGACCGCATCCTTGATCAGCTTCGCGATGTTGTCGACAACGCCCTGCATCTGCTTTTGGCGCTGCGCCGCGAGGTCGGACTGGCCGGCCGGCACAGGGATCTTCGGAGCGGTGACCTTGGAGCCGTCGCTGGAGACCGCCACGTTGCTGCGACGGGCGGCATCGAGGGCACTGTGCAACTCCCGTTGGGCGCTGGTGATCTCCTCCGAAAGAGCGCGCAGGACTCCGGCCACCTGACGCATCTCGTCGACGGCGTCCGTCGTGGCCTGCTCGACGTTTCCGCAATGTGCGGCCGCGGCTTGTGCCGCCGGGCCAGCCCACACGTCGGGGCGCTGCATCGGCCGGAAGACCTGGGAGGTCAGGTGTCCGGCCTCGTCATCGAGTTTCGCCGCGCAGTGAGTCCACGACTTGGCCGTCTCGCTGAAGAGTTCCGGCTTGGCCCTGAGCAGCTGGTCAAAGCTCACCATGTCGCTTCACTGCCCCCCGATCTGCCGGACGTGGTGAATGACCCGCTGCTCCGCCTCGTGATAGTGCTGAACGGAGGTGTGCAACCTGCTGCCCACATCGGTCGCCTGGCCGCCCAGCTTGCCGATGTTGCCGGTCCATGCAGTTGCGCATTGCGACAACGCCGAGCCCGACTCCCAACCGGCATGGCCGGTGGCCGCGTCTCGCGACGGCCCTTCGATCACCTTCGGCAATTCGGCGATGCGCTTGCCGATCGAATCGGCCTTGCGTGCGATACCGGTCAGTTCACCGCGATGGACCCGGAACTCAATCCCGTCGGCGGTCACCATGGGGGTAGTCATGCGTGTTCCTCTGCGGTTCTAGAGCGGAGACGATCACGCCGCCGGCCCACGATTCCACTTGGTTCCGCCTCGCACCACGACGGCTCTCCGCCGACGGCGAGGCTTCAGCTCGGCCCACCGCACGTCCGCCTCCAGCGGAAGGAAGACGGCGCCACCAGGGTCCGGCGGAATCTTTCCGCGCCTGGCAAGACAAGTCAAGGCTTAGTCAATAAGGGAACCATGCCGTGCCCGCTACCTCCGCCTTTGCCGGTCAGGGAGGTCTCCGACCATAACCACCGAGATGCCCGTCCCGGGCAGCACAGCGACACGGCCGGGCCATGCCGCCCAGGCCGTCAGCCCTCGCTGCTCATTCCGGCAGTGGGTCCACGACTGCGATCTTGAGTCATCGACAAGACCTGCGGGTTGCCCGTCGCATCCGCACTGGAGAGAAGATGAGGTCGCCCAGGACGTCCTAACCAGGGTCAATTGGCGTTGGCAGGTGTGGTGGTGAAGGTGAGGCCCGTGGTGGTGAGGCAACTGTTGATCACGCCGGGGTTGAGGTCGGAGGCGTGAGCAGGTCAGTAGAACGCCGTCAGCCAGTCGGCGTGGGCGTCGATGAACGCGCGCATGGCCGCGGAGTGGTGGACGTTCAGGTTGTCCCAGATCAGCACGGTTTCCCCGGGTAACCGCTGGTGGCCGGCATGCAGCATGCTCTTGTACTCGGCCCGGGTGAAGCTGGCGCGTTCGCCCTTGCGGCGGCGGTAATAGTGCAGCCGGTAGATCAGCCGGGGCCGGCGCCCGAGCCGGCAGCAGACCGTCCCGGTGACCGAGACCGCCCGCCGTGGTCGCCGCCGTCCACCCTCACCTGCGACCGGTGCTCATTTAGTTGCCGATCGAGGTAATTGTTACCTGTCCTCTCTCTGAGAGATCACCTGATGTGGCGATAAATAGGGATCCGTTTCCTGCGGCGATCCAGAAGGCTTTGGCCTTCAGTGGCGGTCGCACTCCAGTCGGCGACGCTTGATCGGTCGCCGCCACTTTGATGGATCCGTCCTGTTGGATTCCGTATGCTCGGATGCCATCGAATGTTGCCTTTCGTACCTTCTCCGAAAGGTTCACGATCGAGGCGCGGGCTCCACTGGTGCCCATGACGGCGAAGTAATGCTTCCCATGCCTCAGGAACGGAATTATCATCCTGCCGCCAGCCGTTGCCAGTGGGGAAAGCGGTCCCCAGAAGTCATAGGCCTCGGCCTCGTCCAGGACTGTCCTGACTTGACCTGATGGGCTTTGGGCGATCAGCCTGTGCGAGTCCTTTGCAGTTCCCTGCTCGAATATCCCGTAGCCGTCATCGTTGATGCCGACGAACCTGTCACCCGCGGACGATAGAGGAGAGTCGTCCGGCGTCACCGTGCCATGGCGCCACGCGGCCCGACCCGATGCGGCGTCCACCGAGACGACGGCGTTTCTCGTGCCGCATGTGACCGGAATGGCGAGCCAGTTCTTGCTGACGTATCGCTTCGTTTCGACGCTGCCGGGTTGAGTCAACCGGGATGCGTCGGGGGTGCAGCCGTAGAGCTGCTGCCGACCGATACCCCACCTGATGCGCCCGGTCTGGCTGTCGACGCCGCGAATGGTGCGGTCGTCGGACGAGACCACGGGAACTGTCGCCGACGTAGCCAACGCTTGAAGCTCATCGGAATACGGGATCAACGCGCCGGGTGGTGATGGTGATCCCCAGGAGACCTGACCGGTCGGCGCTTTGATGCTGAGCCAGCGTCCACCGCGGGTCGCGACGACCACCTGCTGACCGCTGACCGCGAACGCCGCGACTCCCGAGCGGTCAAAGGTGATGCTGCGCCACAGGGTCGCGCCCGTCCGGGCGTTGAGAGCCTCAAGCCCCTGGGGCGACGCGGTAACCAGGGCTCCTCCCACCAGGGCCAGGTCTCTGATGCCGCCTGTCACTTGAACGGGGGCGAGCCTCCTCGTCCACGCGGCGTTCCAATGTCCCGGCGTGGGGCCTGCGGTGGTGATCGGAGGGACGGACGTGGGCGCAGCGGGCGAACCAGACCGCAAATGCGTGGAGACGCAGCTCGAAACGAACATGCACGCGAGGGCCAGCACCGCTGCTTTACCGGTTCGTACTGTCATGAGCGCCTCTCTGCGGACGACTCTTATCCCGCCACTGGCGGTGAGAGGCGCTGCGTCCATCCCCAACGCTCCAGGATGGTTATGCGTGTTCCTCTGTGGGGCCACAGCGGAGATGCGGCGGAATCTTCCGTGTAGGGCAGGACGAGTCAAGCGGTAGTCAGGAAGTTCGCCGGCCGCCGTCCGGGCCGAGGGGCCGGGCAAGCTCGCCTTCACTTCCGGGACGTCCAGGGCCGGCTTCGCTTCGGTGTTAATCTCACGGCGTATCTAGTGGGCCGGTCGTACGTGGTTTGGGGGCTCGAGGGTTGGCTGAGGGTTCGCGGCCGGAGTTCGTGGCTCCCGACCAGCAGTTGGACGGCTCGTACCGGGACGCGGTCGAGCCCGGTGCCACGGGCACGGACGAGGCGGGGCCGGAGTTCGCCCCGCCAGAGCCGCCTGCAGAGCGCTCAGAAGGGCTCTCAGAGCCTCCGGAGGCGTCGCGGCGGCCCGCTCTCGGGTGGACGAGGAAGAAGCGGGTCGCGATTGCAGGGGCGGCCGCAGCGGCTCTCGTGGTCGCGGGCGGCGTCGCTTGGGGCGTCTCGGGCTCGGCTGACGAGACCCCGCCGAAACTTCACTTCGCAGCGCTGCCGGAGGCTTGTCAGTCGCCGTCCGCTGGTGTGCTGTCCAAGTACCTGCCAGCGGCGGGGAAGCCGACGCCGGACACCGGTGGTCTTGCCGGCGACCAGCAGTATGTGGCGTGCGAATGGCGCGAGCCGCTCACCGCCGAGAAGGGCAAGACGCTCGTCGCGCGGCATCTGCGCGTTGCCACGCGGCTGTTCGTCGGCACGTCCGGGCTCACCGACGCCGAGTCCGATTACCGGTCGGCCTGGCGGACGTCCTCGCAGGGAACGATCACCGACAGCATCGGATCCACCCACAACGAGGCCCCGCAACTGGTGCGCGGACTCGGCAACGAAGCATTCCTGCATCACCGCGTGACGACGACCGCGGTCGGACGCAGCGGCACCTCCAGAATGGTCGTCCGCACGGAGAACGCCGTCATCACCGTGGACTTTGATGGCGCGACCTACCCCCTCGCCCATGACGGAGTCGCGGTCCAGAGCAAGGGCGTTCCGCTGGACGAATCCGTCACCCGCATAGCGGCCGACGCGATCGCCCGCGACGTCGCCGCGGCCCTGACCTCCTGCAAGACCTGCCTACGCCACTGATCCAAGGCCGGCTGAACCGACAGATCATGCCGGGATACAGGCTTCCGTGTCGCGTGGACGAGCTCTACGCCGCCCCTGAGGTGACGAAAGGGGCGGACGGAGGCCAGGCCCCCGTCCGCCTGCTGACGGGCGCGATCAGTCCGATGGCGGTGCCAGGTTCCGGTTGGGCTGTCCTTGCGGTGCGGGCGGTCCCGGATTCGGGTACGGCCCGTCTTGTGGCGGCTGCCCCTGGTAGGGTCGGCCAGGCTGCGGGGGCAGCGGCTGGCCGCCGGTGTGGCCTCCGAAGGACGGGGGCGTGCCCGGCTGTCCCATCGGCTGTGGCCCGTTCGGGAAGGGGCCCGACGCGTACGGCTGCCCGCCGGCACCGCTGGGCTTCCGGCGGCGGAGCACGATGATGAGCCCGACACCGACCACCACGACGACCACGACGATGACGCCGGCGATGAGCGGCGTGTTCGAGCCGCCGGAGTCACCGCTGTCGCTCTTCGTAGCGGGTGCGCCCTGATTGCCGCCGCCGGTGGAACCCTTGACCTCGGCCTTGTCGAGCCGCTCGTAGACCGGATTCTTCGCGTTCTGCGGAACGTTGTTCTTCAACGCCCGCGTAATGCTGATGACGCCGTAGCCGAGTTGGTCGTCCTTGCCCGGCTTCCCGAAGTCCTTCGCCGTGTTGGTGAGAAGTTGGACAGTGCGTCGCGCCGTCATCTGCGGGTACTTGCTACGGATGAGCGCAACCGCCCCAGACGTCAGAGCGGTCGCCTGGCTCGTCCCCTCGCCGTTGTTATAGACGTGCCCTGTCTTGCCCATACCGCCGACACCGGCGCCCGGTGCGGCGACCGTGACGTAGTCCTGCCGTTGGGTGTGCTCCCATGGGTTGCCCTGGTGGTCGACGGCACCGACCGCGAGCACGCCCGGACAGGAGCCGGGAATCTCCACATCGTTGTTGTAGTCGCCCGAGTTACCGGAAGCCGCGACGACCACGACGTTCTTCTTCTCGGCGTACTTGAGCGCCTCGACCATCTTGGGCGGGCAGTGGTTCGGATAGACCGCGGACGATGCTCCCTGCGAGAAATTGATCACCTTGGCGCCATGGTCCGCCGCGTAGCGGATCACGGCGGAGGTGGCGTCCGGGGAGAGACCCGGTTCGTGCATCGGGAGGATCTTCGCTTCGGGGGCGATGCCGTAGAACCCGGTATGCGTGCCTCGAGAGGCGATGAGACTGGCCATGGCGGTGCCATGGCCCTCTTCGGGGTCCTGGTCCTGCGTTGCGTCACTGGCCGTGGGTTGCCCGGACGCGTTGAAGGCCTTGCCCGGCACGACGGCGTCCTTCAGGTCGGGCAGCGAGCTGTTGACGCCCGTGTCGACCACCGCGACGGTCACGCCGGCGCCCTTGCTCTGCGGCCACACGTCCGTCCTGATCCCCCAGGAGTCGAACCACCACTCCTTCTGCTCGACAGGTCCCGCATGGGCCGCGGTCACCGGCCCGAGAGCCAGGCCCATCGCGGCCGCCGTCGCCGCCGCCGCTTGGATCAGCCGTCGCATTGTCCTATCCCATCCAGATGCGGAAAGGGCGGACGGAGGTCAAGGCCCCCGTCCGCCCAGATCATGTCAGTGCCGCGGCGATCAACCGATCACCGGAGGTGCGGTGTCATCGTCGGCTCCCCAGACGTCCTCGTCCTCGGACAGCCAGGTGGTGCGCTCGCGCTCCTCTTCTTCGCCGCCGCCGTGGCCGCCGTGGCCCATGGGCATGCCGCCCATACGCCCCGCGCCCGCGCCCTTTCCGGCGGCACCGGCGCCACCCGCGAGGCCGCCGCCGGCCGCTCCGATCCCGCCCGGGGTCGCGCCGAAGCCGCCTAGGCCGCCGCCCGCACCGGCGCCACCGCCGAGGCCGCCGGGGTCGGCACCGAAGCCGCCACCGCCACCGCCGCCGAGGCCGGTGGGCATGCCGCCACCGCCACCGCCGCCACCGGGGAAGCCCGACAGGTCGCTGCCAAGGCCGCCGCTTCCGTCCAGTCCGGTGCCGCCGCCGCTGCCGATGCCTCCTAGGCCGCCGGGGTCGCTGCCGAAGCCACCGCTGCCACCGGCGCCGGCGCCGGGCAGGTGCGGTCCTCCGTCACCGACCGGAGCGAACGGGCTGGAACCGCCGGAGCCACCGCTGCCGGCGCCGAACTTGCCGAGGCCGCCCGGGTCGCTGCCGAAGCCGGCGCCACCGCCGCCGGAGCCACCACCGGGAAGGCCGCCACCGCCGCCGCCGAAGCCGCCACCGCCGCCCGAGCCCGGACCTCCGGGGCCGGTCGGCTTGTCACTCAGCCCGCCATGGTCCTCGGGAAGGTCCTTGGTGATCTGCGCCGGGTGGGCGTTGAACGCCTCGCCGGTCCGGTTCAGGAACCGCTGCATCAGTTCCCGGCCGTGCTTGTCGTCGCCGCCGGTGTGGATGAGGCCGTCACTGGCGTCCTGGCCGGCCTGCTTGTACCAGTCGAGGATCTGCGTGCCGTACCACTTGTAGGTACTGGCGTTCGTGTGGCTGTTGTTCGACAGCTTGATGGCGGTCGAGTGCACCTGCTGGAGCTGCTGGACGGCCTTCTTGGCCTCGTCGCCCTTCCAGTGCTTGACGAGCGTCTCTGCGAACCCGCGCAACGCGGTGCTCATCTCCGCGAGGGCGTCCGCCGCGTCGGAGTAGGCAGTGCCGGCGTCCTTGACCGGCGCCGAGTTGATGCTCGACAACTTCTTCTTGACGTCGTCGAGGCTCATCCCGTCGGCAGTCGGCTTGGACCACGACTGAGAGCCGCGGATGACGTAGTACTCCTGTCCCATGGCTGTACCTCCCTCCGTTGGACGGTCTACTTGAAGTTGGCGTTGCCGCCGGGCTTGACGCTGTTGACCTGCTGCTGGGTCTTGCCGTGGGCGGCCTCGTAGCCGTCCGCGGTCGCCTTCAGCTTCTCGATCACACCGTTGTAGGCCTCGGTGATGTTCTTGATGTAGGTGCCGAAGCCGTCGCGGGACTGGTTGGCGAGGTCGACGAAGCTCTCGCTGCCCGGGACGCCGCCGAGGTGCCCGGTGGTGATGGCGATCTGCTGGACCTTGCCGAGGCGCTGCTGCCAGCCGGTGAACTGGCTGTGCATCTTGCTGGCCAGGTCCCGCAGCTCCTGCGGGTCGACCTCGTATCCGTCGTCGGCCTCGACGCCCCACTTCTCGTCGTCGGGCTGGGAACCGCGCGGGACGGCGTTGGAGGGGTCCGTCGGGCTCTTGGCGGGGACGCCGTACTGGTAGTAGAGCTGCCGCTGCTCGTACTCAGGAAGGTTGTCCCACTCCTGCTGGGTCAACCCGTGCTGGGTTTGGACCTGGCTGTACTCGCCGGCGCCGGTCGTGTAGGTGTAGTCGACCTTCGCGAGCGCCTCAGGCGGCAGGTTGTACTTGCTCATAGCTCATCCTCCTGGCGAATGGCCTCCGGACCCCCCTGGCACGCCTACGCCGTGCGGCCCGGCGGGGGCGGCACGACGTAGGCGGTCCAGCGGTCGTTCAGCCCCAGATGCCCTGGTTGCGGCGCTCCGCGGCGCTGTAGTTGCTGTGCGCCTCGCCGATGACGACGCCGAGCTGGTTGAGGACCTGGCCCATGTGGGCGGCGGCGGCGTCCCACGTGCGCTTGGCCTCCCAGTAGGCGCCCTGGGCGCTGCCCTCCCACTGCGAGAGGTGCTGCTCCAGGCTCTTCTCCAGGTCGTGGAGCTCGTCGGTCAGGGCGCGGTAGGCCAGCGAGAAGTCGGCCTGCGCCTGCTGCATGGTGCCGAAGTTTGCCTTGGTGTAGCTGTCGCTCACGTCACGAGTCCTTCGCGTTCAGGGGTCGACGGGGGTGGGAGGACGATCAGGTGCTGCCGTTGAGCAGCTGGTTGATCTTGTTGACCGCCTCGGTCTGCTCCTGCTCGGTCGACTCGTAGGTGATCTTCGTGTGGGTGAGCTTCTCGTGCATGCCGTCCAGCGCGGTGCGGACCTTGTTCATCTCGGTCTGGAACTCGTTGAAGACCCGGTCGAACGACACCGAGGCGTTGCCGGCCCAGCCGGCCATCAGCGACGACTTGTGGCCCTCGAGCTGGCTCTGCAGGCCCTTGACGATGTTCGCGGAGTCCTCGATCCGCGTCGCCGCCTGCTGCATTGCGTTTCTGTCGACTGCGGACTGTCCACCCACAGTGTCACCTCCGTTTGCGAGTCTGTGGCGCCGCGCTCCAGGAGCCGAGGGGCTCTGGCGCGCGGCCTGCCCGGGGAGCACTCCTGAGGCACGAAATGTCAGCGATCATAGGTCGTATGTCCCGCCTATGTCGACGTGAATGATGATCTAGCGGTTCATGGCGGGATGGGAGTATTGGTGTGATCTACGTCACATCGTATTACGGACATTCCCTTCGTCAGCCATGGACGGTCGGAATCGGCTTTCGGGCCTGGGTCGGGTCCAGTGCGGGGCCCTGCGGGATCAGGTGCACCACGCTGGACGGCACCGGCGCGGCCTTCTTGGCGTCGTAGCCGAGCTTCTTCGCCACGTCCGCCGACGGCAGCGCGAACCGGATGCCCTGGTCGTTGACGAGCGACAGCGACCCCGAGCCCTCGCCGGCGGAGGTGGACGCGTCGCCGCCGCCCGGCACCAGGCTCATCAGCGCCGCGCCGCCCGGCGGCAGCACCATCTGGTCCACGGTGCCCGCCCCGCCGGCCGACCCCGACCCGAGCACCCCCGCGGACGGGGCGGGCAGCGATCCGCCGACGGTCAGGTGCGAGGTGGACGACCCGACCGGGAAGACCGAGCACAGCGGGGTGGACGGGTCCCACTTGGCGAACTTCGGCAGCGTCGGCGGCAGGTTCTGGTCGAGCAGCCGGGTGCCGGAGGTGATCCGCTGCGCGGACGACACGTCGGTGTCGACCGGCCGCGCGCTCGCGCCCGGGTAGGCCTGGCTCTCGTTGGGGTCCAGCAGCAGCAACTGTGCCTGCGTCGCGTTGATCTGCGACAGCCCGTCCTGGAGCATCACGTACCAGAGGGTCTGCCCGCCCGCGCCGGTCTGCGCCCGGAACACCTGGCCGACCCGGGCCTGCCCGCCGCCGGGGCCGGGGACCGTCTGGCCGCGCCCGGGGACGTTCGGGGCGCCGAACGCGCCGGCCGACGGGATGGCGTTCAGCCACGTCGGGGGCACCTTCGCCGCGTCGGGGCCGTTCGTCAGCACCGGCACCTGGTTCAGCGGCAGGGACAGCGGCATCCGGTGGTCCTTCCAGATCACCCACGGGCTGCCGCTGGACTGCACCACCAGCGCCTCGCCGTCGCCGAGCCCGCGCCCGCCCACGTTCCGGCCGGCGGCCAGCGCGGTCAGCTCCTGCGGCACGCCGTTGGCGGCCTGCGTCTCGCGCACGCACACCGACCACGGGCCGCGGATGAGCTGGCCGCTGTCGGGCAGCGAGTCCGGCGCGCCCTGGATGCCGATCATCGCGCCGCGCTCGAACCCGTCCAGCGACTTGCGGGACACGCTGCGGCGGGTGACCTTGTCGGAGTTCAGCGCCAGCATCGCCGAGGCGTAGTTGGCGACCGGGAACATCTTCTTGGTGTTGGCGTCGTAGATGTACTTGGTGCCGGTCTCCTTCTCGATGATGAGGACGCCCGCCTCGTCGAGCCCCTTCGCGCCGCCCGGCGACAGCACCCCCCAGATGCCGAAGACCGCGATGACGAGCAGGCCGACCATCACGCCGCCGAACGCGGCCGCCGACAGCCGCCGCATCGGCGACTCGGCGACGTCGGGCTCGCCCTGCAGCAGCGCGAGCCCGACGCGCTGCGTCATCAGGCGGTGCGCCTGGTAGAGATCCCGCCGGCTCTGCATCAGCGCCTCACCCGGCCAGCCCGCGGACGCGGGAGTAGATGTCCAGCACCGCGAGCGCCAGCGGGATCAGGGAGATCATCACGAGGATGTCGAGGATGTCGCCCCAGCGTCCCCAGAACGGCGTCGGCTTGTGCGTCGGCAGCCACAGCGTCACGCCGACGACGATGCCGACGATCACCAGCAGCGGGACGAGCGCGGCGGCCAGCGCGACGACCTGGTCGCCGTGCAGCGCGACCCCGATCACCGTCAGCACCAGCCCGAACAGCCCGACGACCAGCATCCAGGCGCGCTGGGACACGCCGCGGAAGACGCGGGCGCGCAGCAGCAGCGACACCGACATCACCGCGCTCGTCGCGGGCCCGGCCCAGCCGCCGGAGTTGAACAGGAACAGCATCGCGCCGGCCGCGACGAGCGCGATCGAGGCGATGAGGCCGGTGGAGAAGCGGTCCGCGGCGGCCGTGCGGGCGAGGACCATCCGGCCGTCGACCGTCTCGGTGTCGCGGCGCAGCTCCTCCGCGCTGGACGGGACGGGCGGCAGCGGCACCCGCGCCAGCTTGAACGACAGCGACGGGACCGCCGCGATGAACATCATCACCACGACCGCGGCGACCGCGGCGATCCCGGCGGCGGGCAGGTCGTCGAAGGCGAACCCGACGCCGGAGCCGACCGCGCCGACGAACCCGGCGAACGCCACGCCGAGGAACACCGGCAGCCCGTCCGCGATGCCGAACGCGGCGATGATCGCGGCGAGCGCGGCGACCCCGAACCCGGCGAGCAGGTGGGGCGCGCCGAGGTCGAACAGCTCAAGGCCCTTGCGGGCGGGCGCCAGCGCCCCGGCGAGGAAGGCGTACGGCAGCGCGGCGTACCCGAGGACGACGCCTGCGCCGGAGTCGGCGACGGCGCGCGACAGCACCATGGCGACGACGAGCGTCAGCAGCGCGATGAGGCCGGACGCGGCCGCCGGAATGATCCACGGCGGCCCGGACAGCGCGATGACGACGGCGCCGACGACCAGCGCGACCCCGGCCGCGCCGAGCCCGAACGAGCGGGTCGTGGTGGGGCGCCAGCGGTCCGACCGCTCCCGGATGCCGGTGGCGATGACGTCGGCGACGTCGTCGAACGACATCTCCGGCAGCTGCGCCATCCGCGGCCGGAAGTACAGGATCTCCCCGTCCCGCACGCCGAGCGCGCTCATCGTCTGCGCCGGGTCGAAGGGGTTGCCGTCCAGCCGCTGCAGCACCCAGCCGGAGTGCGCGAGACCGGCATCGGCCATGTTCTCTCCGGCGGCCCGCAGCAGGGTCGGGAGCATGTGCGCGAGCGGCACGTCGGCGGGCAGGGACACGTCGATGCGCCGCCGCGGCGCGACGATGGTGACCCTGCACAGTTCGGTTGTGGCGGGGGAATTCACGGGGCGCCCACAGCGTGAAGGCCCCGCCTGTTAAGCCGGGGACGGGACGCGGCCGGGTATAGCACAGCACTCTCCGGGTT
The DNA here is from genome assembly GCF_041951385.1 of Actinomadura sp. NTSP31. NCBI lineage: Bacteria > Bacillati > Actinomycetota > Actinomycetes > Streptosporangiales > Thermomonosporaceae > Actinomadura > Actinomadura sp. NTSP31. The sequence goes on along the minus strand of NZ_JBGNUT010000023.1, from coordinate 53,149 downwards.
TTGTCGGTGACGGTCGGTAGGTTTACCGGCATGTCCCGCTACCGTCTCCAGCCAACGCCCGCCCAGGAGCATGCGTTGCTGAAGCACTGCAGACATGCCCGGTTCGTCTGGAACCTGGCTTGCGAGCAGCACGCCTGCCGGCGGTCGGGCCGCGGACCCGCGCCGGGGTTCGCCGAGCAGTGCCGCCAGCTCACCCAGGCGCGTGCGGAGTTCGCCTGGCTGCGGGCCGGGTCGGTAACGGTGCAGCAGCAGGCCCTCAAGGACTTCACCCAAGCGATGGGCAACTTCTTCGCCGGAACGCATCGCCGACCGACCTGGCGCAAGGCCGGACGACACGAGGGATTCCGGATCGTGGCGGTCAAACCCGATGCGGTGCGGCGGGTGTCGCGGCGGGTGGGGCAGGTGAAGGTCCCGAAGGTGGGGTGGGTGCGGTTCCGCTGGTCCCGGCCCGTCCCCAACGGAGTCAGGTCCTACCGCATCACCCAGGACCGAGCCGGACGCTGGCATGTCGCCTTCGCTGCCATCCCCGACCCCGTTCCAGCGCCGGGAACCGGCGAGGCGGTAGGGGTTGACCGTGGCGTGGCCGTCAGCGCCGCGCTGTCGACCGGTGACCTGCTGCGAGTCCCCGGCCTGCGGGACGGCGAGCGGGACCGGCTGGGGCGGCTGCTGCGCAAGCTCTCTCGCGCTCGGCGCGGTTCCCGGCGGCGGGCAAGGATCAAGGCCGCCATCGCCCGGCTGAAAGCCCGCGAGAGCGACCGGCGCAAGGACTGGGTGGAGAAGACTTCCACTGAGCTGGCACGCCGGTTCGACGTGATCGGCGTCGAAGACCTCAACATCACGGGTATGACCCGGTCGGCACACGGCACGATCGAAGCGCCGGGCCGCAACGCCGGGCGGAAGGCCGAGCTGAACCGGAGAATCCTCGCCGCCGGATGGGGAGCTCTGGTGGCCCGGCTGGAGCACAAGGCGCCCGGACGCGTCGTCAAGATCAATCCGCGGTACACGTCGCAGACCTGCAACGCCTGCAAGCATGTCGCCAGGGAGAGCCGCAAGAGCCAAGCCCTCTTCCTGTGCGTCGCCTGCGGGCACGGTGTCAACGCTGATGTGAACGCGGCCCGCAACATACGTGATACGGCCGCAGGGCATGCGGTTGCTGCACGGGGAGGCCGGCCGTTGGGCGGGCCCGCGAACCGTGAACCCCAACACGACCACCTCCTCACGAGTACCGGTTGCCGTTGGAATCCTCCTACGTTCACCGAGGGAGGGGATGTCAAGGGAGCTCCCGTCCTTCAGGTCCCAGGTCGGTCGGATCGGGATCCACCGCCGCGGGGCCTAAGGATCGACGCGCAGCTTAGGATGTGACGTCCGATTACGCTAAATCAACACCAAACTCCACCAACCTGCGGGTCGGTCGTGCTCCCGTCGTATCGCGGCCGCCCCCGGGACGAGTGGGCCCGCGAAGGGAACGCCCAGGTGAGCACGATCCTCGTCAAGCGCAAGGAGCGCCGGAAACCGCCCCCTGCCCCGAAGGGCGAGCTGCTCCTTGAGTCGCCCCCGGAGATCCCGGAGATGCAGAGCGGCGGCATGCAGGCGGTGCTCACCTACCTGCCGATGGCCGTCATGCCGGTGATGATGGGCCTGATGATGGTCGGCGGCGGCACCAAGTCGCCGATGATGATGATCAGCAGCGGCGGCATGGCGCTGGCCATGGGCGGCATGATGATCGGGCAGCTGGGCCGCGGCTCCGGCGAGCGCAAGTTCAAGCTGAACGGCGCGCGCCGCGACTACTTCCGCTACCTGAGCCAGGTGCGGCGCCGGGTGCGGCGCGCCGCCGACCAGCAGCGCGAGTCGCTGGAGTGGAACAGCCCCGAGCCCGACTCGCTGTGGTCGCTGGTGATGAGCGCGCGGATCTGGGAGCGCCGCCCCGCCGACGCCGACTTCGGCAATGTGCGGATCGGCGCCGGCCCGCAGAAGCTCGCCGTCCAGCTGATCCCGCCGGAGACCAAGCCCATCGAGGACCTGGAGCCGATGACGGCGGGCGCGCTGCGCCGGTTCGTGCGCGCGCACTCCACCGTCCCGAACCTGCCGGTCGCGGTGTCGCTGCCGTCGTTCTCGCGGATCCTGCCGATGGGCGACATCGACGCCGTCCGCGGCATGGTCCGCTCGATGATCGCGCAGCTGACGGCGTTCCACTCCCCCGACGACATGCGGGTCAGCGTGTGCGCGTCCGCCGAGGCGATGCCGCACTGGGACTGGATCAAGTGGCTGCCGCACTCGATGCACCCGACGGTGACGGACGCCGCCGGGCCCGTCCGGCTGATGGCGGGCAGCCTGTCGGAGCTGGAGCGGATGTTCGGCACCGAGGTGAAGGACCGCGCCCGGTTCACCCCCGGCCTGTCGCAGAACGACCTGCCCTACCACGTCGTCATCGTGGACGGCGGCGCCGTCACCCCCGACTCGCAGATCGGCTCGGACGGCATCGAGGGCGTCTGCGTGATCGACCTCACCGGGCACGTCGCGCCGACCGCCGACAACACGATGCTGCGGCTGCGGGTCGCCGCCGACAAGATGGCGATGCTGCGCCGCGACCGCACCGGCAAGGACGTCGCCAGCTCCCTCGGCCGGCCCGACCAGTACAGCTACGTCCAGGCGGACGGCCTCGCGCGGCAGCTCGCGCCGCTGCGGGCCAGCGCCGCCACCGGCCCGGAGATGGACGCGCTGTCGGCCGCGACGACGCTGACGACGCTGCTGGGCGTCCCCGACCCGGCCCGGATCGACGCGCGGCAGGCGTGGCAGCCGCGCGCGCCGCGCAACCGGCTGCGCGTCCCGATCGGCCTGGACGCCGACGGCCGCCCCATCGAGCTCGACATCAAGGAGGCCGCGCAGGGCGGGTACGGCCCGCACGGCCTGTGCATCGGCGCGACCGGTTCCGGCAAGTCGGAGCTGCTGCGCACGCTCGTCCTCGGCCTGGCGATGACGCACTCGTCGGAGGTGCTGAACTTCGTCCTCGTCGACTTCAAGGGCGGCGCGACGTTCCTCGGCATGGACGGCCTCCAGCACGTCTCCGCCATCATCACCAACCTGGAGGACGAGCTCCCCCTCGTCGACCGCATGTACGACGCGCTGCACGGCGAGATGGTGCGGCGCCAGGAGTGGCTGCGGCAGGCCGGCAACTACGCCTCGTTGCGCGACTACGAGAAGGCCCGCGAGCAGGGCGCGCCGCTCAAGCCGATGCCGACGCTGTTCGTGGTGCTGGACGAGTTCTCCGAGCTGCTGTCCGCCAAGCCCGACTTCGCCGAGCTGTTCGTCATGATCGGACGGCTCGGCCGGTCCCTCGGCGTGCACCTGCTGCTGGCCTCGCAGCGCCTGGAGGAGGGCAAGCTGCGCGGCCTCGACACGCACCTGTCGTACCGGATCGGCCTCCGCACGTTCTCGGCGATGGAGTCGCGGGTCGTCCTCGGCGTCCCCGACGCCTACGAGCTGCCGCAGGCGCCCGGCAACGGCTACCTGAAGATCGGCACCGAGACGATGACGCGGTTCCGCGCCGCGTACGTGTCGGGGGCGTACCGGCCGGAGGAGGACGCCGGCGGGAGCCAGGGGCAGCAGGGGCCGCGGCAGCTCGCGCAGATCGTCCCGTTCACGCCCGCCTACGTGCAGCCGCGGATGCAGGAGCAGCCGCAGGACCAGCAGCGGGCCAAGGAGGACGACGGCCCGCAGATCAGCCTGTTCGACCTCGTCGTCAAGCAGCTCGCCGGGCACGGCCCGCCCCCGCACCAGATCTGGCTGCCGCCGCTGGAGGACTCCTCCACCCTCGACCAGGTCCTGCCGAACCTGCAGCAGACCCCCGACTTCGGCTTCACCACCGCCGGGTGGGACGGCCGCGGGCAGCTGCACGCGTTCGCCGGCATCGTCGACAAGCCGTTCGACCAGCGCCGCGACCCCATGTGGCTGGACCTGTCCGGCGCCGCCGGGCACGTCGGCGTGGCGGGCAACCCGCAGGCCGGCAAGTCGACGCTGCTGCGGACCCTCATCACCTCCCTCGCGCTGATGCACACCCCGCAGGAGGTGCAGTTCTACTGCCTGGACTTCGGCGGCGGCGCGCTCGCCCCGCTCGCCGACCTCCCGCACGTCGGCGGCGTCGCGAGCCGCCTCGACCCCGACCGCGTCCGCCGCACCGTCGCGGAGGTGTCGGGGCTGCTGGAGTCGCGGGAGCGGTTCTTCACCGAGCGCGGCATCGACTCGATCGGCACCTACCGGCGGCTGCGCGCCTCCGGGCAGATCCCCGGCGACGGCTTCGGCGACGTGTTCCTCGTCGTCGACAACTGGCTGACCGTCCGGCAGGAGTTCGAGGCGGTCGAGGCGACCATCACCGACCTCGCCGCCCGCGGCCTCGGCTACGGCATCCACATCGTCGCCGCGACCAACAAGTGGTCGGAGTTCCGGCTCACCATCCGCGATCTGTTCGGCACCAAGCTCGAACTCAAGCTCGGCGATCCCTACGAGTCGGAGATGGACCGCAAGCTCGCCGCGAACGTCCCCGAGGGCCGTCCCGGCCGCGGCATCACCCGCGAGGGCCTGCACTTCCTCGGCGCGCTGCCCCGCGTCGACGGCCGCCCGTCCTCCCAGGACCTCTCCGACGGCGTCAAGCACCTGGTGGAGACGGTCCGGGCCGGCTGGCAGGGCCGTCCCGGCGCGCCGCAGGTCCGGATGCTGCCGGACGTGCTGCCGCTGACGTCGCTGCCGCAGGTGGCCGAGACCGGCAAGCGGATCCCGATCGGCATCGACGAGGACACGCTGTCGCCCGTCCTGCTCGACTTCGAGAACGACCCGCACTTCGTCGTCCTCGGCGACAACGAGTGCGGCAAGTCGAACCTGCTGCGCGTCATCGTCGACTCCATCAAGGCGCGCTACACCACCGACGAGGCCCGCATCATCATGCTCGACTACCGCCGCGCCCTGCTCGACTGGGCCGAGAGCGAGCACGTCATCGGGTTCGCGGCGTCCTCGACGGCCGCGGCCGGGCTGATGAAGGACGTCAACGGCGCCCTGGTCAACCGGCTCCCGCCGTCCGATCTGACGCCCGAGCAGCTGCGGAACCGGTCCTGGTGGAGCGGGTCGGAGCTGTTCCTCATCGTGGACGACTACGACCTGGTCGCCACCCCGTCCGGCAACCCGCTCGCGCAGCTCGCCGAGCTGCTGCCGCAGGCCCGCGACATCGGCATGCACCTGATCCTGTCGCGGACCATGGGCGGCGCGGGCCGCGCCATGTTCGACCCGGTCATGCAGCGGCTGAAGGACATGGCGAGCCCGGCGCTGATCATGTCCGGGAACAAGGACGAGGGCAACCTGTTCGACGTCCGCCCGGGGCCCCTGCCCGTCGGCCGGGGCACCCATTCCGACCGCCGCGCCGGCAAGCGCCTCATCCAGACCGCCTTCCACGACGGCGGTCAGTAGCGGTCACGCGTGGCGAGCCCCGGGCCCTCGGCCGGCCCGGGGCTCTTCCATGTGCTCGGCGTCCATGTGCCGGGTGATCGCCGCCTGGAAGTGGCGGCACTCGGCGATGTCGTCGTGATCGCAGGTCAGGGCGCATTCGATGACGTCGAGCGCCGCGCGGGCGGCGGCGATCCGGGCGGCGAGGTCGTCGCGCCGGCGGCGCAGGATCTCCTGCCGCCGCCCGGCGTCCGAGGTCGCCAGCATCCCGCGGATGTCCTCCAGCCCGAGACCGGCCTCCTTCGCCCGGAGGATGACCGCGATCCGGTAGAGGTCCGCGCGCCGGTACCGGCGGCGGTCCCCGGCGGCCCGCTCCGGGTGCAGCAGCCCGGCCGACTCCCAGTGCCGCAGCACATGCGTCGCGAGCCCGAAGCGCCCGGCGACCTCCCCGATGCCCATCGTGGCGCTTGACTTCATGTCGACATTAAGTCGCAGCATGGCCGGCATGTCCACGGATCTGATCGCCAGGCTCGACGCCGCCGACGCCGCCCCGGGCGCGGCCCGGCTGCGCGCCCGCACCTACGACCTGCTCCGCGCCGCGCCCGGCGCGCCCGGCGCGCTCGTCGCCGACATCGGCTGCGGCGCCGGACGGGCCGTCGCCGAACTCACCGCCCGGGGCGTCCGGGCGGTGGGGCTCGACCTCGACGAACGCATGATCGCGGTGGCCCGCACCCGGCTGCCGGACGCCGACCTCCGCGTCGCCGACGCCCGCGCCCTGCCCTTCCGCGCCGGCGAACTCGCGGGCTACCGCGCCGACAAGGTCCTGCACAACCTGGCCGACCCCGGGCCCGCGCTGTCGGAGGCACGCCGCGTCCTCGCCCCGGGCGGACGCATCGTGCTGTGCGGCCAGGACTGGGACACCCTCGTCCTCGACTCCTCGCTCCCGGACCTGACCCGCGCCCTCGTCCACGCCCGCGCCGACCAGATCCCGTCCCCGCGAGCCGCCCGCCAGTACCGCAACCTCCTCCTGAACGCCGGCTTCCACGACGTGGACGTCGAGATCCACACGGCCGTGTTCACCGACGGCGCGATCCTCCCCATGCTCGCCGCCCTCGCCGAGACCCGCCTCGCCGACGACTGGCTAGCCGACCAGCGCGAACGCGCCCGGACCGGGCGCCTGTTCGCGGCCATCCCCTTCTTCGTGGCCTCCGCCACCAACCCCTGACACGTGGAGTTGCGGCGCGTCGTCGTCATGGCTTGGACCGCTCATAACGACGACGCGCCGCAATGTTCAACCCGAGTGGGCCAGGCTGGACGGCTCCGGGGACGGCGTGTCCTCCGGCCGGGTCAGCGGGCCGGAGCGCAGCAGCGCGCCGCAGATGACCGCGCCGGTCGCGAAGATGCCGGCACACCACCAGAACACCGTGGTGTAGCTGTGGATCGCCGCGAGCTGGAGCAGCTGCGGCGTCGGCCGTCCGTGCGCATGGTCGGCCAGGTAGCCGGTGGTGGCGCTGGCCGCGATGGTGTTGAGCAGCGCGGTGCCGAGCGAGCCGCCGAGCTGCTGCCCGGTGTTGATGCTCGCCGAGGCCACCCCCGCGTCCTGCGGCGCGACGCCGAAGGTCCCGGTGGCCGCCGCCATGCCGAAGATGAGTCCCATGCCGGCGCCGACCACCATGAGCGGTGCGAGCAGCGCGGACGCGTAGCCCGAATGAGCGTCGATCCGCGTCAGCCAGACCATGGCCGCCGCGTTGAGCAGCATCCCGGCGATGACCATCGGCTTGGGGCCGAACCGCGGCATCAGCCTGGTGTTGCCGAGGTTGGCCATGGCGCCGCTGAGCACCACCATCGGCAGCATGGCGAAGCCCGACCGGACCGCCGAGTACCCCAACGACACCTGCATGTAGTAGACGAGGAACAGGAACACGCCGAACGTCCCGGCCCCGCTGACCAGGATGGTGAGGTAGGCGCCGGCACGGTTGCGGTCGAGCACGACGCGGGGCGGCAGCAGAGGGTGCGCGGCGCGCGACTGCCAGGCGGCGAAGACGACCAGCAACGCGACACCGGCCGCGAGGAAGCCCCACGTCAAGGGCGCGCCCCAGTCGTGCGACGCGGCGTTGGAGAAGCCGTAGACCACGCAGAACATCCCGGCGGACACCGCCGCCACACCCGGGACGTCCAGCCGTCCGCCCCGCGTCCTGTCCTGCCTGCCCACCAGCAGCACGCCCCCGACGATCGCGACCGCGGCGAACACCAGGTTCACGTACATGCACCACCGCCATGACAGGTAGGACGTCAGCGCGCCGCCGAGCAGCAGCCCGAGCCCACCGCCCGCGGCCGCGACCATGCCGTAGACGCCGAACGCCTTGGCCCGCTCCTTCGGGTCCTTGAACGTCGTGGCCAGCAGCGACAGGGCGGACGGCGCCAGCAGGGCTCCGAAGGCCCCCTGGCAGGCGCGCGCCGTCACCAGCATCGAGAAGTCGACCGAGGCGCCGCCCACGGCGGAGGCGCCCGCGAAGCCGACGAGGCCGGTGAGGAAGGTCGTCTTGCGGCCGATCAGGTCGGCCAGCCGCCCGCAGAACAGCAGCAGGCTGCCGAACGACAGCGCGTACGCCGTCACGACCCACTGCCGGTCCGCGGTCGAGAAGTCCAGCGCGCGCTGCGCCGACGGCAGCGCGAGGTTCATCACGGTCAGGTCGAGGACGACCATGAGCTGGGCGGCGGCGATGACGGCGAGGATCAGCCACCGCCTCGGGTCCCTGGCCACCGTCCCGGCCGCCTCGGAGCCCGGCCCTGCCGCCGGGACTGCACTGCGTGTCGCCACGATCATCTCCTTGCCATCTGGATTCAGGAGCGCGCCGGGCGGTCACTACGCTGGCGGTGACGTCGCCGGGCTCCCTGCCTGCGGGGTCGGTCTCAGCAGTCCGACGACACGGCCCGCCGGAATGTCAGGCGGCGCGGCGACCTGACGTTTCGGTGCGGCATCTCGTCGGACTGATGAGGGCACAGCCGACCCAGGGAGCCTCCGGAACCATGACCGACCACCCGGTGCCAGCACACGACCGGCCCGACGCGGGCCTGAGCGCGGTCATCAGCGAGCGGCGCCAGCTGATCAACCTCGCCTACCGGCTCCTCGGCTCCCTGGCCGACGCCGAGGACGTCGTCCAGGAGAGCTACGCCCGCTGGTACGCCATGTCGCGGCAGCAGCAGGACGCCATCGCCTCCCCCGGCGCCTGGCTGTCGAAGGTCGCCAGCCGCATCTGCCTCGACCTGCTCGGCTCGGCGCGCGCGCGGCGAGAGCGCTACGTGGGCGAATGGATCCCCGAACCCGTGCCCGAACCCACGCAATGGATCAGCGGACGGCCCGGCGCCGCCACAGCCGACCCCGCCGACCGCGTCACCCTCGACGAGTCGGTCAGCATGGCCTTCCTCGTCGTCCTCGAATCGATGACCCCGGCCGAACGCGTCGCGCTCATCCTGCACGACGTGTTCCGCTACCCCTTCGCCGAGATCGCCGACATCACCGGCCGCACCCCGGCGGCCTGCCGGGAGCTGGCCTCCTCGGCCCGCCGCCGCCTCCGCGCAGGCCGTCCGCCCGCGACCCCCGCGGCCCACCAGGCCGGCATCGTCCGGAGCTTCAAACAGGCGCTGGAGACCTGCGACGTCGACGCTCTCGTCGGCCTCCTCGACCCGGACGCCACCCTCACCGCCGACGGCGGCGGCCAGGTCAGGACCACGCTTCGCCCGATCGAAGGCGGCGAGCAGATCGCGCGCGCCTACGCCGAGATCGCCCGCCGGAACCCCGACCTGGTCCTGCTGGAGCGCACCGTCAACGGCCAGCCCGGCCTGGTGGCCCAGCAGGACGGCGTCACCGTGTCGGTGTACGCGTTCGAGATCGCCGACGACCGGATCAAGCACGTCTGGGCCATCCGCAACCCCGACAAACTCCGCCCATGGATGCAGCACTGACGCCACGGCAGGGCACTGAGCCCACGGCGGTAGTCACAAGAGCGCGGTGCCGCAGGCAAACGGGCGCGGGGCACACGGACGCAGGGCACACGGACGCGGGACCGGGGGTCCCGGGAGTCGGGGGTCGCGGGGTCGCAGGGCACCCGGGGCAGGTCCCAGGCCTCGGGCTCTTTAGCGAGCGGAGGGATCGGGGCGCACCGTGAGCGGACGGAGCCGGGTGCACCGTGAGACAAGGGGCGTTCGGCGAGGGGTGGGCGGGGTGTTGGCGGAGGGGTCGGCCGTGCGGTGGGGTGGCGCTGCGTACGGGGCCGCGCTTAGGGGCAGGCTCCGCCTGCCCCGCCTGGTCGCGCCACCCCACCGCCCCCGAACCAGCGGACGAAGAGACGGCCGGGCGGAACGCCGAGCGGCTGACCAGGCAACGGTGGGGCTGCGAGTGCGGCCGCCCGGCGGACTGCCGGGGTGATGTGGGCATGCCGGTTCGCCCGAGATCCGAGATGGATTCGGGCGAACCGGTGGCGTGGGGGTGGGGTGGGTTTATGCGGCCCAGTTGGCGGTGGTGTCGGGTGGGCCGATCGTGCCCGGTGGCCCGCTACCCGTTCGGGATCTTGATCGGGCGCCCGGCGGTGGCAGCAACCGGTACACATATCGCCCGTCGAGGTCTTTGCTGATCCCGATCTGCTGGGGGCTGGTGTGTTTAAAGCGGTTGTGCCATCCACAGGTCAGTGCGAGCTGGTCGATGTCGGTGGGGCTGTTTCCCAGGGCCCAGCCGTTGACGTGGTCGACCTCGCACAACGTCCCAGGGATCTCGCACTCCCGCACCGCGCAGGTGGAGTAGAGGGTCTCCAGCACCCGCCGCTGAGCGGCGCTGGCGAACCGCTCCCGGTAACCGAGGTACAGGGGCGTGTGCCCCCGCCCGAGCAGGAGGGGTGAGACTCCGGCCGATAGGGCGATGCGGCGGGCCTGGGCGGCGGGGATCGGTGTCCCGTCGGTGAGACGAGCCGGAGCATTGCCGCCGGTCAAGGTGTCCAGGTCGCAGATGACGGTGACCTTGGTGGCCTTGTGCCCACCCGACAGCACACTCGACAGTGCGGCAGCGGTGCGCTCCCCGACATCGCGGGTGTCCTCAGGCCCGGCCGGCTTGACCAACGGAGCGAGGGTGCCGTCCCAGATGGCGGCGTCTTCGGCGTTCAGCCAGCCTTTGATGTAGCGGCCGCCGTCCAGGGAACCGGTACTAGTGATCCACGATTTGGCGTAGCCGCGCTTGGCGTCCTCGCCGGGTGCGGTGTCGGTGCCGTCGCGTTCGGCGATGACGTCGCAGATGCGGCGGCCGAACACTCCCACCTTCGCCGCCGAGAAACCTTGGTCGACGAAGCTCAGCAGGGTGGTCTCGGCTTCGGCGCAGTCGGTGTCCTCCAAGCGGGCCACACTCTGCGCGACCGTGGCCGCGTACCCGTAGGACAGTTCCCCGCAGGCGAGGCGTTCGGCGACTTTCGGGAGGCGGTGCCGCTGGCGGGCGAGGATGAGGCGTTCGGTGGTGCGGTTCTCCCGCATCCCCAACCGCGACCGCAACCACGCCCGAGTGGAGGGGTATCCCCAGCGTTTCTGCTCGCCGGTGGCATCGACTCGGCGGATGAAACCGGCCAGTGCGCTTTCCTGCATATCGCAGGCAGCGGCCAAAGTCTCAGTGAGTTCCAGACACGCCGCCGCCGACTCGGGAGCTTCTCGCTGGGCGAGTTCAGCAGCGATCGCCGAGACCGCGTCCACCAATTGCATGGTGGACGCGCCCTCCAGGTCGACCGTCACTGATTGCATAGGTAAAGCATACCCTACGTGGCCGACAAAAGTCGGCTCGACGGACCCTTAATTCGACCTTCCAGAAAAAGGTATGGCCAGGTATACCTTCGGGATACCGATCACCCTCTATCGGGTCCAGGGAATGCCACTTTATGGGGATTTGCGAGCACGCGTACGGAAGGGGGTGGTGGGGTGGCGCGACCGGGCGGGGCAGGCGGAGCCTGCCCGTTTGCGCTGCCTCAGGGGCCGCAGAGGCTCGAAAGTCAAGGGTGGACGAAGTCCATCGCGAAGCGACGCCGAAGGCGCCCTTGACTTTTGAGAAGCGGCCCCGTACGCAGCGCCACCCCACCACCCGAACACCCTTCACTCCGATACTGGGAGCCCTCTCACTCCAATATCAGATTCTCCTCGGCGCCCCAGAACACGAACCACCCGCTCCAACTTTGGTAACCGGTTCCAACATAAAGCCCCGATCCACCGAAACCCCAGACGCCAGCCACTCAAACACGCAAGCACATGAGTAACTCAGCACCCCAGAGCGGCGCCCAATCAACGACTCCGCCCATCGAACAGACCCTGCCCGTGGCCCTGCCAGCCGCCCTGCCGGCACGCAAGCACCAAGCCAAGCCCTCGCAATGCGCCGTCCCAGCGCAAAGCCCGGGGCGGCGGTCAGTCGCGGTCGTCTCCGGTGGGGAGGGCGGTGACGCGGCCGGGCTTCCAGCCTCGGCGGCGGCCCATCGGGATGACGGCGCCGCCGAAGGCGACGATCAGGGTGAGGCCGAGGGCGCCGCCCGCCACGGCGAGGCCGATGTTGCGGGTGCGGTGGTCGACGGGTTCGGCGGCGGCGATGGGGACGGGGTTGCTCAGGGGCCGGGACGCGGAGGTCTCGCCGGGCTTGGCGGTCGGGTCCACGATGGCGGACACGGCCTGCAGCGGGCTGATCATGCCGTAGCCGCTGCCCTGCCCGTTGCCGCCCTCGGCGGTGATCAGGATCCGGTTGATGACCTGCTGGTAGTTCAGCTTGGGGTAGCGGGACCGGACGAGCGCCGCGACGCCCGCGGCGTAGGGGGCGCTGAAGCTGGTGCCCTGCTGGCCGCCGATGTAGCCGTTGCCGACGGTGGAGATGATGTCCTGGCCGGGCGCGGAGACGTCGATGCGCGTCTTGTGGTTGGAGAAGTCGGAGATCGTGCCGTTCTCGTCCACCGCCGCGACGGACAGGACGCCCGGGTAGTTGGCCGGGTAGCCGGCGGTCTCCTTGCCGCGCTCGTCCTTGTCGACGTTGCCGGCGGCCGCGACGATCAGCACGTCGTGCTTCCTCGCCACCTGGACGGCCTGGCGCAGCAGCGTGGTGTCGGGCGCGCGCGCCGACACATTGATGACGTTCGCGCCGTGCTCGGCGGCCCACATGATGGCCTTCGGCAGCAGGGTGTTGTCCTCGGTGCTCTCACCGGTCGTGAACTTGGCGTCGATCAGCCTGGCCTGCGGCGCGACGCCGACGAACGGGACGTTGCGGCGGCGCAGGTCGGAGGCGGCGATGATGCCGGCGACCTCGGTGCCGTGCCCGTAGCAGTCGGTGGGGGTGGTGCCCGTGGCGTCGAAGCTGCCACTGATCTTGCCCTTGAGCTGGGGGTGGGCGGCCTCGATGCCGCTGTCGACGACGGCGACGGTCACGCCGGCGCCGCGGGTGATCGACCACGCCTGCACGAAGTCCAGCCGGCGCTGCGCCCACGGCTCCTGGGTGATCGCCGAGGCGGGCTGGCCGCTCGGCTTGTTGCACTGCGTGCCGGGCGAGCCCTGCTGCTTCTGCGGCTGTCTCGGCTTCTCGGTCTTCTTCTGCGTCGGCTTCGTAGTGGGCGACGGCGCGACGTGCGGACGGCCGCCGGGCGCCGCGGACGCGGCCGGGGCGAACGCCAATACCGAGGTCAGGGCCAGGCAGGTGGCGCCGGCCACGAGTCCCGCTCCGCGCATACCTCATCTCTCCTGAAACCGTGCGAACGCCATGACTCTAGACGATCCCCGCCGTTATCCGGACTCCTCGTCCTTGCGCGGTGGTTCGACGCGGTCGTCGTCCCAGGTCCAGCCGAGCGTCCGGGCGGCGCCGGCGAGGGCGTCCCGGGTGCGGCCGCTGATCTGGACCGGGTGGTCGGCCATGCCGGTGTCGTGCTGGACGATCACGTCGGGACCGCCGAACAGGGCGGTGTCGGCGCCGAGTTCCCGCCAGTTCTGGAAGCCCATCGGCCGGTAGGCCGCCTCGATGCGGTCCCGCGGCGGCGGGCCGTCCGCGAAGTCCTCGTCGACGAGCTGGACCGACCACCCGAAATGGGACGGCAGCCGGACGGCGGCGAGCAGCACGAAGAACTCGGAGATCGACCGGGCCTGCAGCGCCCACTCGTCCTCGTCGACGCTGACCAGGACACGCGGGTCGTCCTGGCCGGCCTCGCAGGCGAGGTAGCCCCATTCGTTGCAGTACTCGTATTCGGCTTTGAAGACGCAGAGCCGCAGGTCGCCGCCGGGTTCGACGTACGGGTTCACCGACTCCAGGCCGCCGGCGACGCCGTAGCCGGACGGGTCGGGCCGCAGCGTCGGCGGGTACTCGGGGTTCGTCCAGTACAGCCGCGGCGAGTGCGTGAAGGAGTTGAACGGCAGGTCCCACCATTCGTCCAGGGCCGCGGGGATGGGCAGCGCGAGGTCGACGCTCTCGAAGGGGTCCTCCTCCTCGCCGGTCCATCCCTCCTTGAGCGCGCGCACGTAGGCGCGGTGCTCGCTCTCCGACCATTTCGGCCACGGGACGGCTCCGGCGGGCACCTGGTAGCCCCACTCGTCCTGGAACCGCCGCAGCAGGTCCCAGCGCGGACGCGGCGGCGCCAGCCGGTCCGCGAAGCGCCCATAGTCGATGATCTCCGTCACGGTGGCAGCGTAGCGGCGAACCGGTGCACCACGGACCGGGTCCGCGACGCAGACGCAGCCCCATACGCCAACGCAGACGCAGACGCCCCCGTCAGGAGGTGTAGTGGCCGTCGTCCATGCCGTCGCCGAAGTCGCGGGCCGACTTGACGGCCTCCGCGCCGGTGCGGGCCCACAGGCTGCCCGCCACGTTGGCGGTCTGGCCGACGAACGAGCCGTCCATGGCCTCGGTGTAGCGGCGGTAGGCGGACGGGGTGAACATGACCTCCGCCACGTTCGAGCCATTGATCTTCGGGTCGGCCCAGCGGTTGATCTGGTCGCTGCGCCGGCCGAGCGCGGCGGCGGCGTCGGCGACGCGGGTGCTGGTGGTGCTGAAGCGGTCCACGAACCGCCGGATGACCTGCAGCAGCCGGGCGAGCCGCTTGCCGAGCCGGGCGAACAGCGCGATGGCGTCGCCGACGACGCTGGCGATGAAGAAGCCGAGCGAGCCGCCGAAGGTGAACACCGAGGTCGCCAGGGCCAGCAGCGCCTTGGAGACGACCTTGCCGACCCATTCGGAGATCGCCGCGAACACGAACGCGCGCTCGACCGCGACGACCTGCCCGGCGATGGCGATGCCCTGGGAGGTGTGCTGCGCGGTCTGGGCGACGGCGTTCAGCGCGCCGACGTACTCCTTGGCCGTGTTGCGGTAGGCGGCGGACGCCTCGCCGCCCCACGCGGCGACGTCGCCGATGGCGTCGGAGTAGTCGTTCGCGGCGCCCATCAGCTCGGTCGCGACGTTGGACCAGGTCTTCGACAGCGCCTGGATCTGCTTGGGGTCGCCGGTCAGCACCTCCAGCGGCTCGCGCAGGAACGCGATGTGCTCCAGCAGCCAGCCGACGCCGGCGCTCAGGATCGCGCCGAGCGGGTCGAGCGCGATGCCGAGGGCGTCCAGGCCGACGGCGAGGCCGTCGACGGCGAGGGTCTCCCAGTTCTTGCCGTCGCCGATGTCGGCGACGAGGCCGTCGATGCTGTCGGCGAGGCCGGCGCCCTCGAACCGCTTCTGCCCCTCGGGCTGCGCGATCAGGTCGTTGGGAGTGGTCATCGGGCCTGCTTCGTGAGCGCCTCGATGGCCTTCTCGACGGCCTCGTAGTTCTGCTTGGTGCTGCGCAGCCCGGTGGCCATCGAGCGGCCGAGTTCGGCGGCCTTCTTCACCATGTCGTCGGAGTCGCCGAACAGGCCGGCGAGCGTCGGCACGATGACCGGTGAGCAGAGCGCCCCGTACATCTGCCAGCCGCCGAGCGCGGACCGGGCGGCGGCCTGGTCCGCCTTGTCGACGCGTCCGGCGACGTGGTCGACCTTGCCCGCGTGCGTGTCGAGCGCGGACCTCTCTACTTCGAAACCGTTCTCGCCCATGGGGCTCCTTCGGGTGCGGGGCGGTCGCCGGGGTCGCCGGCGGGGGGTCACCAGCGCCGGGGGTCCTGCTCGTCGTCCTCGTCGGCGGGGGGCAGCGCGGCGCGCAGGAAGTCCATGGCCTCGGAGTCGTCGCCGACGACCTGCGACATGATCTCGACGGTGCGGGCGGCGCCGCGCCCGCACGCCTTCCGGTAGGTCTCCATGATCGACGCGGTGAGCCGGGCGCCGCTCATCCGGTCGGCGTGCGGGGACAGCCGCAGGTCCAGCAGCACGCCGCTGGGGTTCACGGTCACGGTGACCGCGTTGTCGCGGCTGGTCAGCGTCGTGGTGTTGGCGGCCAGTTCCTGTTGGGCGCGGTCCGCGCGCTCCTTCATGTCCGCGGCCCACTGCTGCTGGTCGCGCAGCCACTTCTCGGGGTCGGCGATGGCGGGCGGCAGGTTCGGGTCCATGCACTTCTCTTCCGGACGGGTGACCGGATCCGGACATTACAACAAAGATTCACCGTGCCGCCACGAAATGATCTTTATTCGGCCAGGGGCTGGCGGTACGGCGCCGGGTCAATCGCCGGAACGGTCCAGCCGCGCCGACCGCTCCAGCGACTCCAGCCGCGCCCGGTCGTCGAGCCATTCGTGCGGCGAACGGCCGACCCCCAATTCGACGAGCGGGACGCCCGGCGCCAGCTCGCGCAGGGCCCGCTCCAGCGCCCGCCGGTTCAGCCACCAGTCCCGCTGGCGGACGTAGGCGCTGACCGCGTGGTCGCGTGGGAAACCGTCGCCGGCCAGGCGTTCGGCCATGTGGCCGAGGGTCTCGCGGTCGGCGTCGGTCAGGCCGGGGCGTGCGCGGGCGGCGGCGAGCCGCTGCTCGAACTCGGCGACGCCGCCCGGCGCACCGTCCCGCAGGCTGACGCCGAGGTGGCGTATCGGCGCCCGGCGGACGACCCGGGGAACGTCGAACCGGACGATCGCGGCCACGTCCGACCACGGGAAGAAGCGCGGCGGCGTGCCGGGCCCCGCACCGATCCGGACGCCGTCCGGCTCGACGGCGAACGCCGTCCACCGGCTGCGCACCATGCGGCGCAGGCGCGCGACCCCGCTGCCGACCAGCCACAGGACGAGCACGACCCAGAACGCGATGCCGAGCACGGCCTGCCAGGCCCGCATCTCCGCCGTGAACATCCCCGCCGCCACGAGCGGAGCGGCGGCCACGCCGACGACGATCATCAGGACGGGCAGCACCGGGACGAACCGAACTCTGTACGGCATCCGGTGAGCTTAGAGGCACCGCGCGCCGTACTAGCATTCGGCGGGTGCAGTCCACCGCGCCGGTCCCTCCGCCCCCGGGGGAGCCGTTCGGCGAAGGCGGGAACCGCGCGTCCGCGAGGCGCCGGCTGGTCCCCGTCATCGTCGTGTGCGCCGCCGCCGCGCTCGCGGCCGTGACGTGGGCGGCGGGCGGGTTCGAGGAGGCGCCGAGGCAGCCCGTCGAGAAGCCCGGCAAGGCGCTGGACGCCGGCCTGTTCACCGTGACCGTGCACGACGCGCGGATCGGCCTTGTGAAGGGCCCGTTCGACTCGGCCTCGAAGCGGTACCTGATCGTCCGGATGCGGGTCGTCAACAACGGCAAGGAGACCGCGTCGCTCGGCGACGGCGGGCTGGCGGACGGGCTCGCCGCGCGCACCAAGGCCGGCAAGTGGGTCGAACCCGACGACGTCGAGGGCGTCGCGGGGGGCGCGAAGACGATCACGACGCAGCCGGGCCTGCCCGTCGAGGCGTCGGCGATGTGGAAGATGGGCCCGGCGGACGCGCCCACCCGGTTCACCGTCGGTCTGCGCAAGTGGGAGTACAGGACCGGGTTCACCGACGTCAGCTACAACTGGCTGGTCGACCGCACGAGCGACGCGCTCGTCGCCAGGATGACGCTTCCGATCCCCGTGCCCGCGCCGGTTGCGAGCCCCGCGCCGTCCCCGACGCGCGCACTGTCCCCGAGCAGGACGGCGCGGCCGACGCGCGGCGCGTCGCGTCCGCCCGCGCAGCGCACCCGTCCCGCGGGGCCCCGGCCGACCGCGAGCCACCGGTGAACGGGCGGGCGCTGCTGGTGCGGGGCGGGACCGCCGCCGTCGGGACGGCCCTGCTCGCCGCCGCGATGTGGGTGCACACGATGCGCCCGCAAGTGGACGCCAAGGAGATGGACCCGATCCGCAACGGCGGAAAGGTCGGACAGGTCGTCTCCAACCGGATGTTCAGCGTCCGCGTCGACGGGGTGAAGGCGGCGCGGTCGCTGGCGTCCGGGCTGAGCTTCGGCAACCAGCCGGCGATCGGCACCGACGGCATCTACCTCGCGGTGCGGATACGGGTGCAGAGCCGGCGCGAGCCGCTCCGGCTCGGGACGGCGACGCTGGAGACGCCCGGCGGCTACCGCTACCGCTACGACCCGCGGACCGGCCCGTCGAGCGACGTCCCGGACATGCAGCCGATGATCTGGGCGCCGGGGACGCTGCTGTTCGAGCTGCCGAAGAAGCGCCTGCAAGGGGCCCACCTCGTCGTCGGCACGGGCGGGCTGCTCCCCCAGCTGTCCGCCGCCGCCGACATCGACCTCGGGATCGGGAGTTCCGACGCCGAGGCGCTGATCCGCGGCGCCGCCGACCGCTACGACCCGGAGGCCGCGACACCATGACGACCGCCGGTCCCGCGTTCGGCGACGCCTACGACGACCCGCAGCGCACCAACCCCGACCTGCCCCGCGTCACCCGCGCGCCGCGGCTGCGCCCCCGCGACCGGCGCATCGTCCAGGCGCTGGCGCTGACCGCCCTGCTGCCCGCGTTCCTCGTCCTGAAGTGGACGGACGAGACCGACGGCATGCAGAAGAACCTGAAGCCGCCCGAGAAGGTGACGACCGTCCCGAACGGCGCGACCGGCACGCTGGTGGGCGCCCAGTGGAAGGCGGTCGGCCGGCAGGCCCGCGCGCCGCTCGCGTTCGGGACGAAGCCGAAGGACGACACCGTCACCGAACTGCAGGTCGTGCTCGCCGTCCGGCCGGACGACGCGGCCGCCGCGAAGACGATCGGGTCCTACGGCTTCGTCTACACCTTCACCGACGGCGGCGGCCGCAGCTGGTCGGCGAACGGCCTCGCCGCCGGGACGCCGCGGCCGGGCGCCGTGACGCGGCTCACCGTCAGGGGGACGGTGCCCCGAACCGAGGCTGCGGCGCTGGCGCTGCGGGTGCAGGCCCCGAAGACGTCACAGAAACCCGGGAAGCCACTGCCTTCGCTGCGTTTCGCGCCGTGACCCGCGCCATCACCAGGTTGAACGCCGCCGCGAGCAGGCAGATCCGCAGGATCTCGAAGACCAGCCCGGTCCCGTAGTCGACCATCGGCAGCCGCGGTATCCACCACGTCACCTCGTGCGGGCCGAGCAGTTCGTACACCCACCGGCGGGACGCGTCCTCGCCGACGTCCAGCGCGGAGAACAGCAGGCAGAACACCGCGAACGGGAGCATGCCGGACCGGCGGACGAGCCGCAGCCCGTACCAGGCGGGCAGCCACATCTCGCGGAACCCGCGGGTCAGCACCTCCCGGACGCTGCCCTGGCGCTCGATCCCGCCGGCCGCCGCGAGCCGCCGCGCCGCCCGGCCGCGGCCGAGCACGACCCGCTCGTCGCCGGCGTCCAGGCCGAGGATCACCCCGGCGATGACCAGCCAGATCAGCGCGCCGAGCACCGCGTCCTTGAACGGCGCCCACAGGCCCAGGACGGGGCCGGCGGCGCCGTCGAACCACTGCCAGGCCTGCCGCGCGGCGAGCCAGTCGGTCGCGTCGCCGCGCAGGTGGTCGATCGTGAAGATGCCGAACAGCGTGAAGTTGATCTCCAGGAAGGCCATCAGCGCGCCCGCCGAGCGGCCGAGCCGCTCCTCCAGCAGCCACTCCACCGCCGTCTTGACCACGAAGAACCCGACCGTGATGCCGACCGCGAGGACGAGGTGCTTCTCCAGCGAGATCAGCATCCCCATGCCCTTGAGCTGCCCCTCGAAGCCGCCCTCCGCGAAGCCGCGGCTCGACGCCATGTCGGCGAACTCGCGGGCGTCGTCGGTCTGCATCCCCCACGCCAGGTAGAAGATGACGAACGGGAGCGACGCCCGCGCCATCGCGCCGACCACCGACTCCTCGTTGCCGACCGCCCACGGCGTCAGGTCGCCGTCCGCCTCGCGCGCGTGCACCACGTCCAGGCCCTCGCGGACGCAGTGCACCATCAGCACGGCGGTGGCCAGCGTGATCACGACCAGCAGGCCGACGGTGACCATCGGCGCGACCGCCGCCGCCGTGCCCTTCATCGCGCCGAGCCGGTACCCGCCGTACAGCACGCCGTACCGCAGCAGCCGCCCCGCGGTGAACCACAGGGTCAGCGGCAGCACGAACCGCCCCGCGAGCTTGAGCGCGGCCCACGGCAGCAGCAGCGGCGACCGCGCGGACAGTACCGACATCGCGCCGATGCTACTCCGCGGACCCCGGCCTCCCCACCACCGGGAAAACGGCGAACCCCGCCGCCCCGGACGGACCGGGACGGCGGGGTTCGGCGGTTGCGATCAGATGGCCACCTCGAGCGCGGCGACCTCGCCGGTCTTGGCGGTGACCGCGTTGTCGACGCTCACCCCGCCCGCGGCCAGGACGCGCACGGTCCAGTCGCCGTCGGCGGCGAAGAAGCGGAACACGCCCTCGTCGCCGGTGACGACCTCCGCGGTGAACTCGCCGGTCGAGTCGAGCAGGCGCGCGTACGCGCTCGACACGGGGGCGCCGTCACGGGTGACGGTGCCCTGGATGACGGCCTCGTTGTTCAGGTCGACGGTCGCGGGAAGGTGCGCCGTCTGCTCCGGCGCTGCGCAGCCCTGGGTCATTGCTCCTCCATCTCCGTGCACACGGAAGGATTCGTTCCGCCGGCGGCGGTGGGGTCTTCGGGTGTTACTTGGGCTCGCCGAGCTCGATCGGCACGCCGACCAGCGAGCCGTACTCGGTCCACGAGCCGTCGTAGTTCTTCACGTTCGGCAGGCCGAGCAGCTCGCGCAGCGCGAACCAGGTGTGCGACGAGCGCTCGCCGATCCGGCAGTAGGCGATCGTGTCCTTGTTCAGGTCGACGCCGGCCTCGGTGTACAGCTCCCGGAGCTCCTCGTCGGACTTGAACGTGCCGTCGTCGTTGGCCGCCTTCGACCACGGGATGCTGCGCGCGGTCGGCACGTGGCCGGCCCGCTGCGACTGCTCCTGCGGCAGGTGCGCCGGGGCGAGCAGCTTGCCGCTGAACTCGTCCGGGGACCGGACGTCGATCAGGTTCTTGGCGCCGATCGCGTCCACGACCTCGTCGCGGAAGGCGCGGATCGTCAGGTCCTGCTCCTGCGCCTTGTAGTCGGTGCGCGGCCGGGACGGGACGTCCTCGACCAGCTCGCGGGAGTCCAGCTCCCACTTCTTGCGGCCGCCGTCGAGCAGCTTGACCTTGTCGTGCCCGTACAGCTTGAAGTACCAGTAGGCGTAGGCGGCGAACCAGTTGTTGTTACCGCCGTAGAGGATCACCAGGTCGTCGTTGGCGATGCCCTTGGAGGACAGCAGCTGCTCGAAACCGGTCTTGTCCACGAAGTCGCGGCGGACCGGGTCCTGCAGCTCGGTCTTCCAGTCGATCTTCACGGCGCCACGGATGTGGCCCTTGTCGTAGGCGGACACGTCCTCGTCCACCTCGACCAGGACCAGGCCGGGGTCGTCCAGGTGGGCCTCGACCCAATCGGTGTCCACCAGGACGTCGGAGCGGCTCATGCGGGAACCTCCCTGTCGGAGCGAATCTTCGCGGTGATACGTCGGAAGAGCGGATATATCTCGCAGCCGAGGCAGAACCCGAACGCCGCGTTCAGGAACGCCGCCGCCAGCGCGAGGGCGGTGGCACCGATGCCGAGCCAGGTGATCCCCGTCCCGTATCCGACCGTCCCCGCCAGGGCGAAGACGAGCCCGACGCCCTGCGCGAAGCGGGGCGGGGCCTCGTCCTCGGTGTCCCGGGGAGGGGCGAGCCGGGGGCGGATCAGCGCTTTGAACACCAGCCCGTACGGGGCGTACCGGAGGCCGAGGAACGCGCCGATGGCGAACACGACGGCCTGGGCGGCGAGCAGTGCCCAGCTTCCGGTGACCAGGACCACCACGAGAACGACCGTCGTGACCGAAGCGCCGAAGCGCGGCCCACGCGGATCAACCTGCATCGGGATGCTCCAGGGCGGAGAGGAAGCGTGCGTACGAGCGTGGAAATCGGAAGAGCTCGGGGCGCGGAAGGGCTCGATGCCTCAGGCCGGGCGACAGAGCGAGGCGGCCACGCGGCAGAAGTCGACCGCGCGGCGCTTCGTGAGCATCTGCTCTGTCCAGTAACGCACGACCACGATGTTAAGCCGACAATCCACGCGCTGTCACATCCGTCTCGCCTTGCGAGACAGTGACATGTGTCTTATCGCAGGTCATCCGGGTACGGCTCACTGGTTGATCTGCCGCTCCCGGGGTCTTGACAGCGTCCAGCGGCGCCCGGCCGCGGCGGTGCCCGGTCACGGGATCGCGACGCCGAGGGCGGCGATCACGTCGGCCTTGCGGGGCGCTCCGGCGGCGCGCCGGACGACCCGTCCGGCCCCGTCCAGGATGAGGACCGTCGGCGTCCGCACGACGTTCAGCCTGCGCACGAGCTCCAGGTGCGCCTCGGCGTCCAGCTCCACGTGCGCGACGCCGTCCACCATCCCGGCGACCTCGCCAAGGACGCGGCGCGTCGCGCGGCAGGGCGCGCAGAACGCGCTGGAGAACTGGACGAGCGTGGCCTTCGCACCGAGTTCGGCGCCCAGCTCGTCGGGTCGGAGGGTGTCGCCCACCTGGTCGTCGCCGTCCTTCCCCGCGCCCGCGGCCGCAGCCGCGCGTGCCGGCGCCGCGCGCAGCACTCCGTCGCGGCGGCGGCGGACGAGTCCGAACACCGTCGCCGCCGCCAGCACCGCCACGGCAACCCATACTCCGGTCATCGTCGACGACAACCCGCCGGAGCCCGCGTTTCTTCCACGGACGCGAGCCTATGTGGGGATGGTGAGCAGCGGCGTCCCGTCCAGGCCGACGATCTCGAACGAGTACAGCTGGCCGCGCGGGAACATCGTCGAGCCGTGGTAGTCGCCGTAGCCGGTGTCGTACGGCACGTACCAGCTGCCGATGGGGTCCCGCCGCCCGTCGCGGGCGACCACCATCATCCGGCAGTGCTCCCCCTTCGGCACGCCCGACAGGTACAGCTCCACCTTGGTGCCCCACTCCTCGCGCTGGAGCCAGACGATCCCCTTGATCTTGGTGTCGGGGTTGGTGGCGGCGATCCGCTCGCCGCGGCCCGTCGGCTGCACCGTCTGCTCCGGCTCGGGCTCTTCCGATTCCGACGGAGCGGGCGACGGAGAGCCCGACGTCGCGGGCGGCGACGCGGTGCGGCCGTCGTCCCGGGAGGAGAACATCAGGCCGCCGAACAGCGCCCCCACGACGAGCAGCAGGCACGCGGCGGCGGCGAGCGGGGCCCAGCGCCCGATCGAGCGCGGGCCCCGCACGCCGGCCCCCCGCCCCAGCGGGCCGAGCCATCCCCTCCGTCGTTCGGCCGCGCGGGCCAGCAGCTCGTCCAGCAGTTCGGGACCGGGCCCCTCCATCTCCTCCCGCCGGACCACCTGCTCCAGCTGGGACTCCGCGACCCGGCCGAGCAGCGCGGGCAGCCCGGCCAGTCCGACCAGCTCGTCCCGGCACGCCGGGCAGTTCTCCAGATGCGCCTCGACCTGGCCGCGCTCGGCCGGATCGATCGCGCCGACCACGTACACGCCGAGCGCGGTGCGCACGTCCGCGCATTCGTTCATGGCGCCAACCCCCGCTCCTCCAATGCGAGTTTGAGCGCCCGCAGCGCATAAAAGGTGCGGGACTTCACGGTGCCGGCCGGGATGCCCAGCGACTTCGCGGCCTCCGCGACCGACCGGCCGCGGTAGTAGGTCTCCACCAGCACGGCCCGGTGCGGCGGGGTCAGCTCGGCGAGCGCCTCGGCGACCGTCCAGGACTCCAGCGCCCGGTCGATGTCGTCCGACCCCGGCACGGTCGCCAGCACGGACTCGTCGATGCCGGTCTCCGGAGGCCGCGCCCGCTTCGCCCGGTGCGCGTCCACGACGAGGTTCCGCGCGACGGTGAACAGCCACGGCCGGACCGGACGGCCCGCCAGCGCGTCCGGATGCTTCCAGGCACGGAGCAGCGTCTCCTGCACGACGTCCTCGGCCTGGAGCCGGTCGCCTCCGGTCAGCCGCAGGACGTAGCCCAGCAGTGGACCGCCGTGCTCGCTGTACAGGGAGCGCAGCAGCCCTTCGTCCGCGGTGAGACCCACACCACTGTCACGTATCCGCGACCGCCCCGGTTCAGGGTGTTCGCGGCTATTTCTGCTGCTGCTGGAGATCGTTGAGGTTGACGTTGTGGGCGGTCGCCCCGACCCGCAGCCCCTCGGGGGTCGGCTGGATCTCGCTGATCTGCGACCCGACGGGCAGGTCCCGCACCGGGACGATCCAGGTGAGCTGCTTGCGGACCAGCGTCAGCGGCAGCTGCGCGGCCCCGTCGGTGCCCACCGACTCCGGCGTGATCGCGATCCCCTTGGAGGTCGGCTTCACCGACACCACCGCGCTGCCGTTCACCGGGAAGCCGAGGACGCTGCCGGTCAGGTCGACGGCGAGGTCGTCGCCCTTCGGCGCGATGCTCTTGACCTCCTTGGGCGCCTCCTTCTTGATCACGTCGTAGGGGACGATCGCGGAGGCGGTCGCGGTGTCGGCCGTCATGTTCGTGGTGTCGCCGTTGATCACGTCCGACAGCGGCGCGTTCAGCCCGCGCATGTCCACCTTGACGCCGGAGACGGTGACGCCCTGCTCGGTCCAGTCGCCGATGTCCACGGTGATGTGGTGGTACTCGCCGCCGGCCACCTGCGTCAGGAACGGGATGCCGTGGATCGTGACGGCCGGCTTCTGCGGCAGGTTGTACTGCGCCGCGACCTGCTGCCCGATCCGGTCCTGGGCGATCCGGACTCCGACCCGGTCGGCGACGACCAGACCCACGGCGACCACGATCAGCAACGCCAGCAGTGCTTTGCGCATCTCTCTCCCTCAGCGGCGGCACGCGCGCGATGACGGCGCCGCCACACCTTATTGCCCAGAACGCCCGAGTCGAGTCGCACTGCGGAATGAGATCGACGCGCGCCGCGTCACACCGCGAGATCAGCCGCCGGCGAAGGGCGGCAGCACCTCCACCACGCCGCCTTCGGGGAGCGGCACCGACCCGTGCGGGCGGCCGCCCACCGGGTTCCCGTCGATCAGGAACGAGCTGCGCCCGACGACCCGCGCGAACTCCGCGCCGCGCCCGTCCAGCGCCAGCGCCGCCTCGATCGCCTCCGCCAGCGTGCCGGCGTCGTAAGGCTCCTCATGCGTCCCCGCCGCCGACTTCGCGGCGGCCCAGTAACGCATCGTCCCTCTGGCCACGCTCCCACGATCTCATGCCCGCGCCGCAGGTGGCCATTGCCCGCCGGGACGGCTCGGATATGCTCATGACGAGGGATCCGGGCGACGAGGCCATGGAGTTCATCCGCAAGGCACCTGCATGGCCGCCTCGTCTTCGAGCCGTCGGCCATGGCCGGGGGCCTTGGAGGATGGGCCGCCTGGGTCCTAACGTCTTTTTTGGGACGAGGAGGCGGGCACTTGAGCAGTCTGCTCTTGCTGACCAACGCGCTGGAGCCGTCCGACGAGGTCCTGCCCGCGCTCGGGCTGCTGCTGCACTCGGTGCGGGTCGCGCCGGCCGAGGCGTCCGCGCTGATCGACGCGCCGCCCGCCGACGTCGTGCTGGTGGACGCGCGGCGCGACCTGGTCCAGGCCAAGAGCCTGTGCCGGCTGCTGCGCACCACCGGACTGGACTGCCCGCTGCTCGGCATCGTGACCGAGGGCGGCCTCGCCGCGCTCAGCTCCGAGTGGGGGCTGGACGACCTGCTGCTGCAGAGCGCCGGGCCCGCCGAGGTCGAGGCGCGGCTGCGGCTCGCGGTCGGCCGGGCCGCCGCGGTCGCGGGCGCCGACGAGGTGCCGGGCGAGATCCGCAGCGGCGAGCTGACCATCGACGAGGCCACCTACACCGCCCGCCTGCGCGGCCGGGTCCTGGACCTCACCTTCAAGGAGTTCGAGCTGCTGAAGTACCTCGCGCAGCACCCGGGCCGGGTCTTCACCCGCGCCCAGCTGCTGCAGGAGGTGTGGGGCTACGACTACTTCGGCGGCACCCGGACGGTCGACGTCCACGTCCGGCGGCTGCGCGCCAAGCTCGGCGCCGAGTACGAGTCGCTGATCGGCACCGTCCGCAACGTCGGCTACCGCTTCGTCCCCGACCACCGCCCCGGCGAAACCGAGGAAAGAACCCCCGCGAAAGCGTAGTCGCCCAGGGGGACGACCCCCTGGAACCCCCGTCACGGTTGACAGGCCGTTTCCCGCTCCGCTGGAGCTCCGCGCGAAACAGCCTGTCAACCGGCGGGCAGGCCCGCTGCGCTCGCTGCACTCGCTCCGCGTGCCTGCCCGTGTGTGTCGGTCGAGGTTCGAACCTGCTGGCGTCAGCTCTTGCTGACGACGGCGCCGGTGTCGGGGTCGAGGATCACCTGCTTCGCCTTGGGGTGGCGGAAGTCGAACATGCCCTCGATGCTGCCGGCGCGGCCGTCGAAGGAGGCGTCGCCGAGGCGGCCGGTGCCCCAGTTGTCCTCGATGAAGCGCAGCACCGACGCCTGCTCGACCGCGTGGTGGTCGACGTGGTTGACCTTCGCGTACGGCGAGACGACGAGCATCGGGAGGCGCTGGCTCGGGCCGCAGCGGTCCTGGTAGCCGCCCGCCGCCCTGACCTTCGTGCACAGGGGCTGGTCCTGGGCGGGGTCGGCGGAGCCGTTGGTGACGCGCGGCGCGGCGTGGTCGTACCAGCCGTCGGAGTCGTCATAGGCGAGGACGACGGCGGTGGACTTCCACTCCGGCGACTTCTGCAGCTTGTTGATGGTGCCGGTGACGAACCTCTGCTCGTCGATCGGGTCGGAGTAGCCGGCGTGGCCGTCCTGGTAGGAGGGCGCCTTGAGGAAGCTGACGGCCGGCAGGTTGCGGGCGTTGAGCGCGGCGTCGAAGTCCGTCAGGTCGTACTGGTGGTTGGCCTGGTCGGTGCGGCCGATGGCCTGGACGGACGAGGGCGGCAGGTGCTTCTCGTTCGCCGTCGACCTGTAGTACTGGAACGGCTCGTGGTGCGGGCTGTAGTCGACGACCTGGTTCTTGCCGATGTTGGCGTGGGCGGCGCCGCAGACGGCGTAGCCGTCGGCCTGGCCGGTGGGCCGGAAGCCGCCCTGGAACCAGCCCCAGGTGACCTTCCCGGCGTTGAGGAGGTCGCCGATGTTCTTGCCGGTCATGACGGCGAGGGCGTTGGTCGAGGTGTGGTTGTTGTCGGAGCAGTCGTCGAACGCCGGGTCCGGGTCGTTGATCATCGTGCCGATGCCGTCGGCGTCCGGGGATTGCACGGTGTAGGCGTCGGAGACCTTCTCGTGGGTCTTGGGGGCGACCGCGTACACGCCGTGGGTCTGCCCGGAGATGAGGTTGATGGCGCCTGGGGTGGACGGTCCGAACGTCCCGTCCCACGAGTTGTCGCTCATGGCGTAGTGCTGGGCGTAGTTCCACATGCCGGTGACGGTGTTGCCGTCGAAGTAGTCCATGACGAGGCCCGGCTCGCCGAAAAGGATCGGCTGGCCGGTGCACTTGTCCTTGCCGGTGAACTCGACGAACTTGTCCATCCTGCCGCCGTTGACGGCCTTCTGCTCGGCGCCGTAGTTGTGGTCCTGGTCGCAGGTGAGGGCCTGGGACGGGGACAGCCGCTTCGGGTCGTACTGGTTCGGGTTGTGCTTCAGGAGCTTCTTGGTGAGGCCGTCGACCTTCGGGGTGTGCTTGGCGGGGTGGAACGGCGTCCCGTCGGTGTTGGCGGCGTGCGGGTAGGTGCCGAAGTAGTGGTCGAAGGAGATGTTCTCCCCGTAGATGACCACGACGTGCTGGATCGGTGTGCGCGCGGACGCGCCGGGCCCGTGGCCGGTGGCGCCCTGCTGGGACGTGAGGCCCGCCGGCGCGCCGGACGCCCCGCAGGCGGCGGCGAGGCCGGCGAGGCCCGCCGTGACCGCCGCGGCGGCGATCAGGACCGGCCGGCGGCGGGCGCCGCGGCGGCCCCCGGTCCCGGCCCGGCCTTGTGGACCTGGTGTCTCCCGCATGTCTCCTCCTCTGGTGAGGGGCCCTGCAGGCGCGCCGCGCGCCTACTGGAGCAACCCCCGGCCGAGATGATCTACCCGATTCCGGGCGCCCGGAAGAACGAAGAAGTAACCGCCGCCGAACGGTGATATGTAGTCGGTGAGCGGTTCGTCCTCGAGGCGCTCCTGGACGGCCTCGAACTGGCGGTGCGGATCCTGCTGGAAGCAGGTGAAGACCAGGCCCATGTCGAGGTTGCCGGCGGCGTCGACGCCCCGGTCGTAGTTGCAGGCGCGGCGCAGGATGCGGCTGCTCTCGGTGTCCGGGACGCGGGGGTTGGCGCGGCGGATGTGGCTGGTCAGCGGGATGACCTTGCCGATGGGGTCGGCGGCGTAGCGGGGCTCGTCGGTCTCGTGGACGCCGTCGAGCGGCGCGCCGGTGTCGCGGCTGCGGCCGAACATCTGCTCCTGCTCGGGGAGCCCGACCCGGTCCCAGAACTCCACCAGCATCCGGATCAGCCGGGTGACCTGGTAGGTTCCACCGGCGGTCCAGGACGGCTCGTCCCCGCCCGCCCAGACCAGCCGGTTCATCGCGGCGGCGTCGGTGGCGTCGGGGTTGGCGATGCCGTCCTTGAAGCCCATCAGGTTGCGGGGCGTGCCGGACGGGCGGGGCCGGTTGGAGAACCCGTTCATCCGCCAGCGGATCTGCATGCCGCCGCGGGTGTGCCGGCAGATGTCGCGCAGCGCGTGCAGGACGGTGTCGTCGTCGGCCGCGGCGAGGGTGAGGGCGAGGTCGCCGTGGCACCAGGCGGGGTCGAGGTCGTCGCCGGGGAAGGTCCGCATCTTCGTGAGCCGCTTCGGGCGCCGGGACGCGAGGCCGAACCGGTCGTCGAACAGGGACGCGCCGACGCCCGCGGTGACGGTGAGGCCGCCGGCGGGGGCGTCCGGGCCGAGGATGCCGGAGTCGGGCGGCGGTGCGCTGATGCCCGGTTCGGCCGGGACGCCGCCGCCGGTCAGGGTGCGCGCCCGGTCCGTCAGCGTGCGCATGAGGTCGGTGAGTTCGGCCTTGCTCTCGGCGATCACGTCGAACGCGACGACGATCGTGCGGGCCTGCGGCTCCTCCAGGATCCCGGCTTGGTGGACGCCGTGGAAGGGGGCCGCCTTCGGTGCCGGCGTGGACCGTTCCCCCGGTTCCGCCGCGCCCGCGCCGCCGGTCGTGACCGCCCCGGCGACGCCGGCCGCGAGCGCGCCGCGCAGGAACGACCGGCGTCCCGGCCCCGTCACGACGTCCTCCTCACCGCTGCCACCGTCGCGACCGAGGCGAGCCGTTCGACCAGTTCGCCGACGGCGCCGTTGATGCGTTCGCGGTCGGTGGTGCCCAGCTCGTCCAGCGGGGTCCATTTCCCGTGCCGGTGCTGCGCGTCCAGCAGCTTCGCCGTGCGGTCGAGCCAGGTGTCGACGCCGGTCAGGTCCATCCGCGGCTTGAGCACCGGGCGCATCGGGTCGAGGACCGCGCGGGTGCCTTCGAGGTTCGCCGACGCGGTGGCCAGCTCTGTCCCGCTGCCCTGGTCGCCCTTGCCGGTCAGCTCGAACTGCACGGTGTTCTCCAGGATCTCGTGCGCCCGCAGCCCGAGGTCGGTCGGGTCGATCTGCTCGCGCGGGAAATCGTCGATCAGCGCGCGGACGTCCACGGAGAGCCGGTCCGCCGGCTTGCGCAGCGACGCCGCGGACTCCCCGTGCCACAGGCCGTGCTCCACTCGCCGGAACCCGGTGAAACCGGAGTCGTGGACGCCTCCCGGCAGCCCCGCCGGTCGCCCGTCGATCTTGTCGGCGAAGTCGCCGAACGTGCCGTACGCGGCGCCGAGCCGCTCGTAGGCCAGGTGCGCGGGAAGCCACTTCCGGCGCGCCGCGTCCAGGTCGCCCGACCGGACGGCGTCGCGCAGCTCGTCGGTGCGGTCCCGCAGGACGCCAAGGCCCTTGGTCACATACGCACGATAGGACCGCGACGCCGGGAACAGGTCGTTCTGGGCGACCGGGCGGATCGCCGGGCCGCCCGCCGGCCCGCGCACCGACACCTTCGGCCCCGTGACGGGACGCCCGCCCTCCGGGAAGCACCAGAACGCGTAGGTGCCGCCCCCGAGCGTCACCCGCATCGCCCGCGTCGTCCCCGGCCCGACCCCTTCCAGCTCGGCGTAGACCGCCCCGCTGGACGGGTCGATCAGGTCGACCTCGGTGGCGGCGCTGTCGGAGTTGTGGACCGTCAGCGTCTGCGTCCCCGGATGCGGATCGCGCCACCCCTGGCCGCAGTGCGCGCGGTCCGCCTGCACGGCGGCGGCCGCGCCATGATGATCGTCCCCCGAGCACGCCGCCAGGCACGCCGCGAGAACCGCGCACGCGCAGCCGATCGGCAGCCGGGCCCACGCGGACGGACGATCACGGGTCACCGCGGCAGGCTAGCCGAAGCGGCCGGTGATGTAATCCTCCGTGCCCTTCTGCTCGGGGTTCGTGAAGATCTTGCTGGTGTCGTCGATCTCGATGAGCCTGCCGGGCTTGCCGGTGCCGGCGATGTTGAAGAACGCGGTCCGGTCGCTGACGCGGGCGGCCTGCTGCATGTTGTGCGTGACGATGACGATCGTGTACTGGCTCTTCAGCTTGCCGATCAGGTCCTCGATCGCGAGCGTGGAGATCGGGTCGAGCGCCGAGCACGGCTCGTCCATCAGCAGCACCTGCGGCTGCACGGCGATCGCGCGGGCGATGCACAGCCGCTGCTGCTGACCGCCGGACAGGCCCGCGCCGGGCTTGCTCAGCCGGTCCTTGACCTCGTTCCACAGGTTGGCGCCGCGCAGCGACTCCTCGACGATCTCGTCCAGCCGCCGCTTGCCGCGCACCCCGTTCAGCTTCAGCCCGGCCGCGACGTTGTCGTAGATCGACATCGTCGGGAACGGGTTGGGCCGCTGGAAGACCATGCCGACGACGCGGCGCACCGCGACCGGGTCGACCGACGAGGCGTACAGGTCCTCGTCGTCCAGCATCACCTTGCCCTCGACGCGCGCCCCCGGGATGACCTCGTGCATCCGGTTGAGGGTGCGCAGGAACGTGGACTTGCCGCAGCCCGACGGGCCGATGAACGCCGTCACCGAGCGCGGCTCGACCGTCATCGAGATGTCCTCGATGGCGTGGATGCCGCCGTAGTAGGCGTGCAGCCCCGAGACTTCGATCCGCTTGGCCATGGTGGGTTCTTCTCCTATCGGGCTATCGGGAGGACGGCTTGCGCAGCCACGCGACCAGGCGCGCCGCCAGGTTGAGCAGCATGATGAGCACGATCAGCACCAGCGCGCCCGCCCAGGCGCGGTCCACCGCGTTGGCGTTGGGGTCGGTGGACTGGTCCCAGATGAAGGTGGGCAGCGAGCCCTGCGCCCCGCTGAACGGGTCGGTGTTGATCGCCTTCGTGATGAAGATCGTCAGCAGCAGGGGGGCGGTCTCGCCCATGACCCGCGCGACGGCGAGCATGACGCCGGACACGATCCCGGGCAGCGCCGTCGGCAGCACGACGAACATGATCGTGCGCCAGCGCGGCACGCCCAGCGCGTACGCGGCCTCCTTCAGGTCGCCGGGGACGAGCTTCAGCATCTCCTCGGTGGCCCGGACGACGGTCGGCAGCATCAGGATCGTCAGCGACAGCGCGCCCGCGAAGCCGGAGAAGTCCATGCCGAGCGCGAGCAGCCAGAACGCCAGCACGAACAGGCCCGACACGATCGACGGGATGCCGGTCATGACGTCGACGAAGAAGCTGATGGTGCGGCCGAGCCGCCCGTTGCGGGCGTACTCCACCAGGTAGATCGCGGTGAGCACGCCCAGCGGGACCGAGATCAGCGCGGTCAGCCCGACCTGCTCCAGCGTGCCGATGATGGCGTGGTAGGCGCCGCCGCCGGCGTCCTTGCTGGCCAGGCCGTTCATCGAGTGGGTGAGGAACACGCCGTCGAACCGCTTGGCGCCGTTGGAGACCACCGTCCACAGCACCGACACCAGCGGGATGACCGCCAGCGCGAACGCCGCGTACACGAACACCTTGGCGGCGCGGTCCTTGGCCTTGCGCCCCGCCGACACCGACGCGATCGTCGGCGACGAGTCCGTTCCGGAGAGGGAGGTCATGAGAACTCCTTGCGGCGGGCCACGACCGCGCGGGCGCCCACGTTGACGATCAGAGTGATGACGAACAGGACCAGGCCGGACGCGATGAGCGCGCTGCGTCCCGTCGGCCCGGACATGGCGAAGGTGTTGGCGATGTTCGCCGCGAACGTGTTGCCGCCGTCCTTGAGGATGTGCCAGTCGATCCCGGCGGTGGTGGACAGCACCATCGCGACCGCGATGGTCTCGCCGAGGGCGCGGCCGAGGCCGAGCATCGCCGCCGACACCATCCCGGACCGGCCGAACGGCAGCACCGCCATCCGGATCATCTCCCAGCGGGTCGCGCCGAGCGCCAGCGCCGCCTCCACGTGCGCGTGCGGGACCTGCACGAACACCTCGCGGGTGATCGCGGAGATGATCGGCAGGATCATGATGGCGAGCACGACGGAGGCGGTGAGGATCGTCCGGCCGCCGGTCTCGCCGCCGCCGAACAGCGGGATCCAGCCGAAGTAGGAGTTGAGGAACTCCGACACCCCGGTCATCTTCGTGACCAGGAAGTTCAGGCCCCACAGGCCGTAGACGATGCTGGGCACCGCGGCCAGGAGGTCGACGAGGAAGGCCATCGCGCCGGACAGCCGCCGCGGGGCGTAGTAGGTGATGAACAGCGCGATGCCGACCGCGACCGGCACCGAGATGACCAGCGCCAGGAACGAGGTCATCAGCGTGCCGAAGACGAGCTGCGCGATGCCGAACTTCGCGGGGGCCCCGTCCGGGTTCCACTCCTGCGAGGTGATGAAGTTCGCCTTGTCGTCCTGGAGTGCCGGGATCGCCTTCCAGACCAGGAAGACGGCGATCGCCGCCATGATCGCCAGGATCAGCAGGCCGGAGCCGCGGCTGAGCCCGGCGAAGATCCGGTCCCCGGCGCGGCCGGTGCTCATCGAGAGCGCGGGCCGGGGACGCTCCGCCGCCTTGGCCAGGGCGGCGGGGGTGTCGCTCGTCACGGTGTCTCCCTCCTCGCGGTCCGCGTCCGGACCGCTGAGACGTGCGGCGGCCCCGCCGCCGGGATCACCGGCGGCGGGGCTGTGGCTGGTGCCGGAGTCCTCGGCGGTCAGGACAGGCCCTTGACCGTCTCGCGCACCTTGGTGGCGATGTTGTCGGGCAGCGGGGCGTAGCCCTGCGCGGTCAGCGACTGCTGGCCCTCGGTGCTGGAGATGTAGGTCAGGAACGACTTGACGAACGCGGCCTGCTCGGCCGGAAGGCCCTTCTCGCAGGCGATCTCGTAGGTCACCAGGACCAGCGGGTAGGCGCCCGCGACCTTGGTGCCGTAGTCCAGCTTCAGGGCGAGGTCGTTGCCGGTGCCGACGATCTGCGCGCCCTGGACGGCCTTGGAGGCGCTCTCCGGGCTGATCTCGGTGTACTCGCCGGCGCCGTTCTGCAGCTTCGCCGTCTGCAGCTTGTTGTTGCTGGCGAACGACAGCTCGACGTAGGAGATCGAGCCCTCGGTCTGCTTCAGGGCGGTGGAGATGCCGTCGGAGCCCTTCAGGCCCTGGCCGCCGGGGGCGACCCACTTCTTGCCGGGCTCGAACGACCACACGTCCGGCGCGGTCGCCTTCAGGTACTTGGTGAAGTTGTCGCTGGTGCCGGAGTCGTCCGAGCGGTGCAGCGTCTTGATCTCGCTGGACGGCAGCTTGGCGCCGCCGTTCTCCTTGGCGATCGCCGGGTCGTTCCACTTGGTGATCTTGCCGGCGAAGACGCCCGCGAGGGTCTTCGGGGACAACTGCAGGCCGTCGACCCCGTTCAGCTTGTACACGATCGCGATCGGGCCCGGCACCATCGGCAGGTCGATGGCCTTGCCGGCCTTGCAGCGGGCGTCGGCGGGGCCGTGCTCCTCGGGCTTGAGCGCCGAGTCGGAGCCGGCGAAGGCGACCTGGCCGGAGGTGAACGCCTGGACGCCCGCGCCCGAGCCGCTCGGGTTGTAGTTGATGTTCGCGCCCGAGCACTTGGAGGTGTAGACCTTCGTCCACTCCTCGATCGCGTTCTTCTGCGCGCTGGAACCGGCGGCGTTGATCGCGCCCTTGGCGCAGTCGATGTTGGCGGCTGCCGGGCTGTTCGCACCCGTGGTGTTGCCGTCGTTGTTGTTGTCGCTGCCGCAGGCGGACAGGGCCAGCGCCCCAGCGACGACCACACCGCCGAGGGCGGCGAGCCGAGAACCGTTCTTCACCGGGAGGTCTCCTCTTGGATTCGTCGGGCGAGTCCCCCGACCGCCGCTTTGGCACGGTTTGACCAGGTGGCGGGGTCGCCGTCGAAAGCGACGGTAGGCAGGCGAGGTGACCGGACACCCCGATCCAGGTGAACGGAGAATGAACTGGGCCGGACCCGACTGCGAAGAATGTCCCGATTTGGCGTGGCCGCCGGGTTAACAGCGCAGCTCAGACGTACCAAAACCCCGTACGGACCTGGTCATCCCGGTTTGCGCGCAGGGGCACGGGGAAGCGGCCCAGACCGGCCGCGCGAGGGCGGCTTACTCGCCCTTGGCGCCGTACATGACGTCGACGGCGTACCGGGTGAAGCCGAGCGACTCGTAGAGCCGGACGGCGGCGGTGTTCGACTCGTCCACGTACAGCATGAACTGCCCGAGCCCGGAGTCGCGCAGGTGGTGCAGGCCGGCGAGGGTCAGGGCGCGGCCGAGGCCGAGGCCCTGCGCGCCCGGGTCGACGCCGACGACGTACACCTCGCCGACGCCGCCGGGATGCGTCTTCGTCCAGTGGAACCCGGCCAGTTCGCCACCGCGCTCGGCGAGGAAGAAGCCGGACGGGTCGAACCAGTCCTCGGCCTCGCGCTCGCGGACGTCCTCGATCGTCCAGGCGCCCTGCTCGGGGTGGTCCGCGAACGCGCGCCCGTTCACCCGCAGCCACGCCTCCTCGTCGTGTCCCGGCTCGAAGGCCCGCAGCCGGACCCCCTCGGCGATCACCGGCTCGGGCAGCGGCCCCGCGGCGGGACGGCGCAGCTGGAACAGCGCGCGCACACGGTCCATGCCCTCGGACGCGGCGAGCCCGGCGGCGGCGGGCAGATCGCCGTGCGCCCACACGCGCAGCGGGCCGCCGGCCTTCTCACGCAGCGCCCGCAGCAGCGCGCGCCCGTGCCCGCGCCGCCGGTACTCGGGGTGGACGACCAGCTCGCCGGCGGCGGGCTCCTCATCGGTCGCCGGATCGAGATGCGCGTACCCGGCGACCGCGTCGCCGTCGCGGACGACCACGCCCCCGCGTCCGGCGCGCAGCGCGAGCAGCGCGTGCTCCGACAGCGGCGCCACCCCGTCGACGGCGGCGGCCGCCTCGACCAGCGCGCCCACGTCCCCCCGCACCTCGTCCATGATCACAGCCTAACCGCCCGGCGCCCTGGTCAAGTTGTCACAAAACCGTCATCACTCCGCCGATCGCCGTATGCCGGGCCTCTCTAGCGTCCAGCGCATGATCCGACGACGCACCCTCCTGGCCTGTGCCGCCGCGGGGGTCACGGCCATGGGCCTGGCCGCGCAACCCGCGTCCGCGCACCCCAAGCCCCCCGCGTCCGTGCGCCTGCTCGCGCTGAACGACTTCCACGGCAACCTCGAGCCCCCGACCGGCAGCTCGGGCACCGCCATCGACGAGACCGGCGCCGCCGTCCCCGCGGGCGGCGCCGCCTACATCGCCGCCCACCTGAAGCAGCTGCGCAACCGCGACACGCTCACGGTCGGGCAGGGCGACCTCATCGGCGCGTCCCCGCTGATCTCGGCGGCCTTCCACGACGAGCCGTCCGTCCAGTTCATGAACGACATCGGGCTCACCGCCTCCGCCGTCGGCAACCACGAGTTCGACGAGGGCTACCAGGAGCTGCTGCGGATCCAGAACGGCGGCTGCCACCCCGTCGACGGCTGCTCCCCGGCCGGCAAGTGGAAGGGCGCGAAGTTCGACTACCTCGCGGCGAACGTGCTGCTGGAGAAGAAGAACAAGCCGCTCCTCGACCCCTGGACGATCCGCCGCGTCAACGGCGTCAAGGTCGGGTTCATCGGCGTCGTCACCAAGACCACCCCCACCATCGTCACCGCCGACGGCGTCAAGGGCCTGCGGTTCGACGACGAGGTCGAGGCCGCCGACAAGGCCGCCGCGGAGCTGAAGAAGCGCGGCGTGCACGCGATGGTGCTGCTCGTCCACGAGGGCGACAACGTCGGCGCCGGCGAGAAGCCCGACGACTGCGGCATCGTCCCCGGCGCCGGCACCCGCATCGCCCAGCAGGCCGACCCCGACATCGACGTCGTCCTCGCCGGCCACACCCACCAGCAGTACGTCTGCACGGTGAAGGGCCCGGACGGCCGGCCGCGGCTCTACTCGTCCGGCTCCTCGTTCGGCCGGATCATCACCCAGGTCGACTTCAAGGTCGACCAGCGGACCGACGACATCGTCCGCTCGTCGATGACGGCCGACAACCACGTCGTCACCCGCGACGTCACGCCGGACCCGGCGACCCAGAAGTTCGTGCAGACCTGGAAGGACCGGGTCAGCGTCATCGCCGACAAGCCCGTCGGCAAGATCACCGCGGACCTCACCCGCGCCCCGTCCGCCGCCGGCGAGACCGCGCTCGGCGACGTCATCGCCGACTCCCAGCTCGCCGCGATGAAGGACAAGGGCGCGCAGGTGGCGCTGATGAACCCCGGCGGCGTCCGGACCGACCTCAGCTACAAGGCGAGCGGCGCGGAGGGCGATGGCGTCGTCACCTACGGCGAGGCGTTCGCCGTCCAGCCGTTCAGCAACGTGCTCGGCGTGACCTCGCTGACCGGCGCGCAGCTCGACGCCCTGCTGGAGCAGCAGTGGACGTCCGCCGGCGAGAAGATCCTGCAGCCGTCGGCGAACCTGCACTTCACCATCGACCGCTCCAGGCCCGTCGGCGACCGCATCTCGAACATCACCGTCGACGGCACCGCCGTGGACCCGTCCGCCACCTACAAGGTCGCCGCCAACAACTTCCTGCTCGGCGGCGGCGACGGCTTCACGACCTTCACCCAGGGCAAGGACCAGGTCCTCGGCCCCATCGACCTGGACGGCTTCGTCGCCTACCTCACCGCCCAGGGCACGATCACACCCCCACCCCCGACCCGCATCGCCGGCCAGTAAGAACACCACGGCGGAAGGCCCGGCTGAGCAACGGAACGGAAGGCCCGGCTGGGGGACGGGACGGAAGGCCGGACCCCAGCCCCAGGCACGGGCAGGCCCGCGGAGCGAGTGCAGCGAGCGCAGCGGGCCTGCCCGACAGCCGACAGGCCGTTTCCCGCGGAGCTCCAGCGGAGCGTGAAACGGCCTGTCGGCCGCAACGGGGGTTCCAGGGGGCGCCCCCCGGGGAGATCACGCCCAGAAGTGCACGGCCCAGTACACGACGGCGGCGACGATCGCGGCGGCCGGCAGGGTGAGGACCCAGGCCGTCACGATGTTGCCCGCCATGCCCCAGCGGACGGCGGAGAGCCGCTTGGTGGCGCCCGCACCCATGATCGCCGAGGTGATCGTGTGGGTGGTGGAGATTGGAGCGTGCCAGAAGTACGCGGTGACGTACAGGACGATCGAGGCGGTCGATTCGGCCGCGAACCCCTTCGGCGGGTCCACCTCGATCACCTTGCGGCCCAGCGTCCGCATGATCCGCCAGCCGCCCGCGTAGGTGCCGAGCGACAGCGCCCCCGCGCACGACACGATCACCCACAGCGGCACCGAGTTCCCGTTCGAGTGCCCGGTGGTGACGAGCGCCAGCACGATGACGCCCATCGTCTTCTGCGCGTCCTGCAGTCCGTGGCCGAGGGCGAGGGACGCCGCCGACAGCGTCTGCGCGATGCGGAACCGGCGCACCACCCGGCTCGGCTGCGCCCGCCGGAAGATCCACAGGATCGCCACCATCACCAGGTAGGCGAGGGCGAAGCCGACGACCGGCGACACCACCATCGGCACGACGACCTTGTCGACCACGCTGTGCCAGTTCACGTAGGACGACGAGGCCAGCCCGGCGCCCACGACGCCGCCGATGAGCGCGTGCGAGGACGACGACGGCAGCCCGAAGTACCAGGTGATCAGGTTCCAGGTGATCGCGCCGAGCACGCCGGCGGCGATGACGGTGAGGCCGTGCAGCCCGCTCGGCGGGGTGATGACCTCGCTGATGGTCTTCGCGACCTCGACGCCGAGCAGCGCGCCCAGCATGTTCATCACCGCGGCCATGCCGAGCGCCACCCGCGGCGTCAGCGCCCGCGTGGACACCGCCGTCGCGATGGCGTTGGCGGCGTCGTGGAAGCCGTTGGTGTAGTCGAAGACCAGCGACACCACGATGACCAGGACGAGCACGGCCATCTGCGCGTCCGACCGCAGGCCGAGCGCGCCCGCGGCCATCACCAGGACGATCCCGGCGAGCAGCAGCAGCCACGCCCGCCCGCTGACCCGGCGCGTCGCCTGCTCGCCGATGGTCGGGGCGGCGTCCGCCGACGGGTCCCGGACGAGGGTCGAGCCCGGGTCCTCGCCTGCGCTCATGATTCCTTGACCGCGATGGTCTCGACCGTGTTCGCGACGTGCTCGAACGCGTCCGCGGCCTCTTCCAGGCAGTCGATGACCTGCTTGAGCTTCAGCACGTCCAGGGTGTCGTACTCGCCGCTGAACAGCTGCGCCAGCAGCTTGCGGTACACCTGGTCGCCCTGGTTCTCCAGCCGGTTGATCTCGATCCAGTACTCGCTGAGCTCCTTCATGGAGCGCAGCCGGGGCATGGCCTCCGCGGTGAGCTCCGCGGCACGCTCCAACACCTCCACCATGTGCACGATCCCCTTCGGGAACTCGTCGATCTTGTAGAGGACGACGAGGTCGGCGGCCTCCTCCATCTCGTCCATGACGTCGTCGATGGTGGAGGCGAGGCGGTAGATGTCCTCGCGATCGAACGGCGTGATGAACGTTTCGTTCAACCGGCGCATGATCGCGTGGGTGCATTCGTCGCCCGCGTGTTCGCAGGCGCGCATCTTCTCCGCGATCGCCGCCCGATCGGCGCCGTCGCTGATGAGCTCCACGAGCAGCCTGGCGCCGGTGACCAGGTTGTTCGCCGAGTCGGCGAACATGTCGTAGAAGCTGTCCTCACGCGGCGTGAGACGCAAGCGCACGTCGTTCTCCTGATGTGCCGGAACAGTCCGGAGAGGATCGTAGGCGCTACCGGCCGTAAAGAGAACCTTTGCCCCAGCTTCGGCCGGTGTCCCCCATCCTCCCACCTACAAGATTGCCCTAGATCACCAGGTACATACCCCTGCGGTTGCACCGATCCAGGCGGCTGCGCATAGGCTCGGGGCCGGAACACCGGCCGTACGGAGAGTGACGACGAGCGTGAGTGAGATTCGTTACAGCGTCCCGGCGATCAGCTGCGGGCACTGCGTGACCGCCATTGGCGGCGAGGTCCGGCAGGTGCCGGGCGTCAGCGAGGTGACGGTGGACGTCGACACCAAGCTCGTCACCGTCCGTGGGGACGGGCTGGACGACGCGGCGCTGCGCGCGGCGATCGACGAGGCGGGGTACGACGTCGCCGGCTGACCTGCGGGTTCCCGATGCCGGACGGCGGATTCCGGATACCGGACGGCCGGATAACGGACGGGCTCGCGGGGGCACCGCGGACGCGAACCGGGGACGTCCGAGCCGGACGTCCCCGGGCGGATCTGGCCTCCGCTAGTCCTGCGCGGTCAGCTCGCGACGACCGGCCTCGCCGGAACGCACCCCGAGCACCATGTCGATTTCCGCGATGGTCAGCGGCCGCTCCGCCGCCGCCACCGCACTGAGCATCTCGGCATAGAGTTCGATCTCGTCCAACGCGACGCGGTCGTGGACGCGCAGATCAAGGTTCTGCTGGCGCACCGCGCCCACCTCCGTTCGTCCCCACACCCGTCTCGAGGCTACGCGTCGAACCCCGGCGGGCACATGACCCAAGAGGGCCATTCGAGGGCCACCCACACTCGTGGTCTTCCCGGGTCAGGTGGGCATGATGCACCCGATCAGCGGGGAGGGGTCCCGGCCGACCGCTGTCAGGCGCCTCGACGGGCCGCTGTCAGGCGCCCCGGTGGAAGTCGCCGAGCATCTGCTCCAGCGGCGTCTCCGGCAGGTCGCGGGCGGTCAGCCGCGCCACCGTCGCCGCGTTGACGTCGGCGCCCGCCAGCCGCGCCGCCTGCCGCGCGATCGTCTGCTCGAACAGCGCCCGGACGGTGCGGGCGTAGGCGAACGACGGGTCCTGGCGCAGCCGCTCGAACCGGGTCAGCAGCTCGACCCGCAGCTCCTCGTCCAGCATGTACAGGTCCCGCTCGGCGTACTTCTGGAAGAGCCGGACCATCTCCCGGTCACTGATCCCGGCGAACTCCACGATCCGCCCGAACTCGGCACGGAACTCGGGGTTGCCCGCGAGGAAGCCCTCCATCTCCGCCGCCGGGCTGGAGCAGACCACCACGAACCGCCCGGCGCGCTCGCGCATCCGCCGCAGCAGCTCGATCACCACCGCCGGACTGCGGTCCAGCACGTAGGCCTCCTGGATCAGCAGCACGCCGCCGAGCGCCTGCTCGACCATGCCCGCGACGCGGCTCTCGGTGTCCGGCTGGTCGCGCCCCGCCAGATGCACCGGCCGGCACGCCACCACGTGCCCGGACTCCAGCAGCCCGAGCGCCGCGTAGACGCCGCCGACGAGCCCCGCCACCGTCGTCTTGCCAGTCCCCGGCGGCCCCACGAAGACCAGGTGGTGGCCCTCGCGGTCCGCGACCCCGTACCGGACCCGGTCCGCCGACCGCGCCGCCTCGTCCGCCAGCTCCCGGACGACCGCCTTGACGTCGTCCAGCCCGGTCAGCTCGTCCAGCCGGCGCAGGTAGCCATCGATGTCGCCGGGCGGCCGCAGCGCCGGCTCGATGCCCTCCGCGACGCCGTTCAGGTCGTCCGGGGTCAGCACGAGCCGGTCGTGGGACGCGCCCGCGCGCGCCATGTTCCGCCGGCTCGCCTGGTCCAGGTAGGCCTCCACCAGCCGCGCGTTCACGAGGTCACCGGGCCCGCGGAGCCGCTCCAGGTCCTCCTTGGCGGCCTCCAGCGCGGGCGCCCCGATGGTGACGCGCCGCTCGCC
Organism: Actinomadura sp. NTSP31; assembly: GCF_041951385.1. Lineage (NCBI taxonomy): Bacteria > Bacillati > Actinomycetota > Actinomycetes > Streptosporangiales > Thermomonosporaceae > Actinomadura > Actinomadura sp. NTSP31. The sequence goes on along the minus strand of NZ_JBGNUT010000023.1, from coordinate 12,140 downwards.
CGCCAGCAGGTGCAGCAGCGTCATGCGGTTGTCCAGGCCGCTGAAGTCGGGCATCCGGTACACGCGGAACGCCTGCACCAGCTTCGGGTGCTCGCGCAGCAGCCGCTTGTACGCGCGCGGCTCGCACGTCGCGATCAGCGGCGTCGTGTTCACCGGGTCGCGGCGCGCCCGCCGCACCGCGCCCGTCACCGCCACCGGATCCGGCGCGGCGGCGATCGCCACGTCCAGCCGCTCGAACAGGATCGCCGGGCCCGGCTGCCGGAGGATCCGCTCCATGGCCTCCATCGGCGCGTCCCGGACGTCGTCGGCGTCGTGCGCGCGGAGCGCCCCGTCGCCGATGCCCGCGTCCGCCAGCGTCAGCGCGATCAGCCGGGCCAGCCTGCGCTGCCCGGTGTGCGGCTCGCCGACCAGCAGGACGCCCGGGACGCCGGTCGGCGCCGCGCCCGGCCGCCCGTCCACCCGCGTCGCCTCGGCGCCCTCGCCCGCCGGTGCGTTCCACTCCTCGGCCTGCGCGCGCAGCTCGTCGAGCAGCCCGCCCGCGTCGTGCTCGCCGGACACGAACCCGATCCCGAACCGTTCGAGGGTCGGGCGCCGGCCGCGGTCCTGCGGCGGCGGGATCTCGTGGACGGGCCGCTCCGGCGCCGGCGTGTCGTCCAGGAAGTCGAAGTCGCCGATCATGGTCTCGGACATGACCCGGGTGCCGGGGCCGGGCGGCGGCGCCTGCGCGGGGCCGTCCTCGATGTCCTCCGGGCCCAAGATCCGCGTCCCGGGCGGCTGCGCGCCCCCTCGGGGCGGCTGCATGGCGGACACCTGCGGGGTGCCGTCCTCCACCCGCGTCGCATACCCGGCCCCGACCGCGGGCGGCCTGGGCGGCGCGCCCTCGTCCTCGGTGCGTGTCGCGTACGGATCGAACGCGGCAGGCTGTTCCGGCGCAGGCGGCCCCTGAGCGCCCTGCGGATTCTGAGCGCCCTGCGGATTCTGCGCGACCGGCGGGTTCTGCACGGCCGGCGGGTTCTGCGCGGCCGGCGGGACGTTCGCGCCAGGAGGCAGCCCCTGCACCGGTGGACCGGCGCCGGGCCGCTGATAGCCGAGCTGCGTGTACGGCGGCACCACCGGCCCGTCGTGCTCGTCTTCCTCGGGCGGCGAGAATCCACCGGGCTGCGGCGGCCCCGCCCCACGGTCGGGCGACGTGGCCTCCTGGTCCTGCGCCCCGAACCCCGGGGCCTGGCCGCCATAGGGCCCTGGCGTGGGCCCGGCGGCTTCCTGCCGCATCGCAGCCGCATCGCCCTGCACACCCGGAAGGGGCGCGGGCGGGGCGGCGCCGAAGCCCGGATAGGGAGGCTGCTGTCCGCCCCCGGAAGGCAACGGCGCCTGGCCGGCGTCCGCATACGGTGCGCCCTGGTCGGGCCGCTGGCCGTGCGCGGGGCCCGGGACGCCCGGTATCGGGGAAGCACGCTGGAAGCCGAGTTCGGTGTAGGGCGGCGCCACGTTGGCATCGCCCTCGTCGGCGGGCGGGGACCCTCCGATCACCGGATCCGGCGGCACGAACCCGCCGACCTGCTGCGGCCGTCCCGCCGGACCGGGCGCGTTCTCCCAGCCCGGCTGGGCCGGCGGCTGGACGAACGGCTGCGCCGGGCCCTGCGGCTCCGGCGGCCGGGGCGACGAGCCGGGCGCCACCCCCGGCTGGCTCTGCATGCCGACCTGCGGCGACGGCGGCGGGTTCGGCGGCGGCGTCTGCGTCGGCGCGGCGGCGGTCGCGCGGGCCCGGGTCCGTCCGATGATCCCCGCGATGATCGCGGTGGGCACGGGGAAGCCCCGGGGGCGCGCGGGCATCCCGCCGAGGCGGCACCACGCGAGGTCCAGCTCGTACATCGCGGCGAGGAGCGTCTCGGCGTCCTCCCCGGAGCAGGCCGACCCCAGCGGCTCCGGCAGCCGCAGGTCGGCCGGCCACAGCCGGCGCAGCGGATGCCCCTTCTGCTCCGTCACCGCCTGCACCGTGTACCGGATCTCCGGGTCCAGCCACGGGACGATCGAGTCCGCGACGTCCTTGCGGACCACGTCCAGGTCGGCGGCCAGCAGCGCCGCCGCCACCATCCGCGGCTCGGTGTGGGCCGGATCCGCCGGATCGCCCGCCGACCGCGCGAGAGCCTCGCTCAGCGTGTAGAAGGCGTGCCGGAAGTTGTCGCCCGGCGAGCTCTCGTTCCGCAGCGCCGGCACCAGATGCGGCGGGCACCTCGTCAGCCACTGCTGGACGATCGCCTGGTCGCCGTACGGAAGCGCGCCGTAGTCCACGGTGGGGTTGCTCAGCGTCGTGCCGAGGATGGCCAGCAGCGCGTCCGCGCGGATCTGGAACCGCACGTCGTCCCGCAGCGCGCTCGCGACGGCCCACATCGTCCGCAGGACGACCACCGCCGCGTCGACCCGGCTGGCCCGCAGCCGCTCGGAGTACAGCCCGACGAGCGTCTCCAGCGGAGGCGGGGTCATCCAGCGCGGACCGTCCACGTCCGGCAGCGGCCTGGCCCGGTACGGCTTCCACAGGTCGAGCATCTGCGCGTCCAGCCGGGCGTCGAACGCCGGCGCCGACGCGCACCACATCATCACGCCCCACGCGACCGCCACCGTGGACGGCATCTCCTGTGTGAACTGGGACCACCAGTGCGGGTAGTCCGGCGCGGGCAGCGCCGCCGCGGACTCCACGGTCGCCCGGACCTGCGCCGTCAGCTCGCTCGCGAACCCGTGCCCGACGAACGGCAGCGACGGCGGCGGATCGTAGGAGAAGTCGGGCCCGGCCGGGATCACGTGCGGCGGCAGCTGCGGGACCTGCATCCCGCCCTGCTGCGCGGGGCGCGCCGCCATCCGCACCGCGTGCGTCCGCGGCGGCGGGCACAGGTACCACTGCCCGTCCGACGGGTGCAGCCGGTACCACCGGGCCCACGCCCCGAACAGCCACCACGTCCCGTCCGGCAGCACGAGCATGCGCCCGGCGATGGCGTGATGGCGCTGCTGAGGAGGCGCCGACGGCCACCATTGGGCGGCCACCATCGCCCTCGTGTCGCGCTCGGCCTCCGCGAACGGATCCTGCCCCATCGGGGGGCTGGGCGGCGGAGCACTGCCATAGCCCGGTCCCCACACCACGTGGGTCATGGTAGTCAGACAGAACGCCCTCGAACTCCCCCCGGATCCACCCGCCCGCCATCCCCCCAGCTCAAACCCCCAACACCGAAGGCGGGCGGCGAGCGGGGCGGCGGGCGGCGGGGCGGGGCGGGGCGGGCCGGGGTCAGCGCCAGGTGGCCTGGCTGTGGCGTTGCGCTTTCTGCATGTAGACGTCGGGGGTGTGGGCGAGCACCAGGCGGTCGGCGTCGTTGAGTTCGCGCACGATCTTGCCCGGGGTGCCCGCGACCAGGACGCCCGGCGGGATCTGCTTGCCCGGCGGGACCAGTGCGCCGGCCGCGATGAGCGTGCCCGCGCCGATCCGGGCGCCGTTCAGCACGATCGCGCCGATGCCGATGAGCGACCCGGTCTCGACGTGCGCGCCGTGGACCATGGCCTTGTGGCCGAGGCTGACCCGGTCCTCCAGGACGGCGGGCAGGCCCGGGTCCGCGTGCAGGCAGCTCAGGTCCTGGATGTTGCACTCGTCGCCGACCACGATCTCCTCGTCCTCGCCGCGCAGCACCGAGCCGTACCAGACGCTGGACGCCCGTCCCAGCGTCACCCGTCCGACCACCACCGCGCCGGGCGCCACCCACGCCCCGGCGTGGATCTTCGGTTCGTCCTCGCCCAGCGACCCCACATAGCTCATGCGCCCGATGCTACGGGGACGGGCCGGATCCGGTCGGCGACACGAGGGCGCAGGTAGGGGCGTTTTTTCGTGAAATTGGATAGTTTGTCGCTCCTCGCCACCTGAAGAAACGACAGCGAGAAGGGCGTTCCGGTTGCGCGATCGGGGCGGATCACACGAGAGTCGATGCTGACGTTTCTGCTGCGGGCCCGCTGACCCGGCGGGTGAGGATTCGCAAACCGACCCTGACGGGGTGATACCCCCGCCAACGACCCCCCAAGGCATCATGAGCAACGAAGCCGAAATCCTGCCGAACCTCCTCCAAGACGAGTCCTTCGAGATCGTCATGCGCGGCTACAACCGCCGCCAGGTCGACGACTACATCGCCCGCGCCCAGCAAAAGCACCGCGAGCTCGAGGCCCGGCTCGCCCGTGCGCAGGACGACGCCGAGCGCGTCCGCCGGGAGATGGCCGAGGTCCGGGAGGCGCGCAAGCCCACCGGCGACGACCTGAGCGACCGGCTCCGCCAGATCATCAACCTGGCCGAGGACGAGGCGCAGGACAAGCTCGCCGAGGCCGAGGCCAAGGGCGCCGAGATCCGCAAGGACGCCGAGCAGGAGTCCAAGCGCATCGTCGACGACGCCCGCGCGCACGCCGACAAGAACCTCTCCCAGGCGCAGGAGAAGGCCGACCACATGCTCGCCGCCGCCAAGAAGGAGTCCGACAGCGTGCTGTCGGCCGCCAAGCAGGAGGCGGAGCAGACCGTGACCAGCGCCCGGCTGGAGGCCGAGCGCACCCTCACCGCGTCCGAGCGCCGCGCCAGCGTGATCAACGAGGGCGCCACCCAGCGGCTCACCTCGCTGACCAAGAACCACACGCAGGCGCTGCAGCGGCTCACCGAGATCAGCGAGACCCTGCACCGGCTGCTGACCGCCGAGAACGAGGCCGGCCCGCTGGAGAAGATGGTCGAGGACGCCGTCCGGCAGTCGCCGCCGCGCAAGCAGCCGGCCCCGGCGCAGCCCGCCCCGTCCGGCGGCCCGTCCGGCGCCTCCTCCACCGCACCGTCCGGCGCGACCGGCCCCAAGCCCGTCCCGGCGGCGGCCAAGCCCGCCCCCGCGCCGGCGCCGGCCATGAAGAAGCCCGAGCCGGACGCCCCGGCCGCCGCCCCCGCTCCGCCGGTCCCGCCGCAGGCCAAGGCCCCGCGGACGATCGAGGACACCGACGCCGGCCCGTCCGCCGGCCCCTCCCCCATCACCCCGCCGGCCCCCCGCGGGCCCGCCGACCCGAGCTGATCCCGAGCCCAGCAGCGACGTCACGGCTCTCCGCAGCGGTGCGCCCGGCCCCACGCCGGGCGCACCGCTGCGCGTCCGCGTCCGCAGGCCGGGGCCGGGCCGGGGCCGCCGCATAGGATCATCAGGGTGAGCAAGAGGACCACTACGCGCAACGGAACCGCCCGCCCGATCCGGCTCCTCGGGGACCCGGTGCTGCGCACCGAGTGCGATCCCGTGCGGACGTTCGACACGGCCCTGGAGAGGCTGGTCGACGACATGTTCGTCACGATGTACGAGCAGGACGGCGCGGGAGTGGCCGCCAACCAGGTCGGCTCCGGCCTGCGGGTCTTCGTGTACGACTGCGAGGACGACCGGGGGCGCAGGCACGTCGGCCACGTCGTCAACCCGGTTCTCGTGGCCGCCGACGGGGAGCTGGTGGTCGAGTCCGAGGGGTGCCTGTCGCTGCCCGGCATGCGCTTCGAGACGGCCCGCCACGCGCACGCGGTGGTCGAGGGCGTGGACGTGCGGAACAGGCCGGTCCGCGTGGAGGGCACCGGGTACTTCGCCCGATGCCTCCAGCACGAGTGCGGTCATCTCGACGGCGAGGTCTACATCGACGTCCTCTCCGGGGACGTGCGGCGCGAGGCCATGCGGGCGATCCGGGCTCTCCAGCGTCCGTGACCCGCGTCGGTGCCTTCCCCATGGGCTCCTCCTGTCCGAACCGATGAGGCCATGCTCCGGCACCCGGGCCGCAAGCAGAAGTAGAACGTCGTTCTGTGGATAACCCGCGCTCAGTCGGCGTCGAGCGGGAGCAGCACCCGGAAGGTGGCGCCCTCGCCCGGGGTGGAGTCGACCTCCACCAGGCCCTCGTGCGCGGCCACGAGGGCGGCGACGATGGCCAGGCCGAGGCCCGTGCCGGTACGTCCGTCCTCGCGCGAGCGGGACGGGTCGGCGCGGTAGAAGCGCTCGAAGACGCGTTCGGCCTGGTCGGGCGAGAGGCCGGGGCCCTGGTCGACGGCCTCCAGCGCGGCGGCGGGCGCGCCGCGCAGCGTCCCCGGGGACAGTCGGACCTCCACCGGCGTGCCCGGCGGCGTGTGCGCGACCGCGTTGGCGAGCAGGTTGCCGAGGACCTGCCGCAGGCGCGGCTCGTCCCCCAGCACCTGGTAGGCCAGGCCGCCCTCGACCGACAGCTCGATCGAGCGGTCCGGCGCGACGACCCGGGCCTCCTGGACGGAGTCGGCGGCGACGGCGAGCAGGTCGACCGGGCGCCGTTCGACGGGCCGCTGCCGGTCGAGCCGGGCCAGCAGGAGCAGGTCCTCCACGAGCAGGCCCATCCGGTTGGCGGTCTCCTCGATCCGGCCGATCATCCGGCCGATCTCCTCGGGGGTGCGGGCGGCGCCCTGCCGGTAGAACTCCGCGAAGCCGCGGATCGCGGTCAGCGGCGTGCGCAGCTCGTGGCTGGCGTCGGCGACGAAGCGCCGCATCCGCTCCTCGGACCGGCGGGCCGTCTCCTCCGAGCGCCGCGCGGCCGCCTCCGACTCGGCGCGGGCGCCGAACGCGGCCTCGATCTGCGCGAGCATCGCGTTCAGGGACCGGCCGAGCCGTCCCATCTCGGTGCGCGGATCGGCCTCCGGAACGCGCCGGGCCAGGTCGCCGGCCGCGATCGCGCCGGCGGTCTCCTCCACCTCGGCGAGCGGGCGCAGGCTGGCGCGCACCACCCACACCCCGAGGACGACCAGCACGGCGAGCACCAGCAGCCCGATGATCACGTCGATGGCGATGAGCCGATCCACGGTCCGCTGGACCTCGGCCAGGCTGACCGCGACGAGGACGGTGGCGCCGGTGCCGGAGATCGGCTCGGCGAGCACCCGCCACTGCGCGCTCGACCCGCCCGTCCCGGACACGGTGAACGGCCGGTCGATCCTGCCGCCGAGGCCGCCGGGCAGCCGCGGGGAGCCGCGCTCGCCCACCGCCGGGCTCTCCCGGAGCGGACGGCCGTTCGCGTCGCGGACCTGCGCGTACATCTCGCTGGGCACCCGGACGTTGAGCTGCAGGCCGCCCTGCTGGGTCACCTGGATCATGACGCGGCCGACCGAGGAGCGCAGCTGGTCGTCGGCGCGCCCGACGAGGTACTGGCGCAGCACCGAGGTGCCGGCCGCGCTCATCACGGTCATCCCGAGGGTGACCAGGACGAGCATCCCCGCGATCAGCTTCATCTGCAGCGGCGACCGCGACCACAGCCGGCGCGCCCACGACGGCCATCGCGAACGCCGCGGCTCTTCGGGCCCGTGGTGCGCGGAGTGCGCACCGGACATCATTCCCGCAGCGTACGCACCGGACGTGTCCCCGGGTTCGGGCATTGCGGGCGCCGCGCCGGCGCTTCGCGCGCCCGAGGCCACCGAGCGGTCGCCGTACGAGCCGGGCTCACCGGGCGTGCTGGACGCGGCGGGCTCGCCGGGCCTGCCGGACGCGGCGGGGACGGCGCCCGGGACGCGCGGTTCCATCAGGCCGGAGGTTCTCTCAGGACGTAGCCGACGCCGCGCAGGGTGTGGATGAGACGCGGTTCGGCGTTGTCGACCTTGCGGCGCAGCGCGGACACGTAGGACTCGACGATGCCCGCGTCGCCGCGGAAGTCGTAGTTCCACACGTGGTCGAGGATCTGCGCCTTGGACAGGACGCGGCCGGCGTTCGCCATGAAGTAGCGGAGCAGCTTGAACTCGGTCGGCGAGAGCTGGACGGCCTTGCCGCCGCGCCAGACCTCGTGGCTGTCCTCGTCGAGCTCGACGTCGGCGAACACCATCCGGGGCGGTGGTTCGGCGACGCCGCCGCGGTAGCGGCGCAGCACGGCGCGGATGCGCGCGATGACCTCCTCCAGGCTGAACGGCTTGGTGACGTAGTCGTCGCCGCCGATCGTCAGGCCCTTGATGCGGTCCTGCACCGCGTCCCGCGCGGTGAGGAACAGCACCGGGGTGTGGTCGCCGCCGGACCGCAGCCGCCGCGCGACGTCGAAGCCGTCGATGTCGGGCAGCATCACGTCGAGGACGATCAGGTCGGGACGGTGCCGGCGCGCGGACTGGACGGCGTCGGCGCCGTTGGTCGCGGTGAGCACCTCGAAGCCGGTGAAGCGCAGGCTGCCGGCCAGCAGCTCCAGGATGTTCGGCTCGTCCTCGACGACGAGCAGCGTCGCCTCGGATGTGCGCGCGCCCGCGCCCGCGTTCGCCGTCCGTTCAACCAATGACACGCTCTCCCTCCAGGGTCGCCTTCGACGTTCCCACCCGAACCTGAATGTCCCCTGAAGGTGAGCCGAGCATTCCCTCCACCCGGTGCGTCCTATCCGCCGGCGGCGGCCTCGGCCTCGATGGCGCGGATGAGCATGGCGAGTTCGGTCTCGAAGACCTCGGCGGTGGTGATGTCGCGGAGGTGGGGCGCGGCGGCGTTCAGCCGGGGCAGGCCCTCGCGGTCGCCGGCGCGCGCGCCGAGGCTGGCGTTGCGGTGCCGGTCGATGGGGTCGCCGTGCGCCTCGCGGTGCATCCGGCCGAGGACGAGGTCGATGAACACCAGGTAGTGGCGGGCCGCGGCGCGTTCCCCGAGGCCGGCGTCGGCGAGGATCTCCAGGATCGTCTCGACGAGCCGCAGCGCGCCCGGTCCGTGGTCGCCACGGGTGACGATGGCGTCGATGGTGCCGGGGTAGGCGCCGAGTTCGCGGCGCATTCCGGCGGCGACGCGGCGCAGCCGTTCGGGCCAGAGGCCGGTGCCGAGGTCGGGCGGGACGACGTCGTGCGCGGCGATCGCGTCCATGACCAGCGCGACGAGCTCGTCCTTGCCGGAGACGTGCCGGTAGAGCGCCATCCGGGAGACGCCGAGGTCGGCGGCGAGGGTGCGGATGGTGAGGGCGTCCAGGCCGTCCCGCCGGGTGATCTCCAGGGCGGCGGCGACGATCTGCGCGCGGCTGATGCTGCCCCAGGGGCGGCGCTCGCGGGCGGGCGGCCCCTCAGGCGGGTCGGACGCGGACATGCGGAAACCGTAGCCGACCATCTTGCGGACATCTGTCCGCAAGAATTAGCTTCGCCTTACCTAACTCCCGAGACGGAAGGGCGGACGAGATGCCCGAAGGGAAGGAAAGGACCCCGGCGGCGCTGACGGCGGCCCTGCTGATGGCCGCGTTCCCCGCGAGCCTCGCGCAGACGATCGTCATCGCCGCGCTGCCCGTGCTGCGGGACGAACTGGACGTCCCGGCCGCGCAGGTCACCTGGACGCTGACCGCGTTCATGCTGGCCGGGGCCGTCGTCACGCCGATCGCCGGACGGCTCGGCGACCTGTACGGGCACCGCCGGATCCTGGTGGCCTGCCTGCTGCTGTGCACCGCCGGGACGGCCGCCGCCGGCCTCGCCGCCGCCGCGCACTCGTTCGGCTGGCTGGTGGCGGGGCGCGCCCTGCAGGGCACGGGCTCCGGGGCGTTCCCGCTCGCGCTCGGGATCGCCCGGTCGGCCGTGCCCGCACGCCGCCTGAACGGCATGGTCGCGCTGGTCAGCGCGGTGTTCGGCATCGGCGGGTCGGTCGGGATGGTGATCGCCGGCCCGATCGTCGACGCCGCCGGGACGCCGTGGCTGTTCTGGGTGACGCTGATCCTCGCCGCCGCCGCGCTCGCGCTGTCGGTACGGCTGCCGGCCACCCGTCCGGGCGGGTCCGGACGGGTCGACCCGCTCGGGGCGGTGCTGCTGTCGGCGACGCTGGTCTGCCTGCTGCTGGCGATCAGCCAGGGCCGCGCGTGGGGCTGGGGTTCACCGCGCGTCACCGGGCTGTTCGCGGGGTCCGCCGCGGCCCTTGCCGTGTTCACCGCCGCCGAGCTGCGCGTCCGCGCGCCGCTGGTGGACCTGCGGGCGCTGCGCGGGCGCGGGCCGCTCACCACGAACCTGGCCACGCTGGTCGTCTGCGTGGCGATGTTCGGCTCGATCACGCTGGTGCCGCAGTTCGTCCAGGCGCCGCGGACGTCCGGCTACGGGTTCGGGCTGTCGGCGTCGGCCGCGGGGCTGCTCATGGTGCCGATGGCGGCGCTGATGCTGCTCGCGGGCCCGGCCGCGCCACGGATCGCCCGCCGAGCCGGGTCCCGCGTCCCCCTCCAGGCCGGGACGGTCTGCGCGGTCGCCGCGTTCGCGCTGCTGGCCTGGGCGCACGGGGCGCTGTGGGAGGTGTACCTCGCCTGCGCGGTCATCGGGGTCGGCTACGGGCTGGCGTTCGCGTCCATCGGGAACCTCGTCGTGGAGAACGCCGCGCCCGGACAGACGGGGGCCGCGACCGGCGTCAACACCATCGTGCGGACGGTCGGCGCCGCGATCGGCGCGCAGCTCGTCACCGCGATCCTCGCCGCGCGCACCGCGTCCGCCGGGGCGCCCGCGGCCGAATCCGGATACACGGCCGCCTTCGCGGTCCTCACCGTGACCGGGGCGATCGCGCTGGTCATCGCTGCCGCCATTCCCCGCCGGACAGGAGGGGCGCGCGATTCTCAAAGATCGGACGGTGCGGATTCAGGCAACGTTCAGGTACGTGCGCTTGAGTAGTCCGCACAGGGCGCGCCCCGGTCCGGACAGGGGCCGGATCCCGCGCCCTGGCCATTCCTCCGGGCCGCCGCGGCCGAGAGGGCGACACGCCGCACGCCCTCCCGGCCGCGGCTTTTTTTGACACCGGCTTTATCCAGCACACTTTCAGGTGGGGTCCAGGTGGGTTCCAGAACTCCGGCGCAGATTGATAGGTGACGGCAAGACGAGGGAGTTCACATGGACACCGGCAGGCCCGAGGAGCCACAGCAGCAGGCTTGGGATCGGCACGTCGCCGGATCCGGGCGGCGCGCACCCTACGAGCAGCAGGCACCGTACGAGCAGCAGGCACCGTACGAGCAGCAGGCGGCAAGCGAGCAGCACGCGGCACCGGAGCAGCACGCGGTGCCCGGACGTCCCCCGGGCCCCGAACGGCCGGACTTCGCCCCGCACGGGCAGTGGCAGGAGCAGGGAACCTGGCACGCCGCGCCGATGGCGGGCGGGGGCGCGGCCGGACCGCCGCACTGGGACGTCCCGTCGCCCGGGGCCGCCGAGCCGGCCCGCCGGGGCCGGATGTGGACGGCCCGGCAGAAGGCCGCGGCGCTGGTCGCGGGCGCGGCGCTGGCCGTCGGCGCGGGCGGCGCGGGAGCCGCGGTGGCGATGGCGTTCACCGGTCACGACACCGTCTACTCCAGCCCGGTCGCCGTCTCCGGCGCCTCCAGCAAGGCGAGCACGACCGCGCAGGTCGCCGCCGCCGTGCAGCCGAGCGTGGTGTCGATCAGCAGCCGGTCGCAGATGAGCGAGAGCGAGGGGTCCGGGGTGATCCTGCGCTCGGACGGGGTGATCCTCACCAACGCGCACGTCGTCTCCGGCGGCGGGCAGCTCTCGGTGAAGTTCAGCGACGGCAGGACGGCGAACGCGACGCTGCTCGGCTCCGACACCGCGAACGACATCGCGGTCATCAAGGCGCAGGGGGTGTCCGGGCTGAAGCCCGCGACGATCGGCGACAGCGGCAGGCTCGCGGTCGGCGACACCGTCCTCGCGGTCGGCAACCCGCTCGGCCTCAGCGGCTCGGTCACGTCCGGCATCGTCAGCGCGCTCGGCCGCCAGGTGCAGGAGGGCGACTCCGGCGGCGGGCAGCAGGAGCTGCCGCCCGGCCTGCAGGGGCAGGTGACCCAGCAGCAGGAGGCCGTCATCGAGAACGCGATCCAGACCGACGCGGCGATCAACCCGGGCAACTCCGGCGGCGCGCTGGTCAACAGCGCCGGGCAGGTGATCGGCGTCAACACCGCGATCGCGACCTCGGGCAGCAGCTCCGGCAACATCGGCGTCGGCTTCGCGATCCCGATCAACCAGGCGAAGCAGGCCGCCGACAAGATCATCGCGAGCGCGTCCGCGTAGAGACCCGCCGGGGAACGCCGTCCGGCCTTGCTCTGGGGGGAGCGGGACGGCCGGGCGGCGGGCCCCGGTGCGAGGGGCCGCACACCGGACCGGGCCGGGTACCGGGTGCGGCCCCGGCATGGGAGAGCGGCCGCGCGACCCGCGAGCGGGTCGCGCG
>NZ_JBGNUT010000022.1:0-182046 GCF_041951385.1 Actinomadura sp. NTSP31 | reverse complement strand
GAGTCGGCGTCGGCGTCGGGGTGGGGGTCGGGGTGGGCGTAGGAGTCGGCGTGGGGGTGGGCGTGGGCGTGGGGGTGGGCGTCGGGGTCGGGGTGCCGCCGTCGGTGATCTTGAAGGTGGCGAACGGCTGGTCCTGGCCCGCGTCCTTCGTGCAGGGCACGTCCTTGCCGCCGGCCCAGACCTCGGTGCCGTCCGCCTTCAGCGGGTCGATGTGCTGGGTCATGTTGCCGACGTAGATGGTGCCGTCGCCCGTTTCGCTGAAGCTCAGCTGCGGCGCGTCGCCCTCGACGACCAGGTCCCAGGTCGCACCGGACGCGGCCGGGATGGCCGTCTTCGGGAAGGTCATGTCGATCGACACCGGGAGGCCCTGGGACTCCGGGACGTCGAGCGTCGCGTCGGCCGACGCGGTGCCCTGCAGCTGGGTCGCCTTGACGGCGTGGAGGCCGTTGGTGATGGTCCCGGTGATGTGCGCCGTCGCCTTGATGTGGAAGGCGGGCGTCTGCGTGTTGACCGGGATTTCCTTGGGGATGTCGGACGAGACGTCCACGGCCAGCGGCTGGGTGCCGATCAGCGGGAACGTGCAGTGGTAGTTGATCGTCGCGTGCACCGGGTCGGCGAGGGCCGGGCCCGCGCCCATGATGCCGAGCAGGGAGAGGCCGAGGCCGCCGACCGCCGCCGAGGCGAGTCCCTTGGCACCGAACCGCTTGCGCTTGCTGAGCTTGTCTTCCAACTTTCTGCCTTTCATCTGGAAGAGACCTGGGTGTGTGCCTGCGCCGAAGCACTGTCGGACCGTGCGCCCCCCGAAGCTTCGGTTCACCTCCGTGCGGGGCTCGGATCGGGCCGGGCGCCAGGCGGCGCCGCCGGCCCTGGTGAAACGGCTGGATCGGCAGGGAGTGGATCTTCTCGCCGGTGTTCGGCCGGCGGATGGTGATCCAGATCTCGTCCGTTTCGTGTGGGTAAACTATCGGCGCCCACGGGGGCTGTCTCCACGATTCACTGACAAAAAGGAAGGGCGCGTCGCTCACCGGTTCAACAGAACAGGAGGGCTATATGAAAAGTGCTCACAAAAAGCCGCGCGGCGATAGGAACAATCATTTCCTGACAACCCGGAGCGGTGCGCTCATCGGCCGGTGACAAGAAAAGGCGCGACGCGGGACCGGGCACCGGAAAATTGTCATCCGGTGATGGTCGTCCGCGCCGCGCCGTGACCGCGGCACCGCTCAGAGGTGCTGGTAGGTGGTGTAGTCGGACGCGAAGTCGTTGAACCGCAGGAAGTTGGTGAAGCTCATCGTGACCGTGGCGTCCAGGCCCTCGACGTAGTGCCACCAGCCGATCGGGATGAACAGCAGCTCACCGGGCGCCAGCGTGCACTCCAGCACCTGCGCCTTGCGCATCAGCGGGAACCGCTCGTAGTCGACGGCGCTCGCGTCCACCTCCGAATAGCAGTGGAGGTTGTTGTAAACGTAGGCGGTGTCGTGCAGCGGCACCATCTTGATCTGCTTGCGGCCCATGACCTGCGCCATGAAGTTGTTGGTCAGGTCGTGGTGGTAGGGCGTCTTGGTGCCGGCCGGCCCGAGCCAGAAGAATCCCTTGTCGGGCGAGTCCGCGTCCAGGTACTCGGTGACGGGGTCGATGTCCTGCCAGAGCACGTCGAGCGCCTCGCGGTTGCGGGATGCGTTGTTGGCCGTCATGTAGAAGTCGTTGGTCGTCCCGGCGCCCTCGACCATGTCGAGGTAGTCGCGGAACCGCATCATCTTCTTGTGCTTCGGCCCGTTGATCTCGTAGTTCTCGTCGGACTCGCGGCCGAACTGCACCTCGACCTCCCGGTCGCCGCAGCGCTCCCGGAAGTAGCCGAAATCCCACTTCGTGCACGCGGGCCACGCCTTCATCATCCCGGTGATGACGACGGGGCGGTTCTGGAAGTAGTACTGCTCGAAGAACTCGTCGCGGGACAGGCGCTCGCGGCGCTCGATCGTCCCGCCGTTCGCGCGCATCCGGTTCAGCCGCCCGTAGACGGTCAGCGTCCACTCGCGCTTGCGCAGCCGGTTGGCGATCCGCGAGCCGCCCTGGACGTAGGGGCTCGCGAGCGCCGCGGAGACCTCCGCGGCCGCCTCCTCGGCGGTGAACTCGTCGCGGGGCATGGCGTCGCGGATCGCCTCCGGCGGGTTGCCGAGCAGCAGGTTCTCGGCGATCCAGCGGCGCCAGTCGTCCTTCGGTCGCGCCACGGCGGCCTCCTTGTCGGTCGGATCGGATTCCGGTGCGGGAGCGGGGTCACGTCGGGAGGGGGTTCCCGCCGGAGCGGGGACGGGGTCCCGCCGGTAGCGGGTCCCGCCGGTAGCGGGGACGGGCGTCTCAGCCGCCCGGCGCGGGCGGCGGCACGGTGCGCGGCGGATCGGGGACCGCCGGCGGGCAGTTGAGGTCGGCGTCCGGGATGCAGGTGGCGGCGAGCCCCATCCGGAGCAGGTTGCCGGGGCCGGCCACCGACCCGTTGAACAGCGGGTCGAGGTCCTCGCCCGCGCCGCATCCGGAGAACTCCGGGACGGTGAAGGAGCCGTCGAGCACCCCCGCGTTGAGGATGCTGGGCATCTCGCCCTTGAGCCTGAGGTCGGCGTCGGTCCGCGTCCGGCAGCGGTCCCCCACGTCGAGCGGGGTCCCGTTGACCTTGACGTCGTAGATGCGGATGGACATCCGCATGTGCGCCTCGACCTTCTGGATCCCGCTGCCGTCGTCGGTGGCGACGAAGGTGCCGTAGTCCTGCGGGTCCTTGGGGTCGCCCGGGTTCAGCGGCCGCTGCGTCATCTCCATCGTCGCGGTCGTGGGCATCATCCCGAAGGTGAGGAAGGTCGAGCGGGACCGCAGCGGCCCGAGGAACCGCTGCCTGACCTGGAGGCCCGGATCGGCGATCGTGTAGATCACGTTGGTGGCCACCGGTGCGGCGAGCGTCGCGTCGTTGATGATCGTCGCGCCGTTGAGCTTCCTGACGTTGGAGAAGCCGCTCAGGTAGGTGCAGCCGCTGTACCAGTCGTCGGTCGGGCCGTGGTACTTGCCGCAGTCCGCCGGCGTTCCGGCCGCGGCCTTGGGAGCGGCGGCCTTCGGTGCGGCGGACGCCTCCGGCGCCGGGGTGCCCGCCGGTCCGGAGATCGGGACGGTGGCGAGGACGGACGTCCGGCCCTTCGCCGGGGCGCAGGTCAGGGCGAGCGTCTTCGGCGTCTTCGGCTCGGTGCCGTCGGCCGCGCGCGGGCTGAGCGTCAGCGCCAGGTCTCCGGCGGAGAAGCTCAGATCGCCGGTGCCGGACGGGGTGACCGCCGGGACGTCGCCGGACGCGGGGAGCACGAGATCGGCGTCGTCGGCGACGGGGGTCGCCGGGGTCGTCAGGCCAGGCCAGGAGGCCTCGGTGGTCCTGCCGTTCTGCGCCACCCGCGTGGTGAGGCGCGCCGTGCCGACCACCGACGCGCCGCCGAGCGCGGTCACGTCGCCGAGGGACGCCTTCGGGACCGTCACGGTCGCCGTCACCCGGCCCG
Organism: Actinomadura sp. NTSP31; assembly: GCF_041951385.1. Taxonomy (NCBI): domain Bacteria; kingdom Bacillati; phylum Actinomycetota; class Actinomycetes; order Streptosporangiales; family Thermomonosporaceae; genus Actinomadura; species Actinomadura sp. NTSP31. The sequence goes on along the minus strand of NZ_JBGNUT010000022.1, from coordinate 178,525 downwards.
GCCGGACGGGCTTGCCGGCCGTCCCGTCCGACGGGAACGTCCCCTGGACCCGGACGGGCACCTCCTCCGCCGTCCCGGCCGGTGACGTGCACGTGTAGCCGAGCGCGGTGTCGGCCTCCTGCGCTCGCGCGGGCGCCGCGCCGCCGGGCAGGGACCCGGTGACGGCCGCCCCGAGCCCGATCGCCGCCGCCGCGCCGAGCGCCCAGCGGGCACGGATCCTCATATGCGGTCACCTCTCCTGGAACGTGCGATGCGGGGTGCTCACGGGGTCAGCTCCACCCGGGCAGCCACAGCCGGTCGTGCCACCCGGACTCCGGAACGGCCTGGGCCGTGAGGATCGGATAGAGGTAGGCCAGGTTCACCGCGACGGCCGCGACGTACACGCCGCCGCCCGTCCAGATCAGCGCGCGCCACACGGGCCGGTCGCGGTACGGCGTGAGGATCCCGTCGAAGAGCAGGACGATCGCCAGGACGGCGAACGGCAGCATCGGCAGCGTGTAGGTGGAGTACATCGTCCGGTCGGCGAACGCCGCCGGGAACCACGGCAGCCAGCTCGCGAGGTACCCGCCGACCGCCGCGACGGCCCGCCAGTCGCGCAGGAAAGCCCCGTACAGCGCCATCGCGATCAGCGCGGCGATGGAGAACCACCAGATGGCGGGCGTCCCGAGGTGCGAGATCTCGGCGACGCACTTGGCCGCGCGGCATCCGTCCTGCCCGGTTTCGGCGGGCGCGTGGTACATGACGGCGGGGTGCCCGAGGTAGGGCCACTGCCAGGGCCAGGACTGCGCGGGGTTAGGCTGCGTCACGCCGTCGTGGAAGTCCAGGGTGATCGCGTGGTAGTGCCACAGCGACCGGACCGGATCGAGGAAGGAGGGCCAGATCCCGCTGGGGTGCCCCTCCGCCCAGTTCCGCTGATAGCCGGGAACGACCTGCCCGAACAGCGTCTTCTGCAGGCCCGTCCCGGAGACGAACCAGCCCCACCAGCCCGCCAGGTACACGGCGCCCGCGACGACCCAGAACTGGAGGAGCGACGGCAGCAGATCGAGCTTGAGCATGCCGCGCCAGGGCCGTTCGGTTCCCGCGCTCTTGCGGGCGTTCCGGTCCCACAGCAGCGCCAGCAGCCAGAAGAAGGCCATCGCATACAGACCGGACCATTTCGTCCCGCAGGCGAGCCCGAAGCACAGGCCCGCGCCGATCCGCCAGCCGTGCCGGACGAACGGGCCGTTCCTCGACGCGTCCTCGGTGCCGTCCGCGAGCGCGGCGCGCGTCCGGTCACGGTCGACGACCAGGCAGCCGAACCCGGCGACGACCCACAGCAGCAGGAACACGTCCAGCATGGACATCCGGCTCGACACCAGCCAGGACCCGTCCAGCGCCATCAGCAGGCCAGCCGCGCATCCCAGAACGGTCGACCCGGTCATCCGCCGCGCGGTCCGCGCGAGGATGAGCACGGCCAGGACGCCCGCGACACCGGCCGCGGACCGGAATCCGAACGGCCCCGTCCCGAAGACCGCCATGCCCGCCGCGATGAACCATTTGCCGAGCGGCGGGTGCGCGGCCCACTCGCCGCCGCCCGCGAGCCCCGCGACGGGATGCCCGGCCAGGAAGTAGGCGTTGGCCGGATTGCCGTCACGTCCGGCATGCCAGTTGTGCTCGACGCCGTAGTGGAGGAACGACCAGGCGTCCTTGGCGTAGTACGTCTCGTCCCACACGATCGCGTGCGGGGACCCGAGCCGGTGGAAGACCAGCAGCCCGGCGAGCGCGGAAACGGCGAGCGGCCCGATCCAGCCCCACGGCAGCGCGCCGAGCCGGCGCCTCTGGTCGAGGGCCGGGGGCTCTTCCACCGCTACCGAGGCGGTCACATGCTCCACCCTTCGCTACGGCGCGGCCGGAAAACGCGGTCGCCGCGGCTCGGACCAACGAACGTATTGAACGTCCGGACGCGGCTGAATCAACTTCCCGACGAAAAAGCCCAGCACACCCGCTCAGTTAAGTGAGGCCCGCCGCATCCCATTTCCCCCCGGCCGCGAGAACTTATCGCAAGATGACAGCTTCTCCCCGCCCATAAGCACGCCCCAATAAAAACGCACTGTGCCCGTACTCGCGACCGTGCCAGTGCCCGCCTGGAGGGCGGTGGACGAGTCCGGCTCCTCGCCATGCGGTCGACCGGACGTGGCAACGATGAGTTTCCGTGGCAGAACCTGTCTGTACGGGCATGACTGCGCACAAGCTCGAGACCCCCGAGGCCGTGATCGTCTACGACGTGCACGGGCCGCTGCCCACCGCCGGCGGGCGCCCGCCGCTGCTCATGATCGGCCAGCCGATGGACGCGAGCGGCTTCGGCGCGCTGGCGTCGCACTTCCCCGACCGCACCGTGGTCACCTACGACCCGCGCGGCCTCGGCCGCAGCGTCCGCAAGGACGGCCGCACCGACCATGCACCGCAGACCCAGGCCGCCGACGTGCACGCGCTCATCGAGGCGCTCGGCGCGGGGCCCGTCGAGATGTTCGCGAGCAGCGGCGGTGCGGTGACCGCGCTCGCCCTGGTGGCGGCGCACCCCGACGACGTGACGACCCTGGTGGCGCACGAGCCGCCGCTCATCACGCTGCTTCCCGACGCCCGCGCCGCCGAACGCGCCCGGGAACGCCTCCGCGACGTGTACGAGGCCAAGGGCCAGGGCGCGGGCATGGCGGCCTTCATCGCGATGACGTCATGGCAGGGCGAGTTCACCGACGACTACTTCGCCCGGCCCCTGCCGGACCCGGCCCAGTTCGGGATGCCGGCCGAGGACGACGGCTCACGCGGCGACCCGCTCCTGTCCGACCGGTCCTGGGCGGTCAGCGACTACCGGCCCGACGCCGCCGCGCTGACCGCCGCACGGACGCGGATCGTGATCGCCGTGGGCGAGGAGTCGGCGGGCGTCCTCACCGGACGCACCTCGGTGGCGGCGGCCCGGCTACTCGGACGCGAGGCGGTGGTCTTCCCGAGCCATCACGGCGGCTTCGTCGGCGGCGAGTCCGGCTATGGCGGGCAGCCCGAAGCGTTCGCACGCAGGCTGCGGGAGGTCCTCGACGAGACCCTGTGACGACTCCGTCCCGGCGGCGCCGCGAAAAGCGCGAACCCGTGCACCTATCAAAACGGAATCCGGCGCGGCGAGACCCACGACGGCGCTTCCCTGGAAGTAGTCACCGCGCTTCAAGAAATCGGTTCTGAATCCGCATCCCTGCAACACCTTCGAGAGAACGCATCGCTCATCGCGGACGGCCTGTGTTAGGTGGTGCGCATGGGCAAGAAGCGACCGGCGTGGCAGACCCGGCTGACCGACTTCGTGAAGGACCCGGACGAGGCGGACCACGAGCGGCGACTCACTCCCGAGGCCGTCCGGGACCGGAAGTTCGCCACGACCCGCCTCACGCAGGGCTACGCGGTGCAGGAGGTCGACGCGTTCCTCGACCAGGTGACGGACGAGCTGGCGCGGCTGATCCGGGAGCGCGACGAGGCGCGGGCCGCCGCCCGCCGGCCGCCGTGCGACGACCCGTCCCCCTGACGCCGTCAGCCGGGTCGCCGCCGGGCGGCCTCGTCCTGCATCGCCGCGTACCGCATCGCCGCCGCGCTGCGCGGCACGGCCGGGCGCGGCTCCACCACCGGCGCGGACAGCATCGTCCCCCAACCGGGCTGGACCGCAGGTGGGGCGAACGGCGTCTGGACGGGGGCGGCGGGCTCCTCGGCCACCGGGTCCTCGCGCTCGTGGCGCGGGATCGTGAAGACCGAGGCCACCGCCAGGACCAGCCCGACCGCCGACAGGGCGAACTTCACCGGCGTCTCCGGCCACGGCTGCCCGTACACGAGGATCCCGCCGAGCCAGAGCGACGCCTTGGACCCGACGGCCAGCATGATGATCAGGACCGACAGGCGGCAGCGCTGCAGCCCGATCTGCGCCAGCCCCGCGCCGAGCAGCCCGGCGACGACCACGATGTAGGGGTGCGGCGTCCGCAGCACATGCTGCCAGCCGGACGGGTCGTGCTGCAGCAGCCGGGCGATGCCCGCCCCGGAACTCTCCGCGCACCCGACGAGCACGCCCGAGCCCAGCCCGAACGCCACGCCCGTCACGCGCTTGGCGTGCCTGCCGTCCACCGGGCTGTCGCGCACGACGAACAGCCACAGCGGGAACACCAGGGACGGCCCGATGAGCAGTGCGATCCGCCAGAGCGGCGCGTCGGCATGCCACGTCCCGCCCGACCCTGCGGCGACCGGCCCGGACAGCAGGCCGCCTGCCGCAGCGAACGCCAGCAGCGCCAGGACCAGCACCGACAGCGCGCCCAACTCCCCCGGGGTCACCCGCTCCCGGAAGTTGGTCACCGCGACGAGCAGCAGCACGAGCATGACCGGCCCGTACATCGGCACGACCACGCTCACCGGCAGCCGCGTCAGCACGATGCTCTGCACGACCATGCCGCCGATCAGCAGCGCCAGTCCGAACAGCCAGGCCGGGCTGGACGCCAGCGTCACCGTCGCGTGCACGAACCGGTAACCGGTGAGCCGGGGCATCCGGCGCCCGGTGAGCTTGAAGACGGTGAATCCCGCGACATAGGCGACCGGTGCCGCGGTGGCAAGAGCAAGCGCCCCCATGGCCGCTCCTTAGAGTAAGGCCGATATTCAGCCAGTGTGCTTGTTAACACAGCCTTCTCACAAGGGACTCGTACCTGGAATCGCCTGCGCGACGGAATCCCCACCGCTTTTTATAAGAAAGCGCTAAAACCTCGGAGCGGACCCGGGGTCCCGCCCAGCCGACGCCCGCCCCGGGACGCCACCGCCTCCTCGGCCACCTCCCCCCGCTCCCTGGCCTCGCGAAGGACGGTCTGCGGCAGGCGCCGCCCGTGCAGCGGCACGAAGCGACCGCCCCGCGCCGCCCCCACCGGTCCGGAATGAACCGGCGCCGATCAACGGGCGACAGCCCAGCAATCCCCCCGCACGCGTGTTCGCAAACCCCCACAAACCGACAATCCATGAACCTAGTAGAGGCTGATCAGTATCCCGCAGGTATACCTAGCCATACCTTTTCCCGGAGCATCGAAATAGGGACCCATCGCGCCGACATTTGTCGGCGACGCAGGGTATGCTTTACCTATGCAATCAGTGACGGTCGACCTGGAGACCGCGTCCACCATGCAATTGGTGGACGCGGTCTCGGCGATCGCCGCTGAACTCGCCCAACGCCAAGACCCAGAGTCGGCGGCATCGTGCCTTGAACTCACCGAGTCTTTGGCCGCTGCCTGCGATATCCAGGAAAGCGCACTCGCCGGTTTCATCCGCCGCGTCGATGCCACCGGCGAGCAGAAGCGCTGGGGATATCCCTCCACCCGGGCGTGGTTGCGGTCGCGGTTGGGGATGCGTGAAAACCGCACCACCGAACGCCTCATCCTCGCCCGCCAACGGCACCGCCTCCCCCAGGTTGCCGAACGCCTCGCCTCTGGGGAGCTGTCCTACGGCTACGCGGCCACGGTCGCGCAGAGCGTGGCCAGGCTGGAAGACACCGACTGCGCCGAAGTCGAGACGACCCTGCTGAGCTTCGTCGACCAAGGCTTCTCAGCCGCGAAGGTAGGGGTGTTCGGCCGCCGCATCTGCGATGTGATCGCCGAACGCGACGGCACCGACACCGCACCCGGTGAAGACGCCAAGCGCGGGTACGCCAAGTCCTGGATCACCAGCACCGGTTCCCTGGACGGCGGCCGCTACATCAAAGGCTGGCTGAACGCCGAGGACGCCGCGATCTGGGACGGGACGCTTGCCCCCCTGGCCAAGCCGGCCGGGCCCGAGGACACCCGCGACGTCGGCGAACGCACCGCCGCCGCCCTGTCCAGCGTGCTGTCCGGCGGGCACAAGGCCACCAAAGTCACCGTCATCTGCGACCTGGACACACTGACCGGCGGCAACGCCCCCGCCCGCCTCACCGACGGGACACCGATCCCCGCCGCCCAAGCCCGCCGCATCGCCCTCACCGCAGGCGTCTCACCCCTCCTACTCGGACGCGGACACACGCCCCTGTACCTCGGCTACCGGGAACGGTTCGCCAGCCCCGCCCAACGCCAAGTCCTCGAAACCCTCTACCCCACCTGCGCGGTACGGGAATGCGAAATCCCCGGGACGTTGTGCGAAGTCGACCACGTCAACGGCTGGGCCCTCGGCCACTCACCCACCGACATCGATCAGCTCACCCTCACCTGCGGGTGGCACAACCGCTTCAAACACACCAGCCCGAACCAGATCGGGATCAGCAAAAACCCCGACGGGCGATACGTCTACCGGCTGCTCCCACCACCGGGCGCCCGATCAAGATCCAGACCCCGGACGGGTAGCGGGCCACCGGGGGCGAACGGCCCATCGAATCCCATGTCCAACTGGGCCGCGTAAACCGCCCCACCCCCACACCACCGGTTCACTCGGACCAGGATTGGGCCCCGCCCGTCCGGCGGTGTGGGGGAACGAGCCTGCCGCCGCCGCGCTGGGGGAAGCGGGCGGCGTCGGCTCGCCGGACGGGCGGGGTGTCTACAAGGCCAGCCGCGCCCAGACGACCTTGCCCAGGCCCCCGATCATGTGCCGGTAGCCGCAGCCGCCCGACGCGAGGAACTGAACCATCATCAGGCCGCGCCCGTCCTCGGCTTCGAAGTCCGCTTGCGGGACGACCGGCGGTGCGTGCGACGGGTCCCACACCCGGAACTCGATGGCGTCGCCCAGCCGCGTCACCCATGCCTGGACCTCGTGCCCCTCGACGGCGTGCACCACGGCGTTCGCCGCCAGCTCGGACATGATGGTCCGCCCGACGTAGTCGTGCTGCGGAAGCTCCCACTCCTCGCACGCCTGCGTGACGAGCGAGCGCGTCAGATACACGCTCTCCGGATAGGCGTGCCACCGAAGCGTGAACTCATCACGCGCCTTTGAATGCGAATTTCCCTGCTTGTCCGGAATGCCATCCATCGCGCCCACCTTTCGCGGCCGAACTCTGGAATTAGAGTGCCGCCCGCTGTACCTTCAGAACCGTTCAACCAATCGATCCGTACTTTAAGGATCATGAATGACGGCCGCTAAGCGACTCGACCCGGACAACAACCACTGGCACTGGTTGGCCGCTGACCTGCGAGTATGGCGCCTAGAACGGAATCTCACGCAGACCACTCTGGGCAAGCTTCTCGGTGTGACAAAATCTCATGTTTCGAACTGGGAATCGGCTCGCGAAAACCTGCCCATCAAGCACGCCGAAACTTTGGACCGGATTTGGCGCACTCGCGGACACTTTGTCCGGCTTAGGCGGCTGGCAGAGAAAGCTCACGACCCGGGCTGGTGGTCCCAGTACACGCCGCTCGAGGCAGAGGCGTCCCGCGTGAGTTACTGGGCCCTCGCGATCATTCCTGGCCTGCTTCAGACCGAGGACTACGCTCGGGCACTTATCGATGAAGGCCAGATCATTGATGACGTCGAGGCAGCCGTCGGTGCGCGCATGGCCAGACAAGAAGTCCTCGGACGAGAGAAGCCGCCCGAGCTACGAGTGCTGATCAATGAAGCAGCGCTCGACCAACCTGTGGGCGGACCAGAGATCATGCAGGGGCAACTCGCCCACCTGGTGGCTCTCAGCCAAGAACGCAACGTCATCCTTCGTACCGTGCCACGCGCCGTCGGCGCACACATCGGCCTGGACGGCTCCTTCACGCTCCTTACCGGACGGAAGTGGTCTGCGGCCTACATGGAAGCCAACACCGGTGGCAGACTGACGCACGACCCCACGATGCTCGATGACTTCGCCAGGCGTTACGACCTCATAGGCGCGGAGGCCTTGTCCGCGTCCGCCTCACGAAGTCAGATCGCACGGATTATGGAGGCCATGCAGTGATCGAATGGCGGAAGGCCAGCCGGAGCAACGCATCTGGCAACGAGTGCGTAGAAGTCGCGGCCCTCGCAGACCGGCGGGGGATCAGGGACAGCAAAGCCCCCGAGGCCGGACACCTCACCCTCACCCCCGGAAGCTTCGCCCAGCTCATCGCCCGTGTGAAGCGCGGCGACCTGAACATCTAACCCCCACGACGACGCGCGCCACCTTGCCTTCGACCTACCGTGAAGAACGGACCGGACGAAGGCGAGGCCCGTCCCGGAGAGAAGCCCCAACCGGATGGAGACCGTGCAGTGAGCAAGCCCGTTTGGCGCAAGTCCAGCCGCAGCGGTTCAGGAGCCGGCGGAGGCCAGGACTGCGTTGAGGTCGCTGCTCTCGCCGAAGGGCGGGGTATCAGGGACAGCAAAGCCCCCGAGGCCGGACACCTCACCCTCACCCCCGGAAGCTTCTCCCAGCTCATCGCCTGCGTGAAGCGTGACGATTTGAACATCTAACTCCCACGATGACGCGCGCCGCCTCGCCTTCGACCTACCGTGACAACGGACCGGACGAAGGCGAGGCCCGTCCTGCAGAGGCCCTCATCCACAGGAGAGCGCGGTGGGCAAATCTGTTTGGCGCAAGTCCAGCCGGAGCAGCACGACCGGCGGCGAGTGCGTAGAGGTCGCCGCGCTGGCCGACCGGCGGGGGATCAGGGACAGCAAGGCGCCCGAGGCCGGACACCTCACCCTCACCCCCGGAAGCTTCTCCCAGCTCATCGCCCGTGTGAAGCGCGGCGACCTGAACATCTAACCCCCACGACGACGCGCGCCGCCTCGCCTTCGACCTACCGTGACAACGGACCGGACGAAGGCGAGGCCCGTCCCGGAGAGAAGCCCCAACCGGATGGAGAGCGTGCAGTGAGCAAGCCCGTCTGGCGCAAGGCCAGCAGGAGCGGCACCGGAGGTGTCGGAGGCCAGGACTGCGTAGAGGTCGCCGCGCTCGCAGACCGGCGGGGGATCAGGGACAGCAAAGCCCGCGAGGCGGGACACCTCGCCCTCACGCCCGGGAGCTTCGCCCGGCTCATCGCATGTGCCAAGCGCGGTGAGCTGGACCTCTGATCGGGCGGTCAGGGACCGTCCAGCGTCAGGAGGCGGTGAACGGCCAGGCTCGTACGTGGTCGTCGCGGCCGACGGTGAGCGCGACCGGGCGTCCGTCGAGTTCGAGGACGCGTACGCCGACGATCTCGCCCTCGTGGGCCTGGAACGGGGGGATGACGAGGGCGCGCCGTTCCAGGTCGACCAGGCGGACGGTGCCGTCCTCGGCTCCGGTCACCGCGACGGCGCGGCCGCCCGCGACGGCGGCGTCCAGGTGCTCGGTCGGGCCTCCGGGCAGCACCAACGTCTCGTCCCACAGTCCGGTGTCCGGGTCGCCGAACAGCAGGACCCCGCCCGTCGCGGCGAGCACCGACTCCCGGCCGGCCACGCCGGACAGCCCGACGGCGGTCACGGCGGCCAGCCGCCAGTCGAGCCGCTCCGCCTCCTCTTCGCCGACGAGGCCGACGAGTTCGTCCTCGTCGGGTTCGTCGAAGGCGACCATGGTCTCCGGCTCGTCGTCGCTCAGATCCCACACCAGCACCGTGTTGTCGGACTCGGTCACCGCGACCGGGCGGCCCCGCAGCAGTCCCGCGGCGACACCGGCGGGTTCGGTCTGATCCAACGCGATGGGCTCGTTCTCGGCATCGTCCTCGAAGGCCACCGGTAGGGGGTCGCGCCGCGTCGCGTCCCAGACGTGCACGGCCGGGCCGGTGCCACCGGCGATGAACAGCGTCCGTCCCGCCGCTTCGAGGGTCGCCACGTGCGCCACGCCGCCGTGGTCAGCGCGCACGTAGGTTCGCACGGCGCCGCTGTCCAGGTCCCATTGCGCGAAGCCCTGGTGATCGCCACCGCCGCCGACCACGACCCGTCCGTCGACCACCACCGCGCCGACCGCCCGCATGTCGATGTAGTCGGCCCGCGCCTCTGGCGGCCACGGAGCGGCGAGGTCGAACGCGGTCCACCGGTCCGCGCGCAGATCCCACGTGTGGAGCGCGTCGCTCACCAACATGGGGCGGCCGTCATGCAGCACGATGTCGAAGGCGTCGATCCCGGCGGGCGCGCGGCTGGACAGCAACGGGGAGATGGGAGACAGCATCCGGGGATGCTACCGATCGGGGGTCCGGTTCGCTGGACGGCTCGGGATCGTCGCGTCCCCCTGCGGGCCCGCCCAGCCGCACGCTTCGGCGATGGCGGCCGGATCCCAGTAGAAGGGGCGGCATTCGAGCATGCGCCCGTCCCGGACGCGGATCAGCTGCAAGATCAGCGTCTCGACCTCCCGGCCGGTGGCCCTGGCCCGGAACCGCACCCGGTTGCGCACCACCACGGTGTCGCCTTCGCCCCAGTGCTGCTGGTCCAGGAACTCCATCGACTCCCAGACCTCGCTGAAGCGGGCCAGGAACCGCTCCATGCCGTCCCGGCCCCGCCACGTCCCGGTTCCCGTGAACGGCAGGCCGGGAGCCTGGTGCAGCACCACCTCCGGGTCCAGGCATGCGGCGGCCTGCTCATAGCTCGCCCGGCCGTATCCGCCTGCGGCCACATACGCCGCCTCGGCCGCGTAGAACCTCTCCATCACCGTCCACGCCGCCGAAGGTCCCTCGGTCATCACCTGCTGCTCCTCTCACCGGCACCGTGCTGGAAACCCCAAGACACCGGGCTTGGTTGCAGCCGGCGGGCTTCAGCCGAAAGCGGAGGCGGGGTCGGTGCCGGTGAGGTCGGCGGCATCGGCCCACACGCGGGCGGCGAGCGCGGTGTCGGCCAGTCGCCCGCGGACGGGTTCGAGTCGGGGTTCGCCACGGAATCCGAGCACGCGGGGACCCCACATCTGGCCGCCCTGCACGGCCGGGTCGAGGACCGCTCGGACGGCGGGCCACGCGCCGGCCTCCTTGCCCTGGAGGAGCAGACCGGCGGGCAGGCTCCGCAGCCGCCGGCCGGTGGTCCGGACGTGCACCGGCGGCCGGGACGGCGTGAGGGAGTCCAGCGCGCCGCCGGGATGGTTCACCACGCTCAGCGTCGTGGCGCCGGCGGCGCGCAGCCGGCGGTCGAGTTCGAAACCGAACAGCATCTGCGCCAGTTTCGAGCGGCCGTAGGCCCGCTTGGGCTGGTAGTCCCGGCTGCTCTGCAGGTCGTCCGGGTCCAGTTGTGCGGACTTCCCGACGAAGCTGCCGGTGGTGACAACGCGGCCTGCGGGCGCGGCGGCGAGCAGCGGCATCAGCCATCGGACCAGCGCGAAGTGCCCGAGGTGGTTGGTGGCGAACATCAACTCGTGGCCGCCCGGGGTCCGGCGCGGCTGCGGGTCGTCGAGCAGCACGCCGGCGTTGCAGACGACCGCGTCGAGGCGGTCCGCGTCCAGGGCGTCCACGGAGGATTTCAGCGTGGAATGGTCGGCGAGGTCGAGCCGCAGGTGGCGCAGGCGGGCGCCGGGGACGCGGGAACGGATCGAGGTCATCGCGGCGTCGGCCTTGGCGGTGTCCCGGCTGCCGAGGACGACGGTGGCCCCGGTGCCGGCGAGTTGCTCGGCGACGAAGTATCCGATGCCCGCGTTGCCGCCGGTGACCAGGAAGGTCCTGCCCTCGGCGCGCGGCGGCCGATGGACGTCCCAGTGCCGGGACCGGGCTACAGGCGGCATGACGGCTCCCTCATTCTCGCAACATAATCGAAGTCACTTCGGAATCATAATCACTATAACTTCGTAGTGCTTCCGGCCACCGCTACGCTGGCGGCATGGCACAGACGGCGCCGGGGCGGCGCGAGCGCAAGAAGGCCGCCACCCGCCGGGCCCTGGCCGCGGCGGCGCGGCGGCTGTTCCTGGAGCGGGGGTTCGCCCAGGTCACCGTCGCCGAGATCGCCGACGCCGCGGACACCGCGGTGTCGACGCTGTTCGCACACTTCCCCGGCGGGAAGGAGGCGCTGGTCCTCGGCGACGGCGCGGAACGCGAGCAGGCTCTGGCCGCCGCGGTCCGGCAACGTCCCGAGGGGGTCTCGGTCCTGCGGGCCCTGCGCGACTTCCTCGCCACGCGGGGCCCGTTCGATCCCGACCCCGCCCCCGAGTCCCGGCGCATCGCCGAACTCGTGGTCTCCACCCCGGCCCTGCGGGCCTACGCCCGGTCCCTGTGGACGGGCTGCGAGTCCACGCTCGCCCGCGTCATCGCCGAGCAGACCGGCCGCGACGCGGACGACGTCTCCCTGCGCCTGCTCGCGCGCTACGTCCTGGAGATCCCGGACATCGCCGGCACGGAGCCCGACCCGCCCGCCGCGCTGGACACCGCCTTCGCCCACCTCCAGCGCGGCTGGCCCGATCTCTGAGCCCGCCCGGTCCGCACCGCGACGTCGAGGCGCCCGTCACCCTCGCGTTCTGTTGAGCCTTGCGTAGCGGCCGGGGGGGCATGCCGAAGGCCGCCTTGAACATGCGGGTGAAGTGGGCCTGGTCGGCGAAGCCCGCCGCGAGAGCCGTCTCCGCCAAGGGCCTCCCTTCGCGCAACCGCCTCCGCGCCACGTCGAGGCGGCGCATCACCGAGTACCGGTAGGGGCCCGGCACGGCGCGGACGCGAGAGCCCGCGCCGCAGCGGAGCAGGCCCTCCGCGAGTTGGAGAACCAAGGCGTCGGACGTCCGGATCCCCACCTCGGTGACGCCGACGGCGTACACGTCGTGCCGATGCCGGCCATACGGACGGCCGCGCAGGCGGGCGCGGAACAGCTCCACGCCGTCCACCGGTCCGCCGGCCTCCACCCACTCGCCCGGACGGCACGAACGTTCAAGACCGCCGCCGCGCGCATCGGCCACACTGCGTGCCATAAGCGGAGTCTACGGAGGAACCCATGGAAGCCTCCTTGGCCCAGGCGATGGCCTTCGTGGCGTTCACCGCGGTGGCCGCCGGAAAGCCCGGCCCCAGCAACGTGCTGCTGGCCGCTGTCGGCGCCAGGGTCGGCGTGCGGCGAGGCATGAAGAGCCTGCTCGGACAGGTGACCGGGATGACCTCCATGCTGTTCGCCGTCACCCTGGGACTCGGCGGCCTCCTCCTCGACCACGCCTGGACGCTCGAGACCCTGAAATGGGGCGGCGCCGCGCTGCTCTGCTGGACGGCCTGGGGAATCGCGACCGCGGACCACACCGAGGAGGCCGCGGAGGCGCCCACCGGCTTCCTCGGCATGGCCGCCTTCCAGTGGGCCAATCCCAAAGGCTGGCTGATCGCCACCGCGGCCGACGCCACGTTCCTCGACCAGCACAAGGGCAGCGCCCTCAACCAGGCGCTCGTCTTCGCGGTCCTGTTCCTGCTGGCCGCGCTGCCCAGTTGCCTGCCCTGGCTGGCGTTCGGCGCCGCGCTCCAGCGCTTCCTCCGCACCCCGCGGACATGGCTCGTCTTCCGCTGCACGATGGCCGCCCTCCTGGCGGCCTCGGCCATCCTCTTCGTCGTCCCGCACGGCTGAGCGCATCTCTGTACCTACTGGTATGTACACTGTTCGCGTGAGCACCAGGGAACGGCTCGTCGAGAGCACGCGCGCGCTGCTGTGGGAACGCGGCTACGTCGGCACCAGCCCGAAGACCATCCAGCAGCGGGCCGGCGCGGGCCAGGGCAGCATGTACCACCACTTCACCGGCAAAGAGGACCTCGCGCAGGCGGCCATCCGCCGTACCGCCGACGAGATGCGCGCCGCCGTCGACGCGCAGTTGTCCGGCCCCGGCACGGCGGTCGAGCGCATCACCGCGTACCTGCGCCGGGAACGCGACGTCCTGCGGGGATGTCCCATCGGCCGGCTGACCCAGGACCCCGACGTCATGGCCGTCCCCACCCTCCGCGCGCCCGTGGAGGAGACCTTCAGCTGGCTGCGCGCGCGTCTCGCGGCCGTGGTGCGGGAGGGCATCGACCGCGGCGAACTGGACGCCGCCGTCGACCCCGCGTCCACCGCGGCGGCGATCGTCGCCGCCCTCCAGGGCGGATACGTCCTCGCCCGCGCCGCGGGCACCACCGACCCCTTCGACCAGGCGGTCACCGGCATCCTCGCGCTCCTCGGCGCGCGCACCGTCCACTGACCCAAGGAAGGCCACCATGGACATCACCCGGCAGTCCGCCGCCGCAGTCGCCGCGCCGTCCCAATGGATCACCGGCGACGCCTGGATCGAGCCCGTCGCCAAGCCCGAGGTGGGCACGCAGATCGACAGCGTCCGCTTCGCACCCGGCGCCCGCACCGTCTGGCACCGCCACCCGCTCGGACAGGTGCTCGTCGTCACCGAAGGCACCGGACGCGTGCAACGCCGCGGCGGGCCCGTCGAGACGATCCGGGCGGGCGACACCGTGCGCATCGCCCCCGGCGAATGGCACTGGCACGGCGCCGCCCCCGCCGCTCCCATGACTCACCTGGCCATTGAGCCGATCTCCGCCGACGGCACCGCGTCCGAACCGGGCGCCCCCGTCACCGACGACGAGTACCACCGCGACGACGACGACGTCCCGCCGGTCACCCGCTCAGTGGTGCTCGACCAGCTCCTGCCGGCGCCGCGGACCACGCAGCGGGTCCAGGTCCGCCGCATCACCATCGCGCCCGGACACGCCGCCGGGCTCCACGTCCACAACGGCCCGGTGTTCGGCAGCATCGAGACCGGCTCGGTGATCTACCAGATCGACGGCGAACCGGCGTCCGTGCTCGGCCCCGGAGACGTGTTCTACGAACCCGAGAACACGCGCATCGCACGCTTCGACGCACGGGAAGACGGCGTGACGTTCCTCGGCTACTTCCCCCTGGCCCCCGGCGAGGACGCCGAACTCACATTCCCCGACCACTGACGCCGCCCGGCTGAGCTACAGGCCGGAGCCGCCCGTGGCGTCGACGACCCGCCCCGTCACCCAGCGGGCGTCGTCGGAGGCGAGGAAGGCCACGATGTCGGCCACGTCCTCCGGCCGCCCGACGCGGCCGAGTGCGGCGAGCGAGGCCGCTTGCGCCTCCGCTTCCGGGTCACCGCGCAGCCAGTCCGCGTTGACGTCGGTGTCGATGATGCCGGGGGCGACCGAGTTCGCCGTGATGCCGCGCGGCCCCAACTCCTTGGCGAGGTTGAGGGTGAACGTGTCCAGGGCGCCCTTCGTGGCGCCGTAGGCGATGATCTCCGGCATGGCCAGACGGGCCGCGCCGCTGGAGACGTTGATGATCCGGCCCCCGTCGCGCAACCGCTTCAGCCCTTCCTGGACGACGAAGAACGGCGCGCGGACGTTCACGGCGAAGACCTCGTCGAACTGCTCCTCGGTCAGCGACGCCAGGTCCGAGCTGCGGCCGATGCCGGCGTTGTTGACGATGATGTCGACGGCGCCGTCCGGCACGTGCTCACGGCCCTCGGCGTCGAAGGCGGCCCACAGAGCGGCCGCGTCACCGTGCCGGCCCAGCTCCGCCCGCAGGGCGAACGCGCGTCCGCCGTCCTTGCCGATGCGCTCCACCACCTCGCGCGCCGCCGCCTCGTCACGCGCGTAGGTGATCGCGACGGTGGCACCGTCCCGGCCGAGCCGCTGCGCGATGGCCCGCCCGATGCCCCGGCTGCCCCCGGTGACCAGCGCGACCTTGCCGTCCAATGCCCGTCCGCCCATGCCGTCGACTCCCTTCAATTCTTGAGCGATCACTCAAGAAGGAACGTAGCACACATTCTTGAGCGAGCACTCTAAAATGGAGGGGTGAGCGAATCGGGCACGAGGCGAGGACGACCGCGCGGGTTCGACCGCACCGCGGCGCTGGCGGCGGCCACCCGGCTGTTCTGGGAGCGCGGCTACGCGGCCACCTCCATCGGGGAGCTGACCGAGGCGATGGGCATCAGGCCCGGCAGCCTGTACGCGGCCTTCACGGACAAGAAGTCCCTGTTCGAGGAGGTCGTCCGCGACTACGGCCGCTCGCCCGCCGGCGCGTTCATGGGCGACGCCTTGGAGGAGGAGCCCACGGCCTACGGCGCGTTCGCCCGCATCCTGCGGGAGGCCGCGGCCATCTACTCCGACCCGTCCCACCCCGCCGGGTGCCTGACGATCTGCGCCGCCACCAACATCGCTCCACAGGACGCCGAGGTCGAGACGTTCCTGCGCGACCTGCGCAACAGGAACCTCGTCACCTTCGAATCCCGCCTGCGGAAGGCGCGGCAGACGGGCGAACTGCCGCCCACCGCCGACCCCCGCTCACTGGCCGCATACTTCGCCATGGTGATCCAGGGCATGTCGCAGCGCTCCCGCGACGGCGCCACCAGGGAAGAACTGACCACAACCGCCGAACTGGCCCTCAACGCCTGGCCCCGGGCACCACATTGAAAGGCCGGCCGCCGCTCGTCACGACCGGGTCTTGAGGCCGTCCAAGGCGAGCGGGCGCTGCTCGGCGGGGGTGCGGTCAGGCGAGGCCGCCGGTGGCGCGGATGTTCTGGCCGGTGATCCAGCCGCCGTCCGGACCGGCGAGGAAGGCGACGACGTCGGCGATGTCGGAGGGCTGCCCGAGCCGGCCGAGCGGGGTGCCGGCGGCGACCGCCTCCAGCACCTTCTCGGGGTTGGAACCGCGCAGCAGGTCCGTGTCGGTCGCGCCCGGAGACACGGTGTTCACGGTGATCCCGCGCGGCCCGAGCTCCATCGCCGCCACGGCGGTCAGCTGCTCGACGGCGCCCTTGCTGGCGGCGTAGAGCGCGATGCCGGGGGCCGGACGCACCGTGTTGACGGTGGAGAGGTTCACGATGCGCCCGCCGTCGCGCAGGTGCCGGGCGGCATGCCGGATCGTGAGGAAGACCGACGTCAGGTTGACGGCCATGACCTGCTGGAACAGCTCTTCTTCGGTGTCGGCGAGCGGGGTGGGGGTGAAGCTCAGCGCGGCGTTGTTCACCAGGACGTCCAGCGCGCCCAGGTGCTCCTCGGCCGTCTCCATCAGCCGCTGCCCAGCGCCCGGTTCGGCCAGGTCGAGGCGCACCGCGTGGGCGTGGCCGCCCGCCTCCCGCACCGCGCGCACCAGCTCGGCGGCGGGTTCCTCGCTCCGGGCGTAGTTGAACACCACCCGCGCGCCGTCCCGCGCGAGCCGCTCCACGATCGCCCGGCCGATGCCGCGCGAGCCGCCCGTCACGACGGCGGTCCGGTTCTCCAGAGCGGCCATGGCCGCCTCCCTTCCTTGATCTCCGGGAACCCTAACCGGACTGGTCGTCTCCGAACGCGCGGAGGGGCTGCCGGACCGGCCGGACCGCAAGGTCTACGCGCTGACGCCGGCCGGGCAGCAGCGGGTGTCCGCCTGGCTCACCGAGGTGAACTGGCCGAAGCCGAACCTGGCGGAGTTCCACCTCAAACTCGCCGCCGCCGCGGCGGCCCGGCTCGCCGACCCGGTGGAACTGGTGGACGCGCAGCGCCGCGAGCTGCGGCGGCGGCTCGGCGAGGCGCAGCGCGCGCTGCCGGCGGAACCGGACGGCTCGACCGCCGCCCTGCTGCTGGAGGGGGTCGCGCTGCGGCTGCAGGCCGATCTGCGCTGGTTGGAGGCTTGCGAGCGGGTCTGGTCGAAGGTCGTCGACGAATCCGAGGACGCATGAACGAGTGCGGCGCGGTGATGCAGACGCGCGGCCTGTCCCGACGCTGCCCGGCGCGCTCATCGGCGTCCCCTCGGGGCTGTTCCTGGTGCTGCTCTTCTCCGCGCAGAACACCGCCATGCCTCCTACGTGGTGGCTGTTCGTCCCCGCGCTCGCCGCTCCCTTGGCGACGGCGGCGCTCACGGCCGTGCCCGCACGCCTCGCGGCCCGCCGGTCCGTGGCACGAACGCTCAGCACCGAAGCGGGCTGAGGAACCCGGCGGGTGTCGGTAGGTACACCCCCGGGACGGTGTCCAGGGCCAGTGTGGGGCGGCCCCTGGACCGGAAGCCTTGATCACAACAGCTTCCGAGGCGTCGAGGAGACCCCCATGGCACGCATGACGGTTCGCGTCCTGTCCACCGCGCTGGCCGCCGCCGCGCTCACCGCGGCGGCCGTGCCCGCCGCCAACGCCGCCGCCGGACCGCGCTCACACAGTGGGCGGCTCGACGCGAAAGTGCAGGAGCGGGCGGACAAGCTGGTCGCGGACGGCGCGCCCGGCGTGATCGTCATGACGCGGCGCGGCGGCCGCGTCTCGCACGTCACGTCCGGCGTCTCCGACAAGGCGACCGGCGCCCCGATGGACGCCCGGCTGCTGGTCCGCGTCGCCAGCGTCACCAAGACGTTCACCTCGACGGTCGTGCTCCAGCTCGCCGCCGAGCACCGGCTGTCCCTGGACGACACCGTGGACGAGTGGCTCCCCGGCCTGGTCAGGGCGAACGGCAACGACGGGTCGAAGATCACCGTCCGGCAGCTGCTCGCGCAGACGAGCGGGCTGAACGACTACACGCCGGACCCGCGCGTGATGACCGACCCGTCCCGGACGTGGACGCCCGCCGAACTCGTCGCGATCGCGACCGAGACGCCGCCGCTGTACGAGCCGGGGACGAGCTGGAACTACTCCAACACCAACTACATCCTCGCCGGGATGATCATCGAGAAGGCGACCGGGCACGAGGTGGGCGACGAGTTCCGGCGGCGGATCTTCACGCCGCTCGGGCTGCGGCACACCTCCTACCCGACGACGGACACCGCGTTCCCCGGCCCGTACGTGCACGGCTACTACGCCGAGTACGGCGACGTCAGCACGCTGATCAGCCCGTCGAGCGCCCGCACGTCCGGCGGCATCGTCAGCACCGTCGACGACGTGGCCCGCTTCCACCGGGCGCTGTTCACCGGGAGGCTGCTGCCCGCGAAGCAGATGCGCGAGATGCGGACGGTCCGTCCCGTCAACGACGACGGCGTCGTGGAGGACTACGGTCTCGGCGCCGCCCGCATCAGGTTCTCCTGCGGCTACGCGTGGGGCCACGACGGCGGCTTCCCCGGCTACCGGACCTGGACCTACACCAGCCGCGACGGGAACCGCCAGGCGATCATCACCTACAACGAGTCCAAGTACGAGCACGACGAGACGTTCCGCGCCGACCTCGCCAAGGCCGCCGACACCGCCTTCTGCGCCTGACCGCCGCGCGGCCGGCCAATATGAATCATTTTCTAACACCCGGCGATAAATAATCGAGATATGGCCTGTTATGCAGCGCTTTGTCGATGACGCACAGGTCAGCGGCCTACACCGGACGACAAGCGCTTGGTTATAAGCAGGTGAGCAGCGCGTACCGGGATTTGTTCTTTTCCTCTACAGAACGCCCCCGGTCCCCCTGCGTACCGTCGAAACGTCCTGGACCGCGGACGGACGGCGCGCGGGGGTCCCCGCTCGGCGCGCCCCACCCCCGCCCGCGGTCTCGAACTACCGCCGCCCGCGCCGGCCGGGCCGGGAGGGGCGACCCCCACCCCGACCCCCCGCTCCCCGGCCCCCGCGGAACGCGGTGACGGAGGTGCCCGATGACCAGAACCCTCGACCATGGAGGTCTCGCCGAGCGCTCCGCCGCGCTCCCGCCGCGGCTCGCCCGGATCATGCGTCCCGAACTGCCCAGCCTCGCCGAGGAGATCGTCACCGAGATCCGCCGCGCCATCCCCGAGTACGCCCGCCCGATCGACGGGCCGTACGGGCACGTGCTGCGGATCAGCGTGGAGCACAGCCTGTCGGCGTTCGCCGACCGCGTCGCCGCGCCCCCCGGCGCGCCGCCCGCGGCCGACGTCTGCGCCGACACCGCGCGCATGCTCGGCCAGTACGAGGCGCACGAGGGCCGCAGCATGGACAGCCTCCAGGCCGCCTACCGGATCGGCGGGCAGGTCGCGTGGCGCCGCGTCATGAAGGTCGCGCCCCGCCACGACATCTCCTCCGCCGTCATGTCCCGCCTCGCCGACGCCCTGTTCGTCTACCTGGACGAGCTGGCCGCGGCCTCCCTGGAGGGCTACCTGGGGGCCAGGGCCCGCCCGATCCCCGCGCTGGACGAGCGGCGCCGCCGCCTCCTGCACCGCCTGGTGGACGAGCCGGGCCTCGACGCGGCGGCGGCGGCCGAGTCCGCGGGCTGGACCGTTCCGGCCGAGGTCACGCTGGTCGCCGTCGAGCCCGAGGCCCGCTGCGTCTGGACGGCGCTGGACGAGGACGTCCTCGCCGACCTGGAGTGCGCGTCCCCGCACCTGCTGGTGCCCGGCCCGTTCACCGCCGGGCGGCGCGCGATGCTGGAGGCCGCGGTCCCGGGCCGCCGCGCCGCGGTCGGCCTCACCGTGCCGCCGGCGCAGGCCGCCGACTCGCTGCGCTGGGCCCGGCAGGCCCTCGCCCTCGCCCTCGACGGCGTCTTCGACGACGAGCCGGTCGTGCTCTGCGAGGAGAACCTCGTCGCCCTGTGGCTGCTGTCGGACCCGGCGCTCGTCGAGCAGCTGACCCGCCGCCGCCTCGGCATCCTGGACGGGATGACCCCCGGCCAGCAGGACCGGCTCACCGAGACGCTGCGGACCTGGCTGGTCACCCGCGGCACCGCCGCGGAGATCGCCGAGCTGCTGCACATCCACCCGCAGACCGTCCGGTACCGGATGCGCAAGATCGAGCAGGCCTTCGGCGAGGAGCTGGCGGACCCGGAGGCCCGGTTCGGCATCGAGGTGGCGCTGCGGGCGGCGTTCCTGCGCTCCCGCCGGCCCGCGGCCGCGCCGCGCCGGCCGACCGCCGTCTCGCATCCCCCGTCCCAGCTGCGCCGCCTCAAGTGACCACCGGCGGGGGCGCCGGACCGGCGCCCCCGCCGGGATGTGCCGATCTTGTGCGGAAGCACAGGTGGACGGGTGTTTCGCGGCATTTGTCTGGGATGATCGGCGGGTGAACGGTACCTCGGGGGGTTTGCGGCGGTCCGCCGTGGCGGCGGCGGCGCTGGCCGCCGTGCTCGGCGCGGGAGCGTGCGGGTCGGAAACGGGCACCGCGTCCGGCGTCCCGCCGACGACCGGTGCCGCGACGCGCGGGCCCGCCCCCGCACCCACCCTGGCGTCGCCCACGCCCACCACGCGGACGCCCTGCTCCGCGGAGGGCGTCAGCCTCTCGATGGACATCCCCGACGCGGCGATGGGGCTGCGCGCGGCCTCGGTCGAGCTGCGCAACTGCGGGAAGCGGCCGTACAAGCTGAACGGCTACCCCGCGCTGCGCGTCCTCGACAAGAACCGCGAGCCGTTCGACGTGCGGCCCATCAAGGGGACGCACGAGGTCAAGGACCCGGGACCGAAGCCGGTGACGGTCGCGCCGGGCAAGTCCGCCCGCTTCGTGATCGTCTGGCGCAACCTGGTCACCGAGTCGACCACCGTGGCCGTCAGCGGCAGCTACCTGGAGGTCCGCCCCGCGCCGGGGCGGCCCGTCCTCGTCCTCCCGTCCAACGGCCCCCTCGACCTCGGCAACACCGGCCGCCTGGAGAGCACCGCCTGGACGCCCGTCCGGCGGTGACGGCTCACCCGCCCGCGGGGAAGCGGGCGGGGCTGTCCGGCGGCTGGACGGGCCGCACGATCGGCCAGCCGGCCGGGGGCGGGCTCTCCAGCGGCGACTCGGGGTAGGCGGACGGGTCGTCCGGGAACCGGGTGGGCGTCCTGGCGTACCGGCCGGCCGGACGCGGCGCCGCCCAGCCCTCCGGCCGCTCAGGCACGGCAGGCGTCGGCGCGGCGAGCGCAGGCGCGGCGGCGTGACGGACCGAGCGGACCGGGCGGGACGTTCGGGGCGCGGAGCGGCGCTCATGCCGCGGAAAGGCGAGCAGCGCCAGGACCGCCAGCAGGACGCCCGCGACCCGCAGCAGGAACAGCGCCGGCGCGTGCGGCCACGGCTCGCCGTACAGCAGGGTGGCCGACAGCAGGAGGTGCGTCTTCGCGGTCACGGTCACGACGGTGACGATGATGGTGAGCCGGCAGCGCTGCAGCCCCAGGGACAGCAGCCCGAGGCCGAGGACGCCCGCGAGCACGAACAGGTACGGGTGCGGGGACGACAGCACGGCCGTCCCGCGGTGCCCGGCGAGCATCAACGCCATGCCCTGGCCGAAGACCTCGGTCGCGCCGAGCAGGACGCCCGCGCCGAGGCCGTAGGCGATGCCGGTGATCGGCCGGGCGTGCCGCCCGGCGACGGGACGGTCCCGCAGGAAGAACATCCACAGCGGCAGGCCGAGCGACGGGACGAAGACGAGCCCGGCCTTCCACAGCGGCAGCGCCTGCGCGGCGCCGGCGCCGTCCGGCCGGTGCAGGGCGTCGGCGAGCGGCTCGCCGTGCGCGGGCAGCACCGACAGCGCGGCGGTGACCATCGCCGCGACGACGATGACGACGGCGAGCCACTCGCGGGAGGTGGGCCGCTCGCCGAACCCGCTCATCCCGACGACCAGCAGCAGCACGAGGCTGAGGCCGTAGGCGGGCAGCGCGGCGACGACCGGCAGGGCGGTCAGCCCGCCGGCGAACAGCGCGAACCCCGCGAGGACGACCAGCACCCCGGCGACCCAGCGGGGGCTGCGCAGCAGCAGCCCGGCGGCGTGCAGCGGCCGCCGGCCGCCGATCGGCCCGATCCGCCCGACGGCCGTCTTGAACAGGACGAAGGCCACGAAGAAGACGGCCTGCGCGGTGCAGGCGAGGACGGCGGCCCAGACGATCTCACTGGTGTTCACGGTCGCACCTCCGGGGGTGGGCCCCAACCGGAGCCAGAGGCGGCTCCCGGCGGGCGGTACCCCCTATGCGGCCGCTCACCGGGCGATAAACACGGTCGAAACGGATGGTGACACGGCGAAGGCGTCCGGCGATTGGAGCCGGGACACGGAGAATCGAGCGGATTTCCGCGCCCGGGTGAGTAGTGCCGGACGGGCTCAGCGGACGGGGAGGCCGGTGACGGCGCGGCCGATGACGAGGCGCTGGATCTCGCTGGTGCCCTCGAAGATCGTGAAGATCTTCGCGTCGCGGTGCATCCGCTCGACCGGGTAGTCGCGGGTGTAGCCGTTGCCGCCGAGGATCTGGATCGCCTCGTCGGTCACCCGCACCGCCGTCTCGCTCGCCACCAGCTTGGCCATCGACCCCTCGGCGTTCTCGAACGCCATGCCCCGCGCCGCCATCCAGGCGGCCCGCCACACCAGCAGCCGGGACGCGTCGATCGCGGTCTTGCAGTCGGCGAGCTTGAACGCGATGGCCTGGAAGTCGCCGATCTTCTTGCCGAACTGCTCGCGCTCGCGCGCGTAGTCCAGCGCGTACTCGTAGGCCGCGCGGGCGATCCCGACCGCCGACGCGCCGACCGCCGGACGGGTCGCCTCGAACGTCTTCATCGACACCTGGCCGCGCCCGCGCCGCCCCTCGCGGGCGCGCGCGAGCCGCTCGTCCAGCCGGTCCTTGCCGCCGACGAGGCACCGGCCGGGGACCCGGACGTCCCGCAGCACCACCTCGGCGGTGTGCGACGCCCGGATGCCGTGCTTGCGGAACTTCTGCCCCTGCTCCAGGCCCGGCGTGCCCGGCGGGACGACGAAGCTCGCCTGCCCGCGCGACCCGAGGTCCCGGTCGACGGACGCGACGACGACGTGGACGCGCGCGATGCCGCCGTTCGTCGCCCACGTCTTGGTGCCGTCCAGCGCCCATTCGTCCTTGGCCTCGTCGTACACGGCGGTGGTGCGGATCGCGGACACGTCGCTGCCCGCGTCCGGCTCGGACGAGCAGAACGCCGCGACCGCGACGTCGTCCGGGGTGCCGAACATCGCCGGCAGCCACTCCTCGGCCTGCTCGGGAGTCCCGCTGGTGGCGACGGCCGCGGCGGCCAGGCCGGTGCCCGCGATCGCCTCGCCGATGCCGCCGTCGCCCCAGAACAGCTCCTCGAACGCGACCGGGATGCCGAGCCCGGTCGGCGACAGCGACTGCGCCGCGAAGAAGTCCAGCGAGTACAGGCCGATCCGCGCGGCCTCCTCCAGGATCGGCCAGGGCGTCTCCTCCCGCTCGTCCCATTCGGCCGCCGCGGGGCGGATCACGTCCTGCGCGAACCCGTGCACCCAGTCGCGGATCTGGAGGAGTTCCTCGTCGAGTTCCAGTGAGAACGTCATAGCCCGGCCCCTTCGCCGTCCGTCGCCTGACGCCGACGCTAGAGGCGCGGACCGGCCCGCGCCGTACGTTCGGCCGATCAGTTCGGCACCGGGTTGTGCGGGCGGCTGAGTGGTGCGGCGGCGGCCGTTCACCATTTTCGCAAGGCGGCGATGGCGCGGTGATCCATACCGTAGGCTCCCGCCGAAGGGTCGAGTACCGGGCTTTGGACCGGTCCCGGCCGGGTTCACGCGCGCCCGCGACACGGCGCGCGGCGCCCGGCCCGGCGGCCGCGTCCCGGACCGGCCGAGATCGGCTCGTCCGGCGCATTGCCGATCACGCACCGCAGGTGAATGATTGCAGTGCGCTTCCGATTCGATGTGGTGATGCGGTGACTGCGATGGAACGGCTCGGCGAACCGTTCGGCTTCGTCGGCGACCCGGCGGCGGGCCGGCGTGCGCGGCGGACCGTGCGCGAGCTGGCCGCGAAGGTCGTCGCGCGGGAGGAGCTGCTCGACGACGTCGAGCTGATGAGCGCCGAGGCGATCGCCAACGCCGTCCTGCACGGCAGCGGCACCATCACCGTCACCGTCGAGACCGACGGGCGCCGGCTGCGCGTCGAGGTGGCCGACGAGGGCCCCGTCCGGGACGACCTGCACGGCCGCCGCCGCCTCGACCACGGCCGCGGCCTCACCGTCATCGACGCCCTCGCCGACGAGTGGAGCCTCGACCAGACCCCCCACCGCACCCGCCTCTGGTTCCTAGTCTCCCAGGGGGACGACCCCCTGGAACCCCCGTCACGGCGGACGGACCGTTTCCCGCTCCGCTAGCCCTCCGCGCGAAACAGCCCGTCCGCCGGCGGGCATGCCCGCTGCGCTCGCAGGGCTCGCTCCGCGTGCCTGCCCGTGGCCGGCGGCCGAGCCGCGACCTCGATCAGGCGGGCGGGCTCAGGGAACGGCGGACGACCTTGCCGGTGGCGTTGCGGGGCAGGGCGTCGATGAAGTGGACGTCGCGGGGCACGGCGAAGCGGGCGAGGCGGTCGCGGACGTGCGCGCGGACGGCGTCGGCGTCGAGGGTCTCGCCGTCGCGGAGCACGACGTAGGCGGCGGCGCGCTGCCCGAACTCCGCGTCCGGGACGCCGGTGACCGCGACCTCGCGGACCTGCGGCAGCGCCGCGACGGCCTCCTCGATCGCGCCGGGGAAGACGTTCTCGCCGCCGGAGACGATCATGTCGTCGTCGCGGCCGTGCACGAACAGCCGGCCGGCGGCGTCGAGGTGGCCGAGGTCGCCGAGGCTCATCAGGCCGTCGCGCATCTCCTTGGTGCCGCCGCCGGTGTAGCCCGCGAACAGCAGCTCGTTGGCGGCGAAGATGCGCCCGGTGGCGCCCGGCGGGACGGGCCGGCCGTCGTCGGCGTAGATCGCGACGCGGGTGCCGGGCGGCGGCGTGCCGGCGGTGTCGGGGTGCGCGCGCAGGTCGGCGGGGGTGGCGATGGTGACCCAGGACGCCTCCGTCGACCCGTACAGGTTGTAGAGGACGTCGCCGAAGGCGTCCATGAACGCGGTGGCGAGGGCGGCGGGCAGCGCGGAGCCGCTGACGGCCGCGATCCGCAGCGCGGAGGTGTCGTACTTGGCGCGGACGGTGTCCGGCAGCTCCATGATCCGCTGGAGCATGACGGGGACGGCGACGAGCGCGGTCGCGCCGGTCGCCTCGGCGGTCCGCAGCGTCAGCTCCGGGTCGAACCGGGCGCGCAGCACGATCGTCGCGCGCAGCGACACCGCGATCTGCAGCATCGCGTATCCCCAGGTGTGGAAGAGCGGCGCCTCGATGAACATCCGGTCGTGCACCCGGTACGGGATGCGGGACAGGATCGACGCGAGGGGCTGCAGGCCGGGGCGGGAGCGGCGGTCGGCGCCCTTCGGGCGGCCCGTCGTGCCGGAGCTGAGCACGATCGTCCGGCCGGTGCGCGACGGCGGCCCGACCGGCCCGGCGGGCGCGGTGGCGATGAGCGTCTCCAGCTCCGCGTCCGGGGAGCCGGCGGTGACGGTCCGGACGGTCTTCGGCAGCGCGGACAGGAACCCGCCGAACTCGGCGTCGGCGATGACCAGGTCGGCCTGCTGCTGCCGGACGACCGCGGCGAGCTGCTCGGCGCTCATCCCGGTGTTCAGCATGACGAGGTCGGCTCCGGCCTTGCCGCAGGCGGCGAGCGTCTCGACCATGCCGCGGTGGTTGCGGCACAGCACCGCGACGCGGGGCGCCTCGCCGATCCGGGCGAACGCGGCGGCGAGCCGGTCGGTGCGGGCGTCGACCTGCCCGTACGTCAGCTCGCCGTGGTCGTCGACGATCGCGACCGCGCCCGGGTCGCGGGCGGCGGCGGACGCGACGGTCCCGCCGAGCAGGGTGCCCCAGCGGCGCAGCGCGCCGAGCTGCCGGGCGACCCGGAGCGGCGGCCCGGGGCGCCACAGCCCGCTGCGGACGAACATCCCGCCCGCCCGCGCGACCGACGCGGTGCGCCGCCCGAACTCCGATCGTCCGCTCATCTGCCGCTCCCGGTCGTCCGACGCCTGCTCCAGTGGGGCTTCGACCGTACGGACGGCGGGCGGCGCGGCTCTTGCGACTCAACGCAGGTGTTCGGGCGGGGGCTTGTCAGGCTCCTGACAACGCGCCGGTGCGGGCGCGGGCGTTGAGGATCATCTCCAGCTCCAGGCAGCGGCGCGGATCCTGCAGGTCGGCGCCGAACAGCTCCTCCAGGTGCCGCAGCCGGTACCGGACGGTCTGCGGGTGGACGTGCAGCCGGCCGCCCGCCTCGGTGGCGTTGAAGTTGCTCTCCAGCAGCGACAGCAGCGTCTCGGCGAGCCGGTCGGCCTGCGCGCGGCCGAGGCCGCGCAGCGGCGCGAGCCGGGAGTCGGCGGCGTGCGCGATGAGGTCCTCCGCCGTGAAGATCACCAGCAGCGGGACGTGGTCCAGGCAGCGGACGACCGCGCCGTCGTCGATGTGCCCGCGCCGGGTGACCGCGAGCCCGTGCCGCGCCCAGCGCATCGACTCGGCGGCCCGGGCGGGCGGCACCGTGGGGCCGACCGCCACGATCCAGTCGCGCAGCAGCGCCTCGGTGACCCGGCCGCGGCCCGGGCCGTCCGGGTCGGGCAGGACCAGCGCCGGCTCGGACGCGGCGAGGTCGGCGAGCACGTCCGGCGGCAGCGGGGGGAACGGGCCGTCCTCGCCGGGGTCGGCGCGCGGGTGCAGCGCGACGGCGGCGACGGTGCGCGGGACGCGCCAGCGGGCGCCGCGCGCCGCGTCCGCGATCTCCTCCGCGCCGGCGCCGGACAGCAGCAGGCCGAGCAGCCGGGCGCGGCGGCGCCGCAGCGCGTCCCGGCCGTCCGCCGCGCCGTCCGGCCGGGCGGCCTCCCAGCCGCGGACGGCCTCGGCGGCGGCGGCGTCCATGTAGGCGAACTGCGCGTCGGCGATCAGGCCGAGGGTCTCCCGGTCGACCTCCAGCGACTCGGCGAGCGCGGTCAGGGCGCGCCAGGCCGCGCGCGCGGTGCGGCGCAGCGCCCGGTGGGTCTCCTCGAGGTCGCGGCCCCGCGCCGCCATGTCCCGGCCGAGCGCGCGGTGCGCGGCGGCGACCCGGTCCCAGGCCGTTCCGGGATCGTCGACGAGGTCGAGGAAGTGCCCGAGGCCCGCGACGATCTCGGCCCGGATCTCCGCGGCGCCGCGTCCGTCGCCGGGCGGGACGCCGCCGGGGCCGCCCCGGCGCACGTCGGCGAGGACCTCGGCGGCGGCGCCGGCGACCAGCGGCCGCATCCGGCGGGCCAGCCGCCGGGGGATCTGCTCGAACGGACGGACGTCCAGCACGGCGTGTGTCATCGAACGGCTCCTCGGCTCGATGGAACCTTGTGATACTCCGAGTACCACAAGGATGGCGCACCGGCCCGCCCATTGGTTGTCAGGATCGTGCGCAAATGTGTGGGCCACTCCGCGCAATCCTGCTAACGAGCCCAAGAACTCCCTGGTCATAGCGACGGGCCGCCGCGTCGAACGCAGCGGCCCGTCGGCCCCCGATCTCAGCCGGACATCACCGGCTTGCTGAACTCCCCGTCTCACTGACGGCCGCCGCGGGCACCAGGGCCGGAGCCTCGGCGGGCGTGCCCGGCGCGGCGTCGGCCGGCAGGTCGAGGCTGTCGCGCAGCGTCACCGGCTTGAGGAACGCCGCCGCGACGATCCCGACCACCGCGATCAGCGCGGAGAACAGGAAGATGTGCCCGGTCGCGTCGCCGTAGGCGGCCCGGACGATCTCGCGGATCGGGCCGGGCAGCGCGCCGACGTCCAGGTTCCCGGTGTCGCCGCCACCCCCGGACGGGTTCACGCCGATGCGGGAGAGGCCGTCGGCGATGTTGCCCGACACCCGGTTGGCCAGGACGGCGCCGAGCACCGAGACCCCGATCGTCCCGCCGAGCGAGCGGAAGAACGTGACGGTGCCGCTGGCGGCGCCGATCTCGTTCAGGTGCACCGAGTTCTGCACGACCAGGACGAGGTTCTGCATCGCCATGCCGACCCCGGCGCCGACCAGGAGCATCCCGGCGCCGACGAAGACCAGCGAGGTGTTCTGGTCGATGGTGGCCAGCGCCGCGAACCCGGCGGTCAGCACGACCGCGCCGGTGACGATGTAGGACTTGACCTTGCCGGTCCGGCTGGTGAGCCGCCCGACGATCGTGGACGAGCCGAGCACGCCGACCATCATCGGGATCGTGAGCAGGCCGGCCTCGGTCGGGCTGTAGCCGCGGCCGATCTGGAAGTACTGGCCGAGGAAGACCGCGCCGCCGAACATCGCCATGCCGACCGCGAGGCTGGCCACGATCGCGAGGGCGGTGTTGCGGCGGGCGATGATGCCGAGCGGGATGATCGGCTCGGCGACCCGGGACTCGACCCACACTGCGGCGGCGAGGATCAGGACTCCGGCGCCGACCATCGCGCCGGTCTGCCAGGACAGCCAGGAGAACTTGTCGCCGACGAAGGTCACCCAGATGAGCAGCAGGCTGACGCCGCCGGCCAGCAGCGTCGCGCCCCAGTAGTCGATCTTCACGTCGTCGCGCCGGACGACGGGCAGCTTCAGCGTCTTCTGCAGCAGCGTGAACGACACGACGGAGAACGGCACGCCGATGAGGAAGCACCAGCGCCAGCCGAGCCAGGACGTGTCGACGATCAGGCCGCCGAGCAGCGGGCCGCCGACGGTGGCGACCGCCATGACCGCGCCGAGGTAGCCGTAGTAGCGGCCGCGGTCGCGCGGGCTGATCATCGCCGCCATGACGATCTGGACGAGGATCTGCAGCGCGCCGACGCCGAGGCCCTGGAGCGCGCGGAACGCGATGAGCTGCGCGCTGTTCTGCGCGAACCCGGACGCGATCGACGCGACGACGAAGATGACGATGGAGACCTGGAGCAGCCTCTTCTTGTCGTACAGGTCGGCGAGCTTGCCCCAGATCGGGGTGCTGGCCGTCGCGACCAGCAGGGTCGCGGTGACGACCCAGGTGTACTGCGACTGGGTGCCCTTGAGCGCGCCGATGATCTGCGGCAGCGCGGTGGACACGACGGTCTCGCTCAGCATCGCGACGAAGAGCACCAGCATCAGGCCGCTGAGCGCTTCGAGGATCGACCTGCGCGACATCTTCGCGGACGGCGCCGGCGGGGCCGGCTGGTCGGCGGACACGGTCAAGGGACGCCTCCGGTGAGAGTGGGAACGCCCTCTACAAGGCGTCAGCGGCCCACATTATTCCCACTGGGCAAGTTTTCGCATCGAGAAAAAATCTGCCCCGCTAGGGTGGAGGCACCATGGAGACCACGGCCGGCGGGCTGCGCGAGCGCAAGAAGGAGGCGACGCGCACGGCCCTGCACGAGGCCGCGATGCGCCTCGCCGTCGAGCACGGGCTGGACGCGGTCACGGTCGAGGCCATCGCCGACGCCGCCGGCGTGTCCCGCCGCACCTTCTCCAACTACTTCGACGGCAAGGAGGACGCGCTCCTCTACGGCGACGAGCAGCGCATGCGCGGCCTCCTCGACCGCTTCGCCGCCCGCCCGCCCGGCGAGACGTCCTGGGCCGCGCTGCGCGCCGCGTTCCACGACCTGTCCGGCGAGATCGGCGAGCCCGACCCGCGCTGGGCCGCGCAGACCCGGCTCGCCCGCGCCCACCCGTCCGTCCTGGCCCGCCAGCTCTCGCACTACGCCACGTCCGAGCGCGCCCTCGCCGACCTCGTCGCCGACCACGACGGGCTCCCGCCCCGCTCCACCCGCGCCGTCGTCATGGCGGGCGCCTTCATGACGGCCCTGCGCATCGGCGCCCTCACCTGGGCCGAAGGGGACCCGCCCCGCCCCATGGCCGAGGTGACCGACGAGGCCCTCACCGAGATGGCCGCCCGCTTCGTCTGACCCCGCCGCTAAGGTCGGGCGGATGCCGGCCAACACGCGCGCCACGCGCCCCAAGGAACCCGCCGCCCCCAAGCTCCCCGGCACCCTCGCGCCCGCGGACGCCGTCCTCGCCGACGACGGCGTGTACCTGTCCGCCGACTACGGGCCGCTCGACCTGTCCGCCCATGACGTGGAGGACGTCGAGTTCGACCGCTGCCGCTTCCGCGAGACCCGCCTGGCCGGCACCGCCATGCGGCGGGCCGAGTTCTCCGACGCCGAGTTCACCGGCTGCGACCTGGCGAACCTCCGCCTCACCGACGCGCGGCTCCTGCGCACGCTGGTCGACGGCAGCCGCCTCACCGGCACCGCGATGACCGGGTCGTCGCTGCGGGACGTCCTGTTCCGCGACTGCCGCGCCGACCTGTCGTCCTACCGCTTCAGCCGGTTCAAGAACGTGGTGTTCCGCGACTGCAACCTCACCGACGCCAACTTCCAGGAGGCCGACCTGTCCGGCGTCCGCTTCGAACGGTGCAGGCTGGCCGGCGCCCAGTTCAGCAACGCCACGATGAAGGGCACCCGGCTGTCCGACTGCGACCTCTACGGCGTCCGGGGCGTGCAGAGCTTCGCCGGCGCGATCGTCCCCGCCGCCGACGCCCAGGGCCTCCTGTTCGCCCTGGCCGCGGCGATGGACATCACGATCGAGGACTAGGACTTCAGCTGGGTGAAGCGGATGCTGTTGCCGAAGGGGTCGCGGAGCGCGGCGTCGATCCCGTACGGGCGCTCGGTGGGCTCCTCGGTGAACTCGACGCCCCGGTCCCGCAGCGTCTCGTAGGTCTTGCGGCAGTCGTCGGTACCGAAGATGAGGGACCCGCCCGTCGCGCCCTTGGTCAGCAGCTCGCGGACCTGCGCGGCCGTCTCCTCCGACAGCGACGGCGGTCCCGGCCGCTCCAGCAGGACCTGGCGGCCGGGCTCGCCGGGGACGCTGACGGTCAGCCAGCGCATGAAGCCCATGTCGACGTCGGCGTTGACCTCCAGGCCGAGCTTGCCGACGTAGAAGTCGAGGGCCTCGTCCTGGTCGAGGACGTAGATCTGGGAATGCGTGATCGCGTTGAACATGCGCCTCACGCTAGCGAGGTTCGGCCCGGAGAAACTTCTCCGAAACTGCTCAGCCGCTCGGCCTGGTCCACGCCATGGTGAAGCAGGTCGGCACGTTCGCCGCGACCGCCTCCCGGCGGTACTCCCGCGGCGACCGGCCGACGATGCCGCGGAACGTGCGGCTGAACGTGCCGAGGCTGCCGAAGCCGACCGCGAAGCAGATGTCGGTGACGCTGCGGTCGGTCTCCCGCAGCAGGAACATGGCCCGCTCGACGCGGCGGCGCTGCAGGTAGCGGTGCGGCGTCTCGCCGAACGCCGCCCGGAACGTCCGCGTGAAGTGCGCGGGCGACACGTGGGCGATCCGGGCCAGCGCCGGGACGTCCAGGGGCTGCGCGTAGGCGCGGTCCATCGCGTCCCGCGCCCGCAGCATCCGGCGGTTGCTCTGCTCCACTGCCCCGCTCACGTCCCCATCCCACCACGTCCGGCGGGCCGGGAAGCCGCTCAGCGCTCGGAGAGGGTGCGGGCGAGCAGGCCGGTGACGACGGCCAGGGCCAGCACCACGGCGGTCGTGACCATGGTCGCGTGGTCGTAGGCGGACGCCGCGGTCCCCGGGGTGCCGGGCGCGGCGCCGAGCGCGCCCGCGAACAAGCCGCCGATCAGCGCGACGCCCGCGGCGTTCGCGACCTGCGTGGCGGTCAGCAGGACGCCGCCGGCGGCACCGCCGTCCGCCGGGTCGACCCCCGCCAGGACCTTGCCGATCAGCGGCGCGGCGACCAGCCCCTCGCCGATCCCGGAGACCGCCAGCGCGGGCAGCAGCCAGCCGATCTGGGCGTGGCCCGGGACGGTCCCGACGATCAGCAGCATCGCGGCGAGGCTGACCGCCATCAGCGCCGCGCCGGGCACCAGCGCGGCGCGGCTGCGGCCGGTCAGGCTGGCGACCGCGAACCCGACGCCGAGCGGCGCGAAGATCAGCCCGCTCCGCAGCGGGCTCTGCCCGAGCCCCGCCTGAAGGTGGTAGGCGAGCAGGAGGAACAGGCCGGCATTGCCGGCGTAGAAGCCCAGGACCGTCGCCAGGCCCCGCACCATCCGCCGCTGCGCGAGCAGCCGCATCGGCACCAGCGGGTTCGCCTGCCGCCGCTCGAAGAAGCCAAAGGCGACGAGCAGCGCCGCGCCCGCCGGCGGGATCGGCAGGCTCCACACGGGCCAGCCGAGCGCGGCCGGGAGCAGCAGGCCGGCCAGGGCGAGCCCGAGGAGGCCCGCCCCGCCGAGGTCCAGGCGGGAGCGCGCGCCGCGCCCCTCCGGGACGGTCGCGCCCGCGACGAGCAGGGCCGCCAGCCCGATCGGGACGTTGACCAGGAACGCCGAGCGCCAGCCGAGCCCGAACGGGTCCCAGCCGAGCAGCGCGCCGCCGACGATCTGCCCGGAGATCGAGGCCAGCCCGATCGTCGCCCCGTACAGCCCGAGGGCGCTCGCCCGCGCGGAGCCGGTGAAGGACGCCTGGATGATCGACAGGACCTGCGGCAGCATCACCGCGGCGGCCAGCCCCTGCAGCACGCGGGCGCCGATCAGCAGCGGGGCGGACGGCGCCGCCGCGCACAGCACCGAGGTGACGAGGAACAGCAGCACCCCGGCCAGGAAGGCGCGCCGCCGCCCGTACAGGTCGCCGAGGCGCCCGCCGGTCACCAGGCCGACCGCGTACGCCAGCGTGTATCCGGCGGCGACGAACTGCGCCTCGCCGAACGAGGCGCCCAGCCCGTGCTGGATGGACGGGACGGCGACCGTCACGATGCTCGCGTCCAGCAGTCCCATGAACGTCGCGAGCAGTACCGATCCGAGGGCGATCCACTGCCGCGCGCCGGCCGTCCCGGCGGCGCGCGGGCTTGTCGTTGCGGTGACCATGGGGCCATTCGGCCATGCGCGGGGCGGCGGCGTCCAAGTCCTGGTTCTTCGCCTGTGAGAAGCCGGAGTTATCACCCGTTATCGTCGGCGGCATGGAGCTGCGACATCTGCGCTACTTCGTGGCGGTCGCCGAGGAGCTGCACTACGGCCGGGCCGCGCAGCGGCTGCACGTCGCCCAGCCGGGCCTGAGCCAGCAGATCAAGGCGTTCGAGCGCGAGCTCGGCGCGGAGCTGTTCGCCCGCAACCGGCGCGGCGTGGCGCTGACCGAGGCCGGGGCCGCGCTGCTACCCGCCGCCCAGGACGTCCTGGCCCGCGCGGACGCGGCCGTCGAGCTGGTGCGCCGGCATGGCCGCGGGGAGGCGGGGCGGCTCACCGTCAGCCTCACCCGCTCCGCGCCCGGCGGCCCCGTCACCGCGCTCGTCGACGGCTTCCGGGCCGCGCACCCCGCCGTCGAACTCCGGCTCACCAGCGGCTTCACCGCGCTGCACGAGCAGCGGCTGCGCGAGCGGGCCGTCGACGCGGCGATCGTCCGGCCGCCCATCGACCAGGGCGACGGCCTGGCCGTCCTGGAGATCGGTGCCGAGGCGATCGTCGCGGCGGTCCGCGGCGACGACCCGCTGGCCCGCAAGCGGCGCCTCCGCACCGCCGACGTGGCGGGCCGCCCGCTCGTCTGGTGGCCGCGCGAGCACGGCCCGGGGATGTGGGACCGGATGCTCGACCAGGTCTTCGGCGAAGGGGTCCGGCCGCCCGTCGCGCACTGGGAGCCCGAGGAGGAGCGGATGCTGCACGCCGTGGCGCAGGGGCACGGCATCACCTTCGTCACCGAGGGCAAGGCGGACACGCTGCACATCCCGGGCGTCGTCGTCAGGCGCTTCGCCGATCCCGTCCCGACCGTCCCGATCGCGCTGGCCTGGCACCGCGACAACCGCAGCCCCGCGCTGCGCCGGCTCGTCGCCCACGCCCGCGAGATGGTCGCGGAGAACCGGGACTGACCGGGGCCCGGTGTTCCCGGTGGGCGGGAGCGGCCGCCGCCCCGCCGGCGCCGCGCGGTTAGCGTTCGCTGATCCACTCGGGAAAGGGGCTCGGACATGGCGGAACGCTCCCTGGAGCAGCGGACGGCCGACCTGGAGCGGATCGAGGCGATCAAGGCCCTCAAGTACCGGTACTGGCGGGCGTGCGACGGCAAGGACCCGGCCGCGTTCCGGGACTGCTTCGTCAGGGGCCCCGCGTCGATCGACTACGGCTCGCTCGGCACGTTCGAGGACGCCGACGAGCTCGCGCGGGTGTTCGCCGAGATCGCGCTGAGCGAGGCCGGCGGCCGGTACGCGGTGCTCGACATGCACCACGGCTTCCATCCCGTCATCACCCTGATCGACGACGTCTCCGCGTCCGGTTCCTGGACGCTGCGCTTCCGGCAGCTGAACCGGGTCGACGGCACCGAACTGCTGATGACGGCCGAGTACGACGACGCGTACGTCCTGGAGGACGGGCGGTGGAAGATGGCGAAGTCGCACGTCCGGCCGCTGTGGACGATCCGTCGCCCGCTGCCCGAGGGCACCGAGGTGACCCAGCTCGGCTGGCCGTGATCAGGGCCGCGGGATGTTGCGGAGGTTGCTGCGGGCCAGGTCCAGCATCTTGCCGACGCCGCCGGTGAGGACGGTCTTGCCGGCGGCGAGCGCGAAGCCCTTGACCTGCGCCGGCGTGATGTGCGGCGGGATCGACAGGGCGTTGGGGTCGGTGACCACGTCCAGGAGGTAGGGGCCGGGCGCGTCGAGGGCGGCCGCCATCGCGTCCCGGACGTCGGCGGGCCGTTCCACACGGGCGGCCTCGATGCCGGCGGCCTGCGCGATGGCGGCGTAGTCGACGGCCTCGTGGTCGGTCTCGTAGGACGGCAGGCCGTCCACCATCATTTCCAGGCGGACCATGCCGAGTGACGCGTTGTTGAAGACGATTATCTTGACCGGGACGCGGTGCAGTTTCACGGTGAGGATTTCGCCGAGCAGCATGCCGAGGCCGCCGTCACCGGAAACGGAGATGACCTGGCGGCCGGGCGCGCCGTACTGGGCGCCGATCGCGTGCGGCAGGGCGTTGGCCATCGACCCGTGCACGAAGGAGCCCATCACGCGGCGGCGGCCGTTCGGTGTGATGTAGCGGGCGACCCAGACGTTGCACATGCCGGTGTCGACGGTGAATATCGCGTCGTCGGCGGCGAGGTCGTCCAGGACGTCCGCGACATATTCGGGATGGATCGGGGAGTGCTTCTCGATGTCGCGCGTGTAGGCGGAGACGACGTTCTCCAGCGAGCGCGCGTGCCGGTGCAGCATTTCGTCGAGATAGGAGTGGTCGCGTTTCTGCTCGACCTTGTCCATGACGAGGCGGAGGGTCTCACCGACGTCGCCGTGGACGGCGAGAGTGAGCGGCGTGCGGCGGCCCAGCTTGGCGGGGTCGTCGTCCACCTGGATGGTGTGCCGTCCCGGAAGGAAGGGGTCGTACGGGAAGTCGGTGCCGAGCAGGAGGACGAGATCGGCCTCCTGCATCGCCTCGTAGCAGGCGCCGTAGCCGAGAAGGCCGCTCATTCCGACGTCGAACGGGTTGTCGTACTGGATCCATTCCTTGCCGCGCAGGGCGTGCCCGATGGGCGACAGCAGCTTGTGCGCGAGCTGCATGACCTCGGCGTGCGCGTCCTGGACGCCGGAACCGCAGAACAGCATCGGCTTACGCGCCCGGTTGAGCGCGTGCGCCAGCTGGTCGACCTGGTCGGCGGGCGGTTTCACGATGCCCCTGTGGACGAGGAAGTCGTGCTCGCCGGTGGGGTTCTCGGCGTCCTTGCTGGCGATGTCGCCGGAAAGGGCGAGGACGGCGACGCCGCCGAGTCCGACGGCGTGCTGGATCGCGGTGCGCAGGATGCGCGGCATCTGCCCCGGCCCGTTGATCAGCTCGCAGTAGTGGCTGCATTCGGTGAAGAGCCGCTCGGGATGGGTCTCCTGGAAGTAGCCGCTGCCGATCTGGGTGCTCGGGATCTGCGAGGCCAGCGCCAGGACGGGCGCGCCGGACCGGTGCGCGTCGTAGAGGCCCTGGATCAGGTGCGTGTTGCCGGGCCCGCAACTGCCCGCGCAGACGGCGAGCCGCCCGGTGGTCTGCGCCTCGGCGGCGGCGGCGAACGCGCCCGCCTCCTCGTTGCGGACGTGCACCCACTCGATGTCGCCGCCGGTGCGCCGGACCGCGTCCACGACCGGGTTGAGGCTGTCGCCCACCACGCCGTAGATGCGCCGCACGCCCGCCTGGCGCAGCACCTGGATGAACTGGTCCGCGACCGTCGCCATGTCCCCTCCGAACTCCCCGCGTCGAGCAGGAGCCTGCCCATGATCGCCGCGGCGACACCTGCCCGGAGGGGCCGGGCGTGCCCCGGGCACCGGAAGGGAGAGATGATAAATCGTTGAACTACTTGGCTCCGGGACGCGGGATTAGGGTGGCGGGCATGGACGACGAGCACGAGGACCTGGACTTCTGGTCGTTCGTCGATCTCGCGGGCGGCCGGCTGGCGGACGAGTTCGGCTTCCCGCACCGGCTCGCGACCCGGCTGCTGCTGACGCTGAACCGGGCGTCGGCGATCGTCACCTACGACCTGGAGTCCACGGTGCACCGGCCGCACGGGCACTCCTGGGCCGGGTTCCGGCTGCTGTTCGTGACCTGGCTGGCCGGCCCGCTGGAGCCGGGCCGCGCCGCCACGCTCGCGGGGATGAGCCGGGCCGCCGTGTCGAACCTGGCGAAGACGCTGGTCGCGGACGGGATGATGGTGCGCACGCCGGGCGAGCGCGACGGCCGCTCGGTGATCCTGTCGCTGACCGAGGACGGCCGCCGGCGGATGCTGGAGATCTTTGCGGGCCAGCACGAGCGGGAACGCCAGTGGGCGGGCGTGCTCACCGAGACCGAGCAGCGGATGCTGATCATGCTGCTGGACAAGCTGATCGCGAACCGGCACCAGTTCGACGTCCGCGAGCGGAGCTAGCCCGGGGCCGGCCCGGCACCCGGGCCGGTTCCGGCCGGAGCGCGCCCGGGCGGACCGTGGGCCTTTTCAGCCCCCGCCGTGCGACGTAGTGTCGCAAGAAGTAGTACACGCCTTAATCATTTAGGGGAGGCGAGGGACCCATGGCCCACTATCGGCGGGTCGGGGACGTGCCGCCGAAGCGGCACACCCAGCACCGGGACGCGTCCGACCGGCTCTACTTCGAGGAGCTGATGGGCGAGGAGGGCTTCACCGCCGACTCCTCGCTGCTGTACCACCGGGAGATCCCGTCCGCGATCGTCGACTCGCGGATCTGGGACGTCCCGGACGCGGCCACCACGCCCAACCACCCGCTCAAGCCGCGCCATCTCCGGCTCCACGACCTGTTCCCCAAGGAGACGTGGGCGGGCACCGACGCCGTGACGGGGCGCCGGCTGATCCTCGGCAACGACGACGTCCGGCTCTCCTACGTCGTGTCCGCGGCCGAGTCGCCGCTGTACCGGAACGCGACCGGCGACGAGATCGTGTACGTCGAGTCCGGCGCCGCGACCGTCGAGACGATCTTCGGGACGCTCGCCGCGAAAGCGGGCGACTACGTCGTCATCCCGGCCTCGACCACGCACCGCTGGCTGCCCGAAAGCGACGAGCCCCTGCGCGCCTACGTCATCGAGGCCACCGGGCACGTCGCGCCGCCGAAGCGGTACCTGTCACGGTTCGGGCAGTTCCTGGAGAACGCCCCCTACTGCGAGCGCGACCTGCACGGCCCCGGCGAGATCCTCACCGCCGAGGGCACCGACGTCGAGGTCCTGGTGAAGCACCGCACCTCGCGCGGCATCGGCGGCACCCGCTTCGTCTACGCGCGGCACCCGTTCGACGTCGTCGGCTGGGACGGCTGCCTGTACCCGTTCACCTTCAGCGTCCACGACTTCGAGCCGATCACCGGCCGCGTTCACCAGCCGCCGCCCGTCCACCAGGTGTTCGAGGGCCACAACTTCGTGGTGTGCAACTTCGTCCCGCGCAAGGTGGACTACCACCCGCTGTCGATCCCGGTGCCCTACTACCACTCCAACGTCGACTCCGACGAGATCATGTTCTACTGCGGCGGCGACTACGAGGCGCGCAAGGGCTCCGGCATCGGGCAGGGCTCGGTGTCGGTCCACCCCGGCGGCCTCGCGCACGGCCCGCAGCCCGGCGCGTACGAGCGCGGCATCGGCGTCGAGTTCTTCGACGAGCTGGCCGTCATGGTCGACACCTTCCGCCCGCTCGAACTCGGCGAAGGCGGCCAGGCCTGCGAAGACCCCGCGTACGCGTGGACG
The DNA here is from genome assembly GCF_041951385.1 of Actinomadura sp. NTSP31. Classification (NCBI taxonomy): domain Bacteria; kingdom Bacillati; phylum Actinomycetota; class Actinomycetes; order Streptosporangiales; family Thermomonosporaceae; genus Actinomadura; species Actinomadura sp. NTSP31. The sequence continues at coordinate 139,908 of NZ_JBGNUT010000022.1, read as the reverse complement.
TGGGCGGGGAGGCGGAACCCATGACCGGCCTGCCCGCGTTCGCGCGCGGCCTCTGCGACGACGCGGCGGTGTTCCCGCCCGGCCTCGCCCCGCTGGCCGACGCCGTCCCGGCCCACCGGCGGCACCGGGCCGCCCCCTACGCCGCGCTCGTCGGGCCGCTCGTGCTGCCCGCCACCGCGCTCGACCAGCTCTACCCGCTGGTCACCAGCGACCCGCTGGACCTGTCGATCACCGCGCCGAACGGCCCGGCGCAGGCCGCGAACGCCGTGGCGGCCGCCGCGGACCTGCCCGTCGAGGTGCACGCCGTCGAGGTCGCGGTGCCCACCGGGATGACGGCGTCCGACCTGGTGCACGGGCTGGAGCTGCTCGACGTCCCGGTGTACGTCGAGGTACCGCGCGACGAGCGCCGTCCCGCGGTCATCGACGCGCTCGCCGCGACCGGGCACCGCGCCAAGTTCCGCACCGGCGGCGTCCACGCGAACCTGTACCCCGGGCCGGACGAGCTGGCCGCCGCGGTCGTCGCCGCCGTGCACGCCGGCGTCCCGTTCAAGGCGACCGCCGGGCTGCACCACCCGGTGCGCAACACCGACCCGGAAACGGGCTTCCACCAGCACGGATTCCTCAACCTGCTGCTCGCCACCGACGCGGCGATGCACGGCGCCGGCCCCGCCGAGCTGACCGCGATCCTCGCCGACCGCGACGCCGCGTCCATCGCCGCCCGCGTCGCCGGCCTCGGCGACGCCCGCGCGGCCTTCGCCCGCTCCCGCTTCCTGTCGTTCGGCACGTGCAGCATCACCGACCCGCTGACCGAACTCGCCGCCCTCGGCCTCCTCCCGGCCTCGCTCCTCAAGGAGGACGCTTGACCCGCATCCCGATCCCGGACGGTTCGCTCTACGGTCTCGACAACCTGCCGTACGGCGTGTTCTCGCCGCGTGGCGGGGAGCCGCGCGTCGGGGTGCGGGTGGCGGACTCGGTCGTCGACCTCGCCGCCGTCCTCGGCGACGACGTGTTCTCCCGGCCGTCGCTCAACGCGTTCATGGCGCAGGGGCACGCGCGGTGGGTCGAGGTCCGCGAGCACGTCTTGGCCGCCGTGTCCGGCGACCTCCCCGGCGACGCCGTCCACGCGCTGGACGCGGTGACGCTGCAACTGCCGTTCGAGGTCGCCGACTACGTCGACTTCTACGCCTCCGAGCACCACGCGTCGAACCTCGGGCGGCTGTTCCGGCCGGACGCCGAGCCGCTGATGCCGAACTGGAAGCACCTGCCCGTCGGCTACCACGGCCGCGCGGGCACCGTCGTCCCGTCCGGCACCGGCATCGTCCGGCCGAGCGGGCAGCGCAAGGCGCCCGACGAGCCCGCTCCGGCGTTCGGGGAGTGCCGCCGCCTGGACATCGAGGCGGAGGTCGGGTTCGTCGTCGGCACCGGCTCGCCGCTCGGCGCCCCGGTGGGCGTGGACGAGTTCGCCGAGCGCGTCTTCGGGGTCGTGCTGGTCAACGACTGGTCGGCGCGCGACGTCCAGGCGTGGGAGTACGTGCCGCTCGGGCCGTTCCTCGGCAAGAGCTTCGCGACGTCGGTGTCGCCGTGGGTGGTGCCGCTGCTCGCGCTGGAGGCCGCCCGCGTCCCCACGCCGCCGCAAGACCCCGAACCGCTCCCCTACCTGCGCGAGAAGAACCCGTGGGGCCTCGACCTCGACCTCGTCGTGGAGTGGAACGGGCAGGTGGTGTCGCGTCCCCCGTACCGCGAGATGTACTGGTCGCCCGCGCAGATGCTCGCGCACATGACGGTGAACGGCGCCTCGTCCCGCACCGGCGACCTGTTCGCGTCCGGGACGGTGTCGGGCCCGCGGAAGGACCAGCGCGGCGCGTTCATCGAGCTGACCTGGGGCGGTAGGGAGCCGATCGAGGTCGGCGGCGAGCCGCGCACGTTCCTGGAGGACGGCGACACGGTCACGATCTCCGCCACCGCGCCGGGACCGGGCGGCGCGCGCCTCGGCCTCGGCGCGGTGACGGGCCGCGTCCTGCCCGCGAGCTCATGAGCACGTCCGCACTCGCGGCGGGCCGCCCGCCCGGTCCGCCGCGGGCGCGCGGACGCTTCCGGCTGTCGTGGCCATGAGGGACCCGGCGGCGAGCGCGGCCACGGCCGCGAGCAGCGCCGCCGCTGCGAACCCGAACGACGCCGACAGGGCGCCGAACGCGAACGGGGCGATCGTCGCGCCGGTGTAAACGCCGACCTGGACGGTGTGGCCCGCGTTCTCGGCGCGGTCCGGCAGAAGGCGCAGCGCCGCCGACAGCAGCAGGCCCGTCCAGCCCCACCCGGCGGAGAACGCCAGCACGGCCCCGGCGAGGAAGGTGACCGGGGAGCCGGCCGCGATCAGCGCGAGCCCGGCGGCGCCGCTCAGCATCATCGCCGCGATGACCGCGCGGTCGCCCCGCGGTGCCCGGTCGGCCAGCGCGCCGGCGACCAGCCGCACGGCGATCGCGATGACCGCGCTCAGCGCGAGCAGGTCGCCGGTCAGCGCGTCCGGGACCCCGGAATGCGCGCCGAGCTGCACGAAATACGACGCCACCGCGTTGTTGCCGGTCGCCGACAGCGCCGCCGCGGCCGCCCACAGGACCAGCGTCCGCCGGACGGCGCGCGGCATGGGCTCGGGCGCGTGCGCCGTGCGCCGCCGTTCCGTCGCGGGCGTGCGGGCGAGCGGGGCCAGGGCCGCGGGGACGAGCGCCAGCAGCCCTGCGATCGCCATGGCGGCGCGCCAGCCGTAGGGGTGGACGACCAGGGCGACGAGCAGGCCGGGGATGAGGGTGCCCGCGCCGAGTGCGGCGCCGACCGTCCCGGCCGCGAGGGAACGGCGGCGGGCCGGGGCGCGGGCGGCGATGAGCCGCCCGGCCGCCGGCTGGACGAGCCCGTTGGCGAACCCCGCGGCGACCAGCACCGGGAACAGGACCGCGACGTGCCCGGCGCGGGACAGGGCCAGCATCGCCAGCGCCGCGACGATCGCCGCCGCCGACAGGACGGCCGGGACGGGCAGCCGCGCGGCCAGCCGCTTCGCGACGGGCGACCCCAGCGCGCTCGCGGCATAGAAGGCGCTCATCGCCAGGCCCAGCGTCGTCCGCGTGGTGTGCAGGGTGTCCTGCATGGACGGGGCGAAGGCGCCGACCGCGAACCCGGGCATCACCGCCGCGGTCGCGGCGAGCGCGGCGGCGACGACGCCGGGCCAGGGCCCTCCGCGCGGGGCGGGGCCGGTCACGGGTGCTCCGGGTGCCAGCCGGGGGTGCCGGGGACGACGCGGCCGAACTGCACGTCGGCGAAGTGGATGCCGAAGCCGATCGTGCCGGGTTCGGCGAGATCGGCGACGAGGCGGCGGCGGACCTCGGCGGACAGCACCGGGTCGTGGTCGGGCGCGGCGGACCATTCGGGATGGTCGATCTGGGCGGGGCTGTGCAGCGCGTCGCCGAACGCGATGAGCCGCCGCCCGTCCGAGGTGATCTCGTACGTGGCGTGCCCGGCGGTGTGGCCGTACGTCGCCCGGACCCGCACGCCGGGGAAGACCTCCTCGCCGTCGGCGACCACCTGCACCTGGTCGGCGAAGCCGTCGAGGATGTCGTCGCCGGTGCCGGACAGGTGCCGGTGCTCCCACTCGGCGGCGGTGAGCAGGACCCGCGCGTCGGCGAAGGGCGGGCGGCGGTCGGGGGCGGCGGGCCAGAGCCAGCCGACGTGGTCGCTGTGCAGGTGGGTGACGGCGACGGCCTCGATGCTCGCGGGGTCGCGGCCGAGCGCGGCGAGGCCGTCGAGCAGCGCGCCGCCGTGCGCCGCGCCGAACGGCTTGGCGGGGTCGTCGGGCCAGGTGCGCGGGCCGACGCCCGCGTCGACCAGTAGGGCGCGGTCGCCGTGCTCGACCAGCAGCCCGCCGATGCTGGCGACGAGGTTGCCGGTGGCGTCGAGGTATTCGGGGTGCGCGTCCCAGAACCCGGCGGGCGAGCCGAGGAGCCAGGTGCGCGGCTTGAGCGCGACGGCGCCGTCCGGCACGTAGCTGATCCGCAGGTCGCCGAGCTGGACGGTCCTGATGCCGGCCTCGGCGGCGAGGCGGTCGCTGGCGCCGGTGGCGGGCGTGCCGGTGGTGCTGGGCATGGCGGTCTCCCTCCGGAGGCGGCCGCGCCCTGCGGCCGCCGCACACCGGGAAACTTACAACTAGAACTATTCAAGCTGCAACCATTGCAGCTTGATGTAAACTCGGGCCATGAGCAGCGATCCGGAGTTCGCCGCGGCGGCCGAGCGGGCACTGTGCGGGCTGGTGACCGGGCTGTCCCGGCAGATCGAGGAGCACGTCCGCGAGCGCGCCGCGACGCTCGGGCTGACCGGCCCGCAGGCCACCGCGCTGCGCGAGCTGACCGGCCCGATGACCATGCGCGACCTCGCCGACCGGATGAGCTGCGAGCCGTCCAACGCCACGTTCGTCGTCGACAAGCTGGAGAAGCGCGGCCTGGTCGAGCGCCGCCCGCACCCGCAGGACCGCCGCGCCAAGCAGCTCGTCCTGACCCCGGACGGCACCGGCCTGCGCGCCCGGCTGCTCGAACTGCTCACCAAGGACTCGCCCCTGGGCGCCCTGGACCAGGACGAGCAGGACACCCTCCAGGGCCTCCTGCTCCGCGCCCGCTCACTCCACTGACATCGGCGCCAGGACGATCCGGCGGCCGGGGGTGACCGGGGCGTTCCAGACCTGCTCGACCTGGCCGAGCGGCACGGGGACGGCATCCACGGCGAGCGCGCCGGAGGCGATCTCCTGTGCCAGTGACGGCAGTTCCGCGACGATGCCCGCGGCCGTCACCGACCCCTGGCCACTGCCCATGATGCTCAGGTTCGCGGCGCGCAGCACGAACGACGGGAGCGTGATCTCCAGCCCGGCCATGGAGCCGATCTGTACCCAGGCCAGGGCCTTCGCGCGGTCGGCGCGAGGGTGCCCGGCGCGTCGTCGGCGGCGACGAAGTAGAGCAGTTCGCCGTCCTGGGTGCGGCCGACCGCGTCGATGCCGGGGACGAGCGGCAGGACTCCGTCCGAGGTGTAGTGGCTTCCGTCGGCGGCGGAGCGCATGGTGGCTCCCCGATCTAGTTTGTGTCACGTACTACTTCGCAAAGTAGTTTGTGACACGTACTACGTCAACTAGGCTGTCCCCATGACCACCGATCCCGCGGGCGACCGCCCCCTCGACCCGGTCGACGCCCTCGTGCAGCTGTCGTTCCTGGTCCAGGGCGTCCTGTCCGCCATCGGCTCCGAGCACGACCTGTCGATCGTCCAGATCAGGCTGCTGGGCATCCTGCGCGACCGGCGGGCCGGCATGGTGGAGCTCGCCACCTACCTCGGGCTGGACAAGTCGTCCATGACCGGGCTCGTCGGCCGCGCGGAGAAGCGCGGCCTCGTGCGGCGCTCGCCGTCGCCGCACGACGGCCGGGCCGTGCTCGTCTCGCTGACGCCGGACGGCGAGCGGCTCACCGAGCGGGCCGGCGCCGAGATCGCCCGCCGCGTCGCCGCCCTCACCGGACGCCTGGCTCCCGCCGAACGCGCCGAACTGACCCGCCTGGCCACCGTCCTCCTGGACGGCACCGTGTCTCAGGCACCCTGGGCACGCCGCCGGCAGTAGGCGAGCGTGACGGCGCCGAGGAGCGGCCCCCAGGCGACGAGTGGCACGTAGGCGACGACGGCCAGCACGCCCTGCCAGGTTTCGAAGTTGACCGGCGCGTCGGCGGTGAGCCGATCGCCCGCCAGGTCGCGGCCGAACGCCAGCATGCCGACCGCCCACGTCCACAGCACGGTCAAGACGGTGGCCCCGATCGCCCCCGGGACGACCGCCGCGAGCGTCGGCACGCGCCGTCCGCGCAGGAACGGCACCCATCGCGGGAAGACCTCGCCCCACGTCGACACGAGCCCGACGGCGGTGAACGCCAGCAGTTCGGACACCACCGACAGGAGCACCACGTAAAGCTCTATCGGCAGCCACGGCGGCAGGTTGCCGCTCGCGTCGGAACCCGCGTCCCGGATGATCGGCAGGTGCAGGGCGACGGCCGCGATCCGCCACAGGCTGGACGGGAGCACGGCGAGCGGGACGGCGAACGCGGCGGTCCTCGCCCAGCGCGGCACCCCGGCGGCGGGCGCGTGCGCGGCGGCCCACGCGGCCCGCACCCGCCCGGGACGAGGAACGGCAATGGCGGAATCGGTCATGCCCCGACGGTCGCGCGCACACTTCACGCCCCGCCTCCCCCGCCGGCGGGATCCGCGTCCCCCACCCGAGGGAATCGACGCCGGGAGGCCCGGCCGGAGGCGGGTCCGGCCGGGCCTGTCCTGCGGCGGATCAGGTGATGTTCTTGGGGCGGTACGCCTTGTACTGGCTGCCCTTGGCCAGGCCGTAGGTGCGGGTGCGGTGGTCCGTGCCGTAGTGCCCGCGCTGCTCGTAGGCCCAGTAGGCCGTGTGCTTGCTGCTCGTCCACTTCTCGAAGATGACGACGTGCCGGGTGGTGTTGCTGCCGATCGCGTCGATCACCAGGTCGCCCGTCTTGAGCTGCGACATGGTGATGCGCTTGCTGTAGGTCGAGGACGCGAGGCCGACCGTGTTCGGGCCGGGCTTGGGCAGCCGCAGGGTCATCGACGCGTAGCCCGAGCAGTCGGTGCGGTAGCCGCCGTGGGTCTTGCTCTGGCTGTAGGGGACGCGGCTGCTCGTGTGCGGGTGCCAGGTCTTGGCCCGCGCGATGACCTGAGCGCGGGTGACCTTCGGGACGGCCGCCACCGCGACGGTCCGGCCGGTGTCGGCCTGCATCTGCGCGCCCTGCGGCGCGGCGGAGTGCTCGGCGGGGGACGTGAGCCCGATCAGCCCGGCGGCGGTGCCGGCGGCGAGCGCGAAGGAGCCGGCTCCGATGAGGACGGCCCGAGGGGAAGCCATTGGTGAACCTCCGTGAATGGTCGTTGAATTGCGTCCGCGAGGGACGCCATGAGGGATTCGTCGATCGACCCGGCAGACGCTAGGGAACGCTTTCCGGCGTTGTGCAGACCCGGCGGCGAGGTCGGGACAAAGAGACAGGCTCAGGCCTCTGACCAGCAGGGACATCGCTCCTGCCGGGACGTGGACGGGACATCCCGGCGCCCGCGGGACACCATCGCCGATCACCCTTGGTGCCCATCCGAAAGCGCACGGCGATGATCGCGGTTCCGGCCATTCGGGCCGCCGGACTGGGCATAATGAGCCGCCGCGACGGAGAGTTCTGGGCGTTGTCCGCGGCCGATGCCGGGCCCGCGGTCCGATCTGCGGAGGATGCACCGATGAGCCGAAGCCGCCCGCCGGCCCCACTGCCCGACGACCTGCCGGACGCGGTGCGCGTCCTGCTCACCGAACTGCGCGAGCTGAGGAGCGCGTCCGGGCACGATCTGCGGTCCCTGGAGCGCCGGACGCACGCCAGCAGGTCGTCGTGGAGCCGGTGGCTCGGCGGGGAGACCTTCCCGCCGCGCACCGCGGTCACGGCGCTGGCGCGGGTGTGCGGCGGGGACCGGCCCCGCCTGGAGGCGCTCTGGGACGTCGCCGACCAGGCCCGGACGGCGGCCGCGCCCGAGACGGCCGCGCCGGAGACGCCGCCCGACGCACCCGGCGCGGACGCGCCCGGCCCGGCGGAGCCGATCACGGAGGAGCCCCCGCCCGAGGCCCCGCCGCGGCGGAGACGCGCCAGGCCGACGGTGCTCATCGGCGCCGTGGCGGGGTGCGCGCTCGCCTGCGGGGCCGTCGGCGTGCTGCTCGGGACGACGCTGCGCACGAACGCGCAGGAGGCGCCGGGCCCCTCAGCGCGCCACGGCGCGTCGCCCGCGCACGCCACCCGCGCCGCCGCCGTCCGCACGATCTACCGGCACGAGGTCGTCGAGCGCGCGAAGAGCTGGCATCCGCACGCGCCGGGACGGGTGCCGTACGACCAGGCGGGCAGCTTCCAGGGCTACCGGGCCGACGGTTCGGGGTACGCCTCCATGGCGCTGGGGCTGCCGGCGCCGGGTCCCAACTCGGCGGCGCTGCTGGCGTCCTACTGCGACCGGGTCCCGCCCGCCCGGCTCGGTCCCGGCGACCTCGTCGTCAACGCGACCGGCGGACCCGACGCCCGCGAGGTCATGATCTTCGAGCGGTGGACGGGCCCGTCCCGCACCGCCTACTGGGCGTACCAGCAACGCCGCGGCTACGGGACCGACCACCTCGTGCGCCGCGCCGCCCTCATCCGCGACGGGCGCCATGTCGGCTGCCATCCGCGCAACCTGCGGGACGACCCGGTCGGCTGACGCGGCGCGTCCGCGCAGGTCAGAGGCGGGATGCCAGGTGCGCGACGAGGCCGGCGGCCGGGGTCTCGGCGGCGGCGCGGAAGGCGGTGCCGGCCCACAGGTTGACAGCGTCCGGGTCGCCCTGGGCGGCGGCTGCCTTGCGGAGCGGCGAGGTGACGTAGTGGACGTCCGGGTACGCGGCGGGCGCGTCGCCGGAGTGCTCGGTCAGGAAGCGGTTGACCAGGCCGCGGGCGGGGCGTCCGCTGAAGGCCCTGGTCATCGCGGTGGACGTGAATCGGGGGTCGGTGAGCGCGGCCTTGTGCACGGCGCTCGCGCCGCTCTCCGGGCAGCGCAGGAACACCGTCCCGAGCTGGGCGGCGTCGGCGCCGAGCGCGAGGACCTCGGCGACGTCGTCCGGTGTGCCGAGGCCGCCGGCGGCGATGACCGGCCGGTCGGTGACGGCCAGGACGTCGCGCAGGAGCGTGCGGAGCGGGAGCGCGCCGTCGAAGGTGTTGGTGAACGAGCCGCGGTGCCCGCCGGCCTCGGTGCCCTGCACGCACAACGCGTCGGCGGCGGACGACCGCCGGGCCTCCTCGGCGGTCGTCACGGTGACGACCACGACGGTGCCGCGCTCCTGGAACGCCTGGACGACATCCGTGCCGGGGCAGCCGAAGGTGAAGCTGACGAACGCGGGCGGGTCGGCCAGCAGATCGGCGATCTTCGCGTCGTAGGCGTCGTCGCGGGCGGACGGGGCGCCGGGTTCGACGCCGAGCCGCCGCGCCTCGGGCGCGAGCAGGTCGCGGTAGGCGGCCACGGCGGCGGGGTCGACCTCGTCGAGCGACGGCATGAACAGGTTGACGCCGAACGGGCGGGACGTCAGCGCGCGCGTCCGGTCGATGTCCGCGCGCATCGCACCGGCCGTCTTGTAGCCGGCGCCGAGGAAGCCGAGCCCGCCGGCGTCCGACACGGCGGCGGCGAGTTCGGGCGTGGACGGGCCGCCCGCCATCGGCGCCTGGACGATGGGCAGACCGGGAAGCCAGGGTGCCGTCATGCGGTCCCCCTTTCCGCGTCGCGTTGGATCAACCGCCGGCGGTGCGTCCCTCGGACGCCGCGTTCGGAAAGATAGCCCGGGGAGCGCCCGGCGCGGCCGGCGGATTCAGCGAACGTGAACGACAGGGAAGAGGCCGATATGCGGGTATTGCTGCACTACGACATGGACCACGCCGAGCCCGGCCTGGACATCGTCAGCTGCTCGGAGCAGGACGACGCCCGCTTCGCCGGGCTGCTGCCGGACGCCGAGGTCATCTGGCACGTGCTGCGGCCGCTGACCGGCGACGACATGGACCGGGCGCCGAAGCTGCGGCTGATCCAGAAGCTCGGCACCGGGGTGAACACCATCGACCTGGACGCCGCCGCGGAGCGCGGCATCGCGGTCGCGAACATGCCGGGACGCAACGCGCAGGCCGTGGCGGAGACGAGCCTGCTGCTGGCGCTCGCGGCGCTGCGCAAGCTGGTCGCGTTCGACGCGCGGACGCGGCGCGGCGCGGGCTGGCCCGCCGACCGGTCGCTGGTCGGCGGCGAGCTGAAGGGCCGGACGGTCGGCCTGCTCGGCGGCGGCGAGGTCGCCGGGCTGCTGCGCGGGATGCTGGAGGCGATCGGCGCCCGCGTCCTGTACACCTCGCGCCGCCCGCGCCGCGACGACCCGGCCTGGCGGGAGCTGGACGACCTGCTGCGGGCGAGCGACGTGCTGTCGGTGCACATCCCGCTGACCGACGAGACGCACCACCTGCTGAACGCCGAGCGGCTCGCGCTGCTGCCGCCCGGCGCGATCGTGGTGAACACCGCGCGGGGCGCGGTCATCGACGAGTCCGCGCTGGTCGCGGCGCTGGCGTCCGGGCACCTCGGCGGCGCCGGGCTGGACGTGTTCGAGCGCGAGCCCCTCGACTCCGGCGATCCGCTGCTCGCGCTCGGCAACGTCGTGGTGATGCCGCACGTCGCGTGGCTGACCGGCGAGACGTGGGACCGCTACTTCGAGGTCGCGGCCGAGAACTGCCGCCGCCTCGCGTCCGGCCGCGACCTCCTGCACCGCGTCGTCTAGGGGATGAGCACCGGCTTGACGACCTTGCCGGACGCGGCGTCCGCCTCGGCCTGGTTGATCTGGTCGAGCGGGTACTCGGCGATGAGCCGGTCGAAGGGGAACAGGCCGCGCCGCCACAGGTCGATCATCTTCGGGATGAAGGTGTGCGGGACGGCGTCGCCCTCGATGATGCCCTTGACCGTCCGTCCCATCAGCAGCAGGTTCGGGTCGAGGCGGTACTCCTCGCTGCCGACGCCGACGAGGCCGCAGACGCCGGTGGTGCGCAGCGACGCGACGGCGGCCGACACGACGGACGGGACGGCGGTCGTGTCGAAGGAGTACTGCACGCCCTCGCCGCCCGACAGCGCCCGGATCCGACCTGCGATGTCCTCGTCGGCGCCGTTGATCGTGTGGGTCGCGCCGAGTTCGCGGGCCAGGTCGAGGCGCGCGTCGTTGAGGTCGACCGCGACGATGGTGGTGGCGCCCGCGACCCGCGCCGCCATCACCGCGGAGAGCCCGACCGCGCCCGCGCCGAACACCGCGATGCCGTCGCCGGCGCGGACGCCGAGGGAGATCAGCACGGACGCGGCGCCGGTCTGCACGCCGCAGCCGAGCGGGCCCAGCTTCTCCAGCGGCACGTCCTTGGTCACCGGCACGACGTTCTGCACGGTGCCGAGCGCGTGGGACGCGAACGACGACTGCCCGAACCACCGGTTGTTGACGGCGTTCCCCTCGGCGTCGAGGGCTCGGGGCGTGCCGTCCAGCGGGATCGCGATCATGTTGAGCGCGGCCATCTGCGGGCAGGCGCCGGGCACCGCGTCGCGGCAGTTGGCGCAGGCCCCGCAGGAGTCGAACGACATGACCACATGGTCGCCGCGGGTGACGCCGGCGACGCCCCGCCCGACCGCCTCGACCACCCCGGACCCCTCGTGCCCGAGGATCACCGGCTTGGCGACCAGGTCGCCCGGCACCCGCCCGATCAGGTCGGTGTGGCACATCCCGACGCCCGCGATCCGGACGACGATCTCGCCCGGCCCGGGGTCGGCGAGCTCGACGCGCTCGATCGTGTAGGGGGCGTCTGCGGCGCGCAGCACCGCGGCGTCGATCTGCACGGGAACGTTCCTCTCAGGCCAGCGAGTAGCGGACGGGCAGCCGCTTGAGGCCGCCGACGAACGTGGTCGCGATGCTCTCCGCCGGGCCCGCGAACTCGATGGAGTCCAGCCGCAGGAGCAGTTCCTCGAAGAACGCGCGGACCTCGATGCGGGCCAGCGCGGCGCCCAGGCAGTAATGCACGCCGAAGCCGAACGCGAGGTGCTTGTTCGGGTCGCGCCCCACGTCGAAGCGGAACGGCTCGTCGAAGACCTCCTCGTCCCGGTTCGCCGACGGGTAGGACAGCAGCACCGCGTCGCCCTTGCGGATCGTGACGCCGCGCAGGTCGTGGTCGCGGGTCGCGGTCCGCATGAACTCCTTGACCGGGGTGACCCAGCGGATCATCTCGTCCACGGCGAGGGGCATCAGTCCGGGGTTCTTCGTGAGCCGTTCGCGCTGGTCGGGGTGCTCGATGAGGGCCTGCAGGCCGCCCGCGATCGTCGCGCTCGTCGTGTCGTGCCCGGCCGTGGCGATGATGACGTAGTACGAGGCGGTGTCGAAGTCGTTGAGCGGCTCGCCGTCGATCCGCGCGTTCGCGATGGCGGACGCGAGGTCGTCGGTCGGGTGCTTGCGGCGCTCGTCGGTCAGGCTCTGGAAGTAGGCGAAGAAGTCCAGCAGGACCTGGAGCTTCTCCTCGTTGGACTGGCCGCGCTGCAGTTCGTCGTCGTCCCCGCCGAAGAGCTCCTGCGTCAGCTTGAGCATCCGGTCGAAGTCGCTTTCGGGCAGGCCCAGCAGCGACAGGATCACGTACAGCGGGAAGTGCACCGCGACCTGCCGCGCGAAGTCGCATTCGCCGCCGAACTCGACCATCCGGTCGACGTACCGCTTCGCCAGCTCCTTCACCCGCGGTTCGAGCGCCCGCATCGCGCGCGGCCGGAACCAGTCCGCGCCGATGGCCCGGATGACCCGGTGGTCGGGGTCGTCCATGTGGATCAGCGTGCGCAGCGCGATGCCCTGCTCCGCCCGCTGCCGGTTCAGCTCGTCGAACTCGGCGGTGCCGAGCAGCGGGCGGGGCGCGTTCAGGAAGATCTCGTGGTTGCGCTCGATCTCCAGCACGTCCGCGTGCTTCGTGACCGCCCAGAAGGGGGTGTAGCCGGGCGCCTCCACCCACTGCACCGGCGACTCGCGCCGCAGCAGGGCGAGCGCCCCGTGCAGCCGCGCTTCGTCGGCGTACGCCTTCGGATCGGCGAGCGCCCGGCCCGCCTCGTCCACGCTCAGGGTCATGGAGCCGAGCTTAGGGCCCCGCCCCCGCCAAGGTAAGCACCGAGTTACAGCCGGGCGCCGTCAGCCCAGGTCGGTGAAATCACCGTGGCGGCCGTGGCCGGCGGCGAACCTCCCGGCGCCGTTGAGGGCGTCGGCGAGGGAGCCGAGGCCGTGGCGGTACTCGACGGCGAGCGCCTCCTCCTCCGGGAGGCCCTCCGCGTCCAGGACGGACATGCGGTCGTTGCGCAGGCACGCCTGCGGGAAGCGGGCGATCTCCGCCGCCAGCTCCTCGGCCGCCTCCCGCGACGTCCCCGGCGGGACGAGCCGGTTCGCCAGGCCGATGTCGAACGCCTCGCGCGCGGCGACGGGACGGCCGGTCAGGATCAGGTCCATGGCGCGGCTCGTCCCGATCAGCCGGGGCAGCCGGAACGTCCCGCCGTCCACCAGCGGGACGCCCCAGCGGCGGCAGTACACGCCGAACGTCGCGTCCTCCTCGGCCACCCGCAGGTCGCACCAGAGCGCCAGCTCCAGGCCGCCGGCGACCGCGTGCCCGGCGACCGCCGCGATCACCGGCTTCGACAGCCGCATCCGGGTGCAGCCGAGCGGGCCGTCGGCGGGCGGGGCGTCGACGCGCGGGCTGTCCGGCGTGCCGATCGACTTCAGGTCGGCGCCCGCGCAGAACGTCCCGCCCTCGCCCCACAGGACGGCGACGCTCGCGTCCGGGTCGGCGTCGAACGCCCGGAACGCCGCCGCGAGCCCGCGCGCCGTCGCCCCGTCCACGGCGTTGCGCACCTCGGGGCGGGAGATGATCACCGTCGTGACGGGTCCGCGGCGCTCGCTGCGGACGGGCGAAGCGGACCGGGGGGTGTGGGGGGTCGTGCCCCCGCGAGGTACAGAGTCCGGCATCTCACTCCCCAACGTGGACGAACGCGCCGTCCGCCAGGTCCTTGAACCGTTCGAGGTCCTCGGCCGGCGCGTCGATCGCGCGCAGCGGGCCCGCGTCGGCCAGGTGCCTCCGAGCGTAGAGCCGCGCGACGAGCGCCTTGCGGTCGGCGCCCGAATCGGCGCGCTCCCAGCTCGCCTGCTCCAGCAGCAGCGCCGCCGCGTACACGTCCGCCATGTACTGGGCGAGGGGGAACAGCCGTGCCTCCGCCGTCGCCCGGTCCAGGCCGCGCCACGTTTCGACGGCCTCGCGGACGTGCCCGATCCGCTCGTTCACCAGCTCGGCGGTCGCGTCGTCGCCGTCCGGCGCGTTCCGGACGGCCGCGGTGAGCCGGTCGAGGAACGGCTCGTGCGCGTCCTGCCGCTCGATGGCGCGCCGGACGTCCAGGCACAGGATGTTGTCGCCGCCCTCCCAGATGGGGTTGACCTGCGCGTCCCGCAGGATGCGCGCGACCGGCCACTGCTCGATGTAGCCGTTGCCGCCGTGGATCTCGATGGCGTCGCTCGCGGACGTCACGCCGAGCCGCGCGGCCCGCAGCTTGATCAGCGCGGCGCCGATGCGCAGCCGCGGCCTGCCCAGGTAGCCGTCGAAGACCAGCGCCTGGGCGGCCTCGGTCTCCACGATCATCTCGGCGAGCTTGCGGCGCATCAGCGGCTGCTCGGCGAGGGGCGCCCCGAAGGCCTCGCGGACCCGCGTGTAGCAGAGCGACTCGACCAGCGAGCGGCGCGCGCAGCCGACGCCCATCATCGAGATGCCGAGCCGGGCGCCGTTCGTCAGCTCCATCATCCGCGCGAGGCCCTTGCCGTCGCCGCCCTGGCCCGAGCTGGACGCCGGGGCCAGCAGGAACGCCTCCGCGTCGGTGAACTCGATCTCCGCGGACGCCACCGACCGCGTCCCGAGCTTGTCCTTCAGCCGGCGGATCCGGACGCCGTTGCGCGACCCGTCCCGCCGCTCCCGCAGCACCAGGAACGGCGCGATGCCGCGCACCCCGTCCGGGCCGCCCTCCGACTTCGCGAGGACGACGAACGCCGAGCCGTTGGCGTTCGAGGCGAACCACTTCAGGCCGTTCAGCCGCCACGCGTCGCCGTCCCGGGCCGCCGTCGACTCCAGCGCGCCGAGGTCGGAGCCGCCCGACCGCTCGGTGAGCAGTTGCGCCGCCTCGCCGGAGAACTCCCCGGCCGCGAAGATCTCCCGGACGCGCGCCTTCACGTCGTCGGGCGCGAACATCTCGGTGAGGCCGACGACCATGTCCCCGCCGGTGCCGAGCGCGCACGCCATGCCGATGTCGGCCTGGTCGAGCAGGTAGCTCCAGGCGACCGCCATCGGCGCCGGGTCGACGCCGTTCGCCCTGGCCTCGGCGACGAAGTCCGGACGGGTGAACGAGGTGGCGACCAGTTCCCGCCGCGCCGCCTCGAACGACGCCGGCATCACGACCTCGCTGACGTCGCGCCCCCACCGGTCGTACTTCTCCAGCCGCGGCGGGTTCCGGTCGGTCTGCTCCGCCCACGCGTTCACCGGCCCGCCCATCAGGGCGCCGAGCTCGCGCAGCCGGGGCTCGGCCCAGCCGAACCCGTCCCCGAGGTGGCGCCGCATCAGGAACCGCAGCGTCGGGTCGCAGTCGTACCAGTTGAGGCCCGCGGCCCCCTGGTAGCGCTCCGTCGCGTACCGGCGGGCCTTGTCCGCGCCGCCGAACGGGAGCCGGTCGAACGGCTCGGTCAGGTAGGAGGCCATGCCCCGGACGTTACACTTCTGTTTCACGCGATGGAAGGCTGTAATCTCACCGCCCGCCGCACCGGACCGCGCGTCCCGCCGGGCCGCACCGGATAAAGTCCCGAACAGCCATGGACACGCTGGAGATCCGCCCCCTCACCGCCCGCTCGGTCGTGCTGAGCACCCTGCTGGGCGTCCACCCGCCCCGGCTCCCCGCCCGCTACCTGGTCCGCGCCGGCGACCTGTTCGGCATCGCCGAGGGGACCATCCGGGTCGCCCTCTCCCGCATGGTCACCTCCGGCGACCTCGTCCAGTCCGACGGCACCTACGCCCTCACCGACCGGCTCCTGCGGCGCCAGGCCCGGCAGGACGAGTCGCGCCGCCCCCGCACCCGCCCCTGGGACGGCTCCTGGGAGATCGCCGTGATCACCGCCGAGCGCCGCCCGGCCGCCGACCGCGCCGCGCTCCGCCAGGCGATGTCCGCGCTCCGCCTCGCCGAACTGCGCGAGGGCACCTGGCTGCGGCCCGCCAACCTCGTCCGGCCGCGCCCCGAGACGGTCGTCCGGCAGTGCACCTTCCTCGACGGCCGCCCGGAGGCCGACCCCGCCGCCCTCGCCCGGACCCTCTGGGACCTCGACGGCTGGACGGCCACGGCCCGCGCCCTGCGCGCGTCCATCGCGGAGGCCGGCACGATCGCCGAGCGCTTCACGCTCGCCGCCGCCGCCCTGCGCCACCTGCTGGACGACCCGCTCCTCCCCCCCGGCCTGCTGCCGCCCGACTGGCCGGGCCCCGCCCTCCGCGCCGCCTACGAACGCTTCGAGAAGGACTTCGCCGACCTCCTGACCAGCGAAGTCCTCACCTAGAGCCGGCTCACGGCGCGGTCAGGACGCGGAACCCGGCGTCCACCGGGATGCGGGCACCGGCCACCGCGGGCAGCGACCCGTCCACCACCGCGGCGATCACCGCCGCGACGTCGTCCGGCTCGACCAGCCGGCCGAGGACGGAGCGCCCGGCCAGCGACGCCTCCAGCTCCGGCGTCCGCGCGGCGGCGGACCCCTCGGTGCGCACCGCGCCCGGCGCCACCACGTTGGCCGTCACCGGGCTCGCCTCGGCCGCCACATAGCGGGCGAACACGTCGAGTGCGGCCTTCGCGGTGGCATGGGCGGCCGCCCCCGGACGGGTGAAATCGGCGCTGAGACTGGACACGTACACGATCCGCCCGCGCTCCGGCATGCGTTCGAGGACGGCCCAGGTGACGTGGTAGACGGCGGCCAGCTCGTCGTGCACCTTGCCCATGAACGTCTCCCACGGCATCGACCGGACGGGGCCGAACGGCGGGGTGATGTTGGCGTTGCACACCAGGGCGTCCACCGGCCCGCAGGCGGCGACGAGCCGCGCCACGTCGTCCGGGTCGCGGACGTCCGCGCGCACGGCGGTCCCGCCGGTCTCCGCGGCGACGCGCTCGGCGGCCTCCCGGTCGCGGTGGTAGTTGACGACGACGCGGTATCCGCGCCGGGCGAGCTCCCGGGCCGTGGCGGCGCCGATGCCCCGGCCGCCGCCGGTGACGAGTGCGACTGGTTCCATGGCCGCCACGCTAGAGGCCTGGACTAACCTTTCGAAAGTACATACCTCGGCGTAAGCCCTGGAAGAGAAGGTAGGTGCCCTGGTGGACGACGTCTTCCGGCGGGACTGTCCCGCGCGCATGGTGCTCGACCACGTGGCGCGCCGCTGGGGCGTCCTCGTCCTGACCTCGCTGGACGCTTCCGACCTGCGGTTCTTCGAACTGCGGAACCGGATCGAGGGGGTCAGCGAGAAGATGCTGTCCCAGACGCTGCGGACGCTCCAGCGGGACGGCCTGATCGTCCGGACGGTGGAGCCGACCGTCCCCCCGTCCGTCACCTACGGCCTGACGCCGCTCGGACGCGGCATCACCGCGTCCCTGCGCACGCTCACCGGCTGGATCCGCGACAACGCCGCCGAGATCATCGAGGCCCAGCGCACCTACGACGCGACCGGCGGCCGGAAGGCGGCGCCCAAGGCCGTCGGCGGCGCCTCCTAGGCTCCGCCCGCCCGGCGGACCCCGGTCAGCAGCCGGTGTGGGTCGCCGTCCAGTCGTCCAGGAAGGTCTGGACGTGGTACGGGTAGATGCCGCCGTCCGTCAGATAGGCGTAGGCGGTGGAGTAGTCCTCCCCGCAGGTCACATGGCCGGCGTTGATCGCCCAGTCGTCCGGGGCCTTGATGCCGTCCGAGGCGATCAGCGCGAGGAAGTTCGCGTCCTCGTCACTGGTGGGAGCCGGCGGCGGGACCACCGTGGTGTGCTGCGGCGCGGGCCGGGTGACGGTGACGGTCGGCCGCGGCTTGGCCGCCTTGTGGGATGCGGACGGCGTGGCCGCCGGCGCGGAGTGGGCGGCCCGGCCCGCCGTGTGCGAGCCGCCGTTGTTCACCGCGACGTACGCGACGACGCCGGCGACGATCACGATCACCGCCGCCACTGTGGCCACTGCCGCTACGACGAATTTCTTCATGTCGTGCTCCGTTGGGCCGTTGCGAGGGGGCAGTGCGACGGGTCCCGCCCATCCCCTCGCGCTGGGCGAGGCCCAACTCTTCCCAGGCTACGCGCGGGGTGCGTTCCGTCACAGTGGTCGGCCCATGACTCGAAAGCAACACCTGCCCGGCCTTTCAACTGCGGGAACGGACGCGGGCGGTGCTCAACCGGGAGTGACCACCAGCTTGCTCATTTCGGCGCGCATCGGGCCGGCGATCGGCACCGGCCGGCGGGTCTCCCGGTCGACGAACACGTGCACGAAGTGGCCCTCGGCGATGAGCACGTCGTCCGACGCCCGGTACATCCCGATCTCCCAGCGGACGCTGGAGTTGCCCAGTTTGCCGATCCGCAGGCCGAGCCGGATCGTGTCCGGGAAGGCCACCTCGGCCTTGTAGTGGCAGTGCGACTCCACGCACAGCGCGATGGACGGCGCGTCCAGCGGCGCGAACCCCGCCTTGGTGATCATCCACTCGTTGATCGCGGTGTCCATCAGCGAGTAGTGCACGGCGTTGTTGACGTGCCCGTAGACGTCGTTGTCCTTCCAGCGCGTCGGCACGCTGACCTGGTGCGGGTAGTCGCTCATCACGCGCGCCAGTCTAGGGACCGGTCAGGGCCGCGACGCCGGTCGCGGTGCGCACGTACAGGACGCCGTCGCCCGGGACGATCACCTGCGCGTCCTCCTCGTAGGCGCACTCCTCGTCGAAGTACCCCATCTCCTCCTTGCCGGGAATCGGCTCCCCCAGGTCGAACTCCCACCGGACGTCCCCGGACGCCGCGTCGAGCGCGATCACCCGGCCCTCCCGCAGGGCCATGTAGACGACCCCGCCCGCGAGGACGGGGGTGCCCGCGCCGGTACCGGGCAGCGGACGCGTCCACCGGACGCCCCGCCCGGCGATGTCGATGGCGGTCACCGCCTTGGCGAACGAAGGCTCGCCTCGGCCGCCGCCGCCCCGGCGGTTCACCGCGACGAACACCGTCCCGTCCGCCACCGCCACCGCGCCGGCCGAAGTCTCCGGCATCCGGTGGCTCCAGCGGATCTCCCCGGTGCGCGGATCCTGGCCGGTGATCGCCCCGTCGTACGGATGCGGCCCCCGGTCGACCGGCATCCACACCAGGCCGCCGGCGACCACGGCGTGCACGGCCCTGGTCACGTCCCGGCCTTCGTACTCGCCGTCCAGGCCGTCGAAATCGTCGTCCATCTCGTCGGGGTCGACGTCCAGGTTCCAGTCGAGGTCGGTGACCTGGCCGGTCCGCAAGTCCAGGCGCATCACGCCGCCGTGGACGTGCTCGATCTCGAAGCCGCCCGGGACGTGGACGGAGCCGTCGGGGCCGACCGCCGGAACGGTCTGGACGCGCCCGGTCGCGCCCGCCGCGTGCCAGAGCGGAGCCAGGTCAGGCAGGCCGAACGCCCTGATCCCGGAGTTGAGGCCGTACAGCAGGAGGGTGTCGCCGACCACGACCGGATACCCGCCTCCCGGTACGGTTCCGGTGAGCTCTCCCGTCGCGAGGTCGTGGATCCCGACCTTCCGGCTGAAGTCGGCGTAGTACTCGAACGTCCCGTCCTCGGTCCCGGCCACGAACACCCGGTCGCGCCACACCGCCACCGCCATGGTGAGGACGTCCGGCCACTCGCCGTTCTCGTCCCGCACCCAGAGTTCGGCGTTCTCGCCGGGCACGCGCCAGCGCGTCTCACCGGTGCTCGCGTCGAACGCGTACACCGTGCCGGCGATGTCCGCGACGACCAGCGCGCCGCCGGCGAGGACCGGCGGGCAGAGCACCGGCGCCGCCGTCCGGGCGAGCCGGGACGCCCGCGGCGCCTCAGGGAGACCGGACACCCCGTACGCGCCGGTCCGTCCGTCGTCCCCGTAGTGCGCCACGACCATGCCGTCTCCTCCGAAGGATCGTCGGCCCGCACCCCCTGAGCACGGCCGCCGAAGGGGAGGATAGGCCCGCGGCGGCTCGCCGGCCTCGGTTACCGGGCAGAACGCGGGGCGGGCATGCCGGGTTCCGGTCGCGCTCAGAGTTCGATGCTGTTCCCCGGCGCGAGGAGGGACATCGTGAGGCCGGTCAGGCCCTCCAGGAACATGGCGGCGGAGTTCTGCCCGAGGTCGCTGAGCATCAGCTCGTGGATCTGCAGCAGCCGCGTCGGACGGACGCCCCGGACGTAGTCGACCGCGTCCCCCAGCTTGGTCCACGGCCCGCTGGTGGGCAGCAGCAGCGTCTCGATCGGGACGTCCGGCACGTGGTAGGCGTCGCCCGGGTGGTACACCCGGCCGTCGATCAGGTAGCCGGTGTTGTCCACGAGCGGGATGTCCGGATGGATCAGCGCGTGCTGCTCGCCGTGCACGGTCACGGCGAAGTCGCCGATGGCCAGCGCGTCGCCGCCGGCGACGGCCCGGACCCGCCCGCCATGGTCGCCCAGCTTCTCCCGCACCGCCGCCGGACCGTAGACGTGCAGGTCGGGCTGCTTCTCCAGGGCCGCGCCGAGCAGGGCGTCATCGAAGTGGTCGAAGTGCTCGTGCGTGATCAGGACGGCGTCCGCGGCGGCGACGGCGGACTCCGCGTCCGGCGTGAACGTGCCGGGGTCCAGCACGATCGTCGTGTCCTCCTTCTCCAGGACGACGCAGGCGTGGGCGTGCTTGGTCAGTTGCATGACCTCTTCCTTCCACAGCAAAGGTGTACAGCCATAACTGTACACCTTTGCTGTGTACAATGATCGCGGACGCCCCCGGAGGACCCCATGACGAACCACGACCACCTCGCCGAACGGCTGCGGACGTCCATCGCCGGCCTCGTCCGCACGACCCGCGCCCGAGCCGACTCGCTGCCGCCCCCGCTCGCCCAGACGCTCGGCCTCCTCGACCGCGAAGGCGAGGCGAGCATCGCCCTCCTCGCCCAGCGGCGCGGCGTCCGCCACCAGAGCCAGAGCCGCACCGTGAAGGACCTCGAAGACCTCGGCTACGCCCGCCGCGACGCCAACCCGCGTGACGCCCGCGGCGTCGTCATCGCCCTCACCCCCGAAGGCCGGGCCGCCCTCGACCGCGACCGCGAGGCCCGCCGCGACTGGCTCGCCACCG
Organism: Actinomadura sp. NTSP31; assembly: GCF_041951385.1. Taxonomy (NCBI): domain Bacteria; kingdom Bacillati; phylum Actinomycetota; class Actinomycetes; order Streptosporangiales; family Thermomonosporaceae; genus Actinomadura; species Actinomadura sp. NTSP31. The sequence continues at coordinate 118,927 of NZ_JBGNUT010000022.1, read as the reverse complement.
CGATCGCCGCCACCCTGACCCCCGCCGAACAGGACCGCCTGGCCGAACTCCCCGCCCTCCTCGACCGCCTGACCGCCCACGCCGATCCCCCGCCGGACCCGCCCCGAGGACGACGCTCCGAGTAGAAGCCGGCCAGGTCAGCCCCCGCTCGCCGCCTCGAGGTCGGCGATCACTTCGGAGGCCGTCACCGGGTCCAGCTCGCCGAAGCGGTACGGCGCGTCCTGGAGGGCGGGACAGGAGAACCGGTCCGGGGCGGGGTCCGCACCGATCCAGACCGCCTCGAACGTCTGGTCCCCCGACGCGCGCACGTGGCCGGCGTACAGCCCCGTCTTCAACGTGAGGACGACGTACCGCCCCTCTGCGACCGGCCGGACCATGCAGTCGACGCCGCCGTCGGAATCGACGGGCCCGCGGTGCCAGCCGCGCCGTTCGAGCCGCAGGACGCTGCCGAAGGGGACGGTCACGTTCTCGAACCGCGTCAGCCTCCCGCCCGCCTTCTCCTCCTCGGTCAGCGCGTGCACACCCCTTCCGAGCTGCGGGAACGGCTGCAGCAGCTCGTAGTCGGCGAAGATCCGCGACCAGTCGCCCAGCGTGTCCCCGAGGTGCAGCGGGTGGGCGATCCCGACGGCGGCGTCACCGGGCAGCGCGACGGCGGCATCGGTGACGTCCGCGAAGGTGCGGTCCTCGGCGAGCCGGAACGCGGTCGTCGCGCCGCCGCGCTCGGCGAGCCAGACCAGGCGCCGGGCGATGTGCCACACCAGCGGGTGCCGGACGAAGAACTCCCGGAACTCGGCCGGCGACCAGCGGCGTCCCGTCGTCATCGCCAGCTCCAGGCGCTGGAGCTGGATGCCCGCGATCGCGCGGACGTCCTCCTTCAGCTCGGCGAAGCGCCGGTGGGCGGCGGGGGCCAGGGCGGGGTCGTCGCGCACCCCGGGCCTGGGCGGGTCCGACCGCCATGCGCCGTCCTCGCCGACGACGTGGGGCCTCAGCGTCTCGTCGAAACCGGCGGTGAACCGCCGCGGCCCGTAGTCGAGGACGAGCGTGCCGGCGGCGTCCAGGCCGAAGTCGGGGACCAGCCGGTCACCGAGCTGCTCCGGGCCGAGCCCGCGAGCCGCCGCGATCTCCTCGACCTTCTCCTGCGCGCGCTGTTTCAGGCCCTTGTACCTGGCCTTCTGGGCGATGGCGTGGATCTCGCGCAACGCGGGATCGGTTCCGATCCCGGCGAGCACGTCGAGGCCGCGCACCGCATGGCGGTGGCCGCCCTCTCCCGGCCAGGCGCGGATGAGGGGACCCAGCCGCCGCACGGTGCCGTCGTCCCCGAGCCACCCCAGGGCGCTGAACTGCCAGGCTTCCTTGGCCGGCGCCCCGCTCTCCCGCCAGCGGTGGAACAGCGCCCAGCCGAAGTCGGCGAGCGACCGCTCGTCGCACGCCTCCAGCACCCCCGCGAGGCCGTGGTCCGTCTCCCCGGACGAGGACATCGCCAGCAGGGTGAGCAGATGCCGGACGGCCGGCACGGGCAGCGCCCGCTCGCCGCCCCGCAGCAGCACCGGCGGAAGCGCCTCGGCGTCCACGCCGGGAAACACCGACGGCGCCTTCCGGGGCGGCATCTCCTCCGCGTCGGCGGCCAGCAGCTCTCGCACTAGCGCGACGGCCTGCTCTCCGTGCGGGCGCGCGGCGTCGACCACCGCGCCCTCGCCCACCTCGCGGGCGAGGACATGGAGCGCGTACTCGGCGGCCGTCCGGGCCCGCCCCGCCCGGCCGAGGGCCACCGGGAGCAGGTGAGGCAGCGCCGCCCGGCCGTGCCGGCTGAACCAGGCGGCCGCCGGCCCGCGCGCCGCCGTGACGCGCAGCAGCCAGCCCGCCATCGCGTTGGCGACCTCGCCGTCCAGGAACGGCAGCAGCAGCTCGGCGCCGCGGGCGGGCCTCGCCCGGGCGAAGCTCAACGTGACCGGGAGGGCGTCGAGGCCGAAGCGGGCGATGAGGGGCTTGAGCCAGTGGTCCGCGCTCCACGGATTGTGCGTGCCGAGCCCGTCCCGGTTCCAGTCGGAGGGCCGCCACTCGCGCAACACGGGACGGACCAGCTCCTCGGGGCCCTTCGCCAGCATGGCGGCCTGCCAGTAGGACTCCCGCTGGACCGGTTCGTGCGCCGCACCCGCGCGGATGTCCGCGATGCGCTTCTCCCATGTCTCATCGCGCACGGCGGGCCGCGGGACGGGTTCCAGCGTGACGCCGCCGCCACTGGGATTGGCGATCGGCGTGCGCAGCCAGGCGTCCCGCTCACCGGGCGCCCAGACGACGGCCTGTTCTTCGGAGGCGGCCAGGCCCTTGAGGACCACCGGCTTGCGTTCCGGCCTCGTCCGGGCCCAGGGCGGGTCGACCAGGAGCCGCGGCAGCTCGTCCGCCGACGCCTCCGGGACGCGGGCGTCCGCCGCGGCGAGCTTCTCCACGACCGCGCGGGCCTCCGCCGGAAGATCCGGAGGAACGGGCCCGGCGCCGCTCCGCAGGTGATCGGCCAGCAGTTCCTCGGCCATGGCGTCCCCGCGGGCGGCGGCCGGCGCCAGGACGCGGACCGCGCGGACCGGGCGACGCCGCATGGTCTCGCGCAGCGCGGCCCGCATGTGGGTGTTCCCGGAGCGTTCCAGCATCAGCCGGAACGCTTCGTCGCCGGGCAGCCGGCTCAGCGCCTCCAGCAGCCCTTTGCGGCGCGGGGCGCTGTCGTGGTGCCGGTCGAACGCATCGGCCAGGAACGGCGCGATGGCGGGCCCCACCCCCTCGGCCAGGGTGAGGAGGTTCTCGATGTAGTAGCAGTCGCTGACCGAGATGCGCGCGTCGGCGCCCAGCATCTCGAGGTGCTCGGCCGATCCCAGGGACCGCAGCAGCAGTTCTCGCGGCACCGCGTCCGCGGGGAGGGCGCAGCATTCGGCGACCCAGTCCCGTTCGGTCGGGACGAGATAGGCGCAGAGCATCAGCCGCATCGGGGTCGTGCGGAGATCGGCGAGCAGCGCGACGATCTGCCGGTATGCGGCGTCGTCGGCCGCCGCGAGCAGCGTGCGGAGCCGTTTGGCGGCGGAGCCGAGCCTGTCCCCGTGGAACTGGGGCTCGCGCAGCGGGACCAGGCCCCCCAGACCGGGAGCGTAGGGGGCGGCGGCTTGGACGCAGCACCGTTCGACGAAGGCGTGGACGGCGAACGGCAGGCCGTACGTCGTCAGCCAGGCGTCCAGGAACCGGACGGCCGCCTCGTCCGAGGAGGACGTCGCTTCCGGGATGGCCGCGAGCACCGCCGCGCCCAGCGGCCCCGTCTCGCCCGCGAGATGGGCCCGCGCCGCGGCCGCCAGTCCCTCGTCGGTCCCGGGGTGGCTCAGCACCTCCTCGACCTCGCGCGCGTAGGGAGCCAGGAGTTCGTCCTCGCGCAGGGCGGCGACCTTGATCTCCGGGCCGGGATGGCCGCCGCGCCTGGGGTGCAGGTGCCGTTTCCAGGACCTCGGGATGTCCAGGGCGTTCTCGTCGGGAAGCGGGGAGCCGGACTTGATCATGGCGGGGAGGGTAGTGCAGACCCCCGACACCGGCCTTCAGGTCTGGCGATCACCGGGTTCCGTTGCGCGGTGCGCCGGAGCCGTCGCCGGGGACGGCGCTGTGGAGCAGGTCCAGGACGTGTCGCAGGTCGGGGCGCTTGGCGGTGCCCGCCAGGCTGACGGTGTAGACGGTCCGGGAGACGGGGTGGACCAGGGGGTGGAGGCTGAGGGCGGCGGTGGTCTCCGGCAGGGCCATGCGCGGGATCAGGGCGGCGCCCGCTCCTGCCGCGACCAGGGCGGTCAGCACGGAGAAGTCGCTGCTGCAGGCGCGGACGTCCGGGACGAAGCCCGCGGAGCCGCAGGCTCGCTGGATCATCTCGTGGCACGAGGTCTCCGGCCCGGGCGTCAGCCACGGCACGTCCGCCAGGCGGGAGAGATCCGCGGGCTGCCCGGCGGCCAGTCGCAGCGCCTCGGCCTGCTGGGGGTGCAGGGCGAGCAGCACCGGCTCCTCCATCAGGACGGCCTGCTCGCATGCCGCGGGGAAGTTGCGCGGCAGCACAGTGTAGCTGTGCACCACGGCGAGGTCGATGGAGCGCTTGCGCAGCCGGTCGAGGGCTTCGTCAGGTTCCAGGACGGAGAGTCGCAGCGAAGGCGCCGAAGAGGCGTCCGTCTCGACCAGGCGCTGCCACAGGGGCGCGATGAGGGTGCGGGCGGCGGAGGGGAAGGCGGCGATCCGCACGATGCCGTGCCTGCCGGTCTGCAGGGCGGCCAGGCCGGACTCGGCCGCCGCGAGTTCCGCCAGGATGATCTCGGCATGGGCCACCAGCAGCTCGCCGGCCGCGGTCAGCCGCAGCGTGCGTCCGGCCTTCTCCACCACGGGCGTGCCCGCTTCTTTCTGCAGGGCGGCGAGGTGCTGGGAAACGGCCGGTGGCGTCAGATGCAGGGCCTCGGCGGTGGCTGCGACGGTGCCATAGGCGGCCAGGTGCTGGAGGATCCGCAGACGGCGTACGTCGAGCACGGACGGGCTCCTTACTCGGATCGCTCGGGGCGGGACGGGAACTCCCAGTGTGTCCCGAGGGCCGGCAGAACCTTCACCGTGTCGGCCACGGGCGGCGCGTCGAGCGCGTCGCCGTCCGGGGTGTCGCCGGGACGCGGAGCCGCCCTGCTCCGGTGGATGAGGATCACCCCTGCCGCGCTGACCGCCCCGCCCGTCAGCGCGATGGGATGAGGCACCTCGCCGAGCCAGACGTAGGAGACGACCAGCGCCACCGGCGGCACCAGGTACAGGGCCGCCGTGGAGGCCGCGAGCGGCAGGCGGGCGACGGCGTAGGCCCAGATGACGAAGCCGAACGCGGACGGCAGCAGGCCCAGGTAGACCGCGGCGGCCAACGCGTCCGCCGGTGCGTGGAGGGTGGCGGGCCACGCGGCCGGGGCGAGGGGCAGGGCGAAGACGGTCCCCGCGACCATCGCGTAGGTGGCGACCTCCAGGCCGGTGTAGCGGCGGAGCAGCGGCTTGGTCGCGAAGTGGTACGTCCCCTGGACGACGGCGGCGGCCAGGACGATGAGGGCCGGGACGCTGAATCCGCCGGTGCCGTCGCCCAGGCCGACCATGGCCGCGCCGGCGAGTGCGACGACGCTGCCGGCGATGACGGTGCGAGTGGGCCGCTCCTCGAGGAGGAGGCTTCCCAGCAGGACGCTGAACACCGGGGCGGTCGCGATCAGCAGGCTCGCGGTCCCGGCCTCCACCCGGACCTCGCCCCAGTTGAGCAGTACCTGGTAGGCGGTGATGCCGGTGGCTCCGCACAAGGCGATCATCGGGAGGTCGCGGCGCCGGGGCGGACGCACCTTGGCCGACGGGGCCACCAGGATCAGCGCCATGGCCGCGGTCACGATCCTCAGGAACGACAGCGCCGCCACGCCGAGGCCGTCGATGCCGACCCGGATGGCGGGGAAGGCCGAGGCCCACAGCACGACGGTGCCCGCCAGCGCGAGAACGCGGGCCGAGGCGAAGCGGGAGACCATGCGGCCAGCGTTCCGTCACCACACAGAAAAGGTCCAGTTACTTTTTACTGCAAAAAGCTTTAGTGAGGCTTATGCAAGGAGGCCCGGCGATCAGGAGCGGGCCAGGGCGGCGAGCTTTTCCAGGGCGGTCCGGGTGGGGCCTTCCTCGGGGGCGGTGAGCGTGACGAACTGGTGGTCGGGGGTGCCGGGCAGGACCATGCCGATGTAGTCGAGGGTGAGCCGGCCGACCTCGGGATGGCGGTACTCCTTGCGGCCCATGCCCGGGCCCTTCACGTCCTGCCGGTCCCACCAGGTGCGGAACCACGGGGTTCCGGAGAGCTCGCGGATCAGCGCCTTCGTCGCGGGGTCGTCCGGGTCGCGGCCGGTGGCGGTGCGCAGCTGCGCCAGGCCGTGCCGGGCCACCTCCTCCCACTCCACGTAGAACGTGCGGGCCCGCGGGTCGCAGAGCGCGTACCGGAGCATGTTGCGGCGCGGCCAGGGCAGTTCCGCGTGGTGGGGCATGAGGGCGCGGGCCGTCCGGTTCCAGGCCAGCACGTCGAGCCGAGTGTTGATCACGTAGGCGGGAACGGGGTCGATCGCGTCCAGCAGCCGCTGCACCGTCGGGTCGACCGGGCCGTCCGCCGGCGCGTGCGGCGGGGACTGCGGGGACGGCGGCGCGAGCGCCAGCCGGTAGAGGTGGTCGCGCTCGTCGTCGTCGAGGACGAGCGCGCGGGCCAGCCCGTCCAGCACGGAAGGCGAAGGGCGGATGCCGCGGCCCTGCTCCAGCCGCATGTAGTAGTCCGGGCTGATGCCGGCCAGCAGCGCGACCTCCGCCCGGCGCAGGCCGGGAGCGCGCCGTCGCCCGCCGTCGGGCAGGCCCACGGACGAGGGCTTGATGCGGTCGCGCCGGGAGCGCAGGAACTCCGCCATCTCGCGTGTCGCCATGGGTCAAGTCTGCCCTCCGGAGGCTAGCCCTCCGATTCCTAGCCATGGGCGGGCACTGGTAGCCCGGGGGCGCGCGGGGCAGGGTGGAGGGCACATCCATGACAGACGAGAGGTGACTTCTCAGTGCGCTATCGCACCCTTGGAACGAACGGGCCGCAGGTGTCGGCCGTGGGGTTCGGCGCGATGAACGTGGCGCCCGTCTACGGCGGCGTCGAGGAGAGCGAGGCCGGCGACACGCTCCTGGCCGCGCTGGACGCCGGCGTCACGTTCGTCGACACCGCCGACATCTACGGCGCCGGGTACAGCGAGACCCTGATCGGCCGCATGCTGGAGAAGCGGCGGGACGAGTACGTCCTGGCCACCAAGTTCGGCGGGAACCAGGACGGGAACGGCATCCTGATTCCCGGGATGGGCCGGCCGGAGTACGTCAGGCGCGCGCTGGACGCCAGCCTGTCCCGGCTCCGGACCGACCATGTGGACCTGTACTACCTGCACCGCCTCGACCCGACGACCCCGATCGAGGAGACGGCCGGGGCGCTGGCCGAGCTGGTCGAGGCGGGGAAGATCGGCGGCTACGGGCTGTCGGAGGTGTCCGCGCGGACGCTGCGGCGCGCCCACGCCGTCCACCCCGTGACGGCGCTGCAGACCGAGTACTCGCCGTTCCAGCGGGCGCCGGAGGCCGAGCTGATCCCGGCGTGCGCGGAGCTGGGGATCGCGTTCGTCGCCTACAGCCCGCTCGGGCGCGGCCTGCTGGGCGGCCAGGTCCGCAGGTTCGACGATCTCGAGAAGGGCGACTGGCGGCGCGGCAATCCCCGTTTCCAGGCGGGGAACGTGGAGCGCAACGCCTCGCTGGCCGACCGGGTCGCGACGCTCGCCGCCGAGCAGGGCGTCGCGCCGGCGCAGCTGGTGCTGGCGTGGTCGATCCACCGGGGCGCCCTGCCGATCCCGGGGACCCGCAGGGCCGCGAACGCCCGCGCCAACGCCGCGGCCGGCGACCTCACGCTGGACGCCGCCGTCTTCGCGCGGCTGGAGGAGATCGTCCCGCCGGACGCGGTCGCGGGCGCGCAGGGCAACGAGGCGTACCTGGCCAACCTCGACACCGCGTGACCCGCGCGGAACGGCCCTCCCCGGCATCCCGGGGAGGGCCGTCCGTGCACGTCAGCGGCGAGGGCCGCCGCGCAGGCGGGACAGGAGGTTGCGGGCCTTCTCCTGGTTGCGCGGATCGTTGATGAGCCGCTCCGCCTTCGCGCGCGCCTTCTGGGCCTGCGGGCTGCGGGCCAGCTGTTCGGCCTTGGCCCGCGCCTTCTGCCCCTGCGGGCCGTGAGCGAACTGCTCCGCCTTCGTGCGCGCTTTCTGAGCCTGGGGGCTATGAGCGAATTGCTCCGCCTTCGCCCGGGCCTTCTGTCCCTGCGGTCCCCGGACGAACTTCATGATCCGGTCGATGAGAGAAGCCACGTTCTTCCTCCTCGGCCTAGCTTCACCCTGTTCAACGAGTACCCGGGCCGGAAAGTTCGTCAGAACGCCTCGTCGAACGCGACGCTGCCCTCCACGCCGATCTGGTAGGCCGAGACGCGGCGCTCGAAGAAGTTCGACAGCTCCTGGACGTCCTGCAGCTCCATGAACGCGAACGGGTTGACCGTCCCGTAGCGGGCGGGCAGGCCGAGCCGGACGAGGCGCTGGTCCGCGACGTACTCCAGGTAGGCGCGCATGTCGTCCGCGCTCATCCCGGGCAGGCCGTCGCCGCACAGGTCGCGGGCGAAGGCCAGCTCCGCCTCGACCGCCTCCTCCAGCATGGAGGTGACCTGCGCGGTCATCTCCGCGTCGAACAGACCGGGTTCTTCGGCCCGGACGGTGTCGACGACGGAGAACGCGAACTCCATATGCATCGACTCGTCTCGGAACACCCAGTTCGTCCCGGACGCGAGGGCGTTCAGCAGGCCGCGGGAGCGCAGCCAGTAGACGTAGGCGAACGCGCCGTAGAAGAACAGCCCCTCGATGCAGGCGGCGAAGCAGATCAGGTTGAGCAGGAACGCGCGCCGGTCGGCGGCGGTGCGCAGCTCGTCGAGCGAACCGAGCGCGTCGATCCACCGGAAGCAGAACCGCGCCTTCGCCCGGATGGACGGGATGTGCTCGATCGCCGCGAACGCGCGGGCCCGCTCGTCCTGGTCGGGCAGGTAGGTGTCGAGGAGGGTCAGGTAGAACTGGACGTGCACGGCCTCCTCGAACAGCTGCCGCGACAGGTAGAGGCGGGCCTCCGGCGCGTTGACGTGCTTGTAGAGGTTGAGGACGAGGTTGTTCGCCACGATCGAGTCGCCGGTGGCGAAGAACGCGACCAGCCGGTTGACCAGGTGCAGTTCGGCCGGCGTGAGCCGGGCGAGGTCGGGCAGGTCGGAGGCGAGGTCGATCTCCTCGACGGTCCAGGTGTTGCGGATCGCGGCGCGGTAGCGCTCGTAGAAGTCGGGGTAGCGCATGGGCCGCAGGGTCAGGTCCATGCCGGGGTCGAGCAGCGGCATTATTGGCAGGCCTCGCAGGTCTCGGGGTTCTCCAGGGAGCAGACCGCCGCGGCGACGGTCGTCTGCGCGATCCGCGTGGCGGGGCGCGAGCGCAGGTAGTAGGTGGTCTTGAGGCCGCTGCGCCACGCGTAGGCGTACATCGAGGAGAGCTTCCCGATCGTCGGGGTCTCCATGAACAGGTTCAGCGACTGGGACTGGTCGATGTACGGGGTGCGGGCGGCGGCGAGGTCGATGAGGGCCTTCTGCGGCAGTTCCCAGGCCGTCCGGTAGAGGCCGAGCATCTCCTCCGGCAGGTCGATCAGGCCCTGGATCGAGCCGTTGGCGCGCTTGATCGCCTCGCGGACGGCGTCGTTCCACAGCCCGAGCGACTTGAGGTCCTCGACGAGGTACCCGTTGATCTGCAGGAACTCGCCGGACAGCGTCTCGCGCTTGAACAGGTTGGACACCTGCGGCTCGATGCACTCGTAGCAGCCGGCGATGGACGCGATCGTGGCGGTCGGCGCGATCGCGATGAGCAGCGAGTTGCGCAGGCCGACGTCGGCGATCCGGGCGCGGAGAGCGTCCCATTCGGCCGGACGCGTCGGCGCGGCGTCCGGGAAGTGGTCGAGGTGGAGCCGCCCGCGCGCGGTGCGGGTCTCGGCGTAGGCCGGGAGCGGGCCGTGGGCCTCCGCGAGATCGGCGGACGCGGCGTAGGCGGCGAGCGCGATCTCCTCGGCGATCAGGGTCGACAGCTCGCGCGCCTCGGCGGAGTCGAACGGCAACCGCAGCGTGAAGAACACGTCCGCCAGCCCCATCACCCCGAGGCCGACGGGACGCCATTTGCGGTTGGCCGTTTCCGCTTCGGGCGTCGGATAGAAGCCGCGGTCGATCGTGCGGTCCAGGAACCGGACGGCGGTGCGGACGGTCGCGCGGAGCCGGTCCCAGTCCATCCCGGACGGCGAGACGTGCGCGGCCAGGTTCACCGACCCGAGGTTGCACACGGCCGCCTCGCTGTCGCCCGTGACCTCCAGGATCTCCGTGCACAGGTTGGACAGGTGGACGGTCCGGCCCGGCTCGGCGGTCTGGTTGCAGGCCCGGTTCGCGGCGTCCTTGAAGGTCATCCACCCGTTGCCGGTCTCCGCCAACGTGCGCAGCATCCGCCCGTACAGCTTGCGGGCCGGGACCTGCCGGACGTACCGGCCCTCCTTTTCGGCCGCCCGGTACGCGGCGTCGAAGGCGTCGCCCCACAGGTCCGTCAGCTCCGGGACCTCCTTCGGGTCGAACAGCGACCATGTCCCGTCGGCCTCGACGCGGCGCATGAACTCGTCCGGGATCCAGTTCGCCAGGTTCAGGTTGTGGGTGCGGCGCGCGTCCTCGCCGGTGTTGTCGCGCAGTTCGAGGAACTCCTCGACGTCGGCGTGCCACGGCTCCAGGTACACGCACGCGGCGCCCTTGCGGCGGCCGCCCTGGTTGACGGCGGCGACGGACGCGTCGAGCGTGCGCAGCCACGGGACGATCCCGTTGGAGTGCCCGTTCGTCCCCCGGATCAGCGATCCGCGCGAGCGGACCCGCGTCCAGGAGATCCCGATCCCGCCCGCGTACTTGCTGAGCCGCGCGACCTGCCCGTACCGCTCGTAGATCGCCTCCAGCTCGTCGCGCGGCGAGTCCAGCAGGAAGCAGGACGACAGCTGCGGGCGGCGGGCCGCGGAGTTGAACAGCGTCGGCGAGCTGGGCAGGTACGACAGCGTGCTGAGCAGCCCGTACAGCTCCGCCGCCTCGTCCACATTCTCGGACAGGCCCACGGCGACCCGCAGGAAGAAGTGCTGCGGGCGCTCCAGGACGAGCCGCGTGCGCGGATGCCGCAGCAGGTAGCGGTCGTAGAGGGTGCGGAGGCCGAAGTACCCGAACCGGTCGTCCGCGTCCTCGTCGATCAGGGCGTCCAGGGCCGCGGCGTTGGCGGCGACGAACGCGGCGGGGCCGTCGGCCAGCAGGCCCTCGGCGTGCGCGGCGGCGACGGACCCGGCGAACGTCCGGACCCCGGCTTCGGCGGCCTCGTCGCGGATACCGGCGGCCAGCAGCCGCGCGGCGACCCGGGAGTACCCCGGCTCCACCGCGACGAGCGCGGCGGCCTCCCGGGTCGCCAGGTCCCGCAGGCCGGCGGCGCTCGCGCCCGCGCCGCCCCGGACCGCGCCGAGCACCCGTTCCGGCGCGGTCCCCTCGATGCCGGCGCAGGCCGCCGCGACCTCGGCGGCGATCCCCCCGGTGGTGGCCGCCTCCGCCGGAGCCCGCATGGTGACTGTCACGTTCTCTCCCTCGTGAGCCGGCCTCGCGAGGGCGTGCGAACGGGCGCGACGGCATGCTGCCGCGCACCGTCCCCCGGCTCACCCGCGAAGCCTCGGACGTACGGCGTGCATGGCAGGTCTTCGGACTCGCGGGCGCCCGCGCCTCCTGCCGGAGACGCGACCTACTGGCCGTCGCTTCCCGATCCGGTCGCCCGGTTCAGTGCCTGTGACGGCGGTCGTTCCCGCTCACCGCTGCGGGGCAGTCCCGGACTTTCACCGGGTTCCCTCTTGCGACGCCCCCGCCGCGAGCGGCGGGGGCGAACCAGCACGGGGTTGAACCCTACATCTTGTTGATCCTCATTGCGCAACCCCAACATGTAGGGCGCGTCGGGGCCGGTTTCCGGGGTCGGATGCGGCCGGCCGGACGGAGGTGGGACGATGTCCCCGTCATGTCCCCGCGTCCCCGGCAGCCGGTCTTCCGCACCGCGCGCGCGGTCGTCTTCGCGACCGTCTGCGTGTCGTTGGCGACCCTCGGCCATGCCCTGGCGTCGCACGAGCCGGTACCGGGCTGGGCGGTGCTCGCCGGGTTCGGCGCGGTGCTGGCGGTCACGCTGGCGCTCGCGGGCCACGAGCGGTCCCTCCCGACGATCACGGGCGGGCTGCTCGGCGGGCAGTTCGCGCTGCACGCGCTGTTCTCGGGCGCGACCGACGGCATGCGCCACTGCGAGGCCGCCGTCCAGGCCGGGCACGGCGCGGCGATGCCGGTGCACGGCCCCGGCACGTCGATGACGCTCGCGCACTGCGCGGCCGCCGTGGTCGCGGCGTGGTGGCTGCGGCGCGGCGAGCGGGCCGCGTGGTCGCTCGCGCGGCGCCTGGCGTCCGCCGCCGACCGCCCGATCCGGCTGCTGCTCGCGCTGCTGCTCATCGAACCCGCGGAGCGTCCGGTCCGTACCCCGGTGGTGCCGGTGGCGGCCGGTGCCATGGCCACGGGACGTGCGCTCCGGCACCAGGTCGTCCGGCGGGGACCCCCGCCGCGTTCGAGGGCGCTCGCTCACCTCTGAGCGGAGCGCCGTACGTCACCGGACGCCGAACCCGGCGTGTCCGGCCCGATCCGTACGACTCGAACGGAGTTCCGTCTTGACCTCCCTCTCCCACGCCCGCCGGCTGGGCGCGGTCGCCTCGCTGGCCGGCCTCGGCGTCATCGCGCTCGCCACCGCCGCGTCCGCGCACGTCACCGTCAACCCCAAGACCGCCGAGCAGGGCTCCTACGCCAAGATCTCGTTCCGGGTGCCGAACGAGGAGGACAACGCCGACACCACCAAGCTCGTCGTGAACCTGCCCGCCGACCACCCGGTCTCGTCGGTGTCGGTCCGTCCCGTCCCGGGCTGGACGGCGAAGGTCGTGGAGTCCAAGCTCCCGGCGCCGGTCAAGACCGAGGGCGGCGAGCTGACCAAGGCCGTCACGCAGATCACCTGGTCCGGCGGGAAGATCGAGCCCGGCCAGTTCGAGGAGTTCGACGTCTCGCTCGGCCCGCTGCCGGCCGACACCGACACGATGACCTTCAAGGCCGACCAGACCTACTCCAACGGCGAGGTCGTCAAGTGGGAGCAGGACCCGGGCGACGGCTCGAACGAGCCCGAGCACCCGGCGCCCACGCTGAAGCTCACCCCGAAGGGCGCCACCGGCACCGCGACCGCCGGCCTCACCGCGCAGTCGAAGCCCGCCGCCAAGGCCGACGCGAGCTCCGACGACGGCACCGCGCGCGTGCTCGGCGGCGTCGGCATCGGCGTCGGGGTGATCGGCATCGCGGTCGGCGGCTACGGCCTGGCCCGCGCGCGGAGCCGGGCGTGACCCGGGCCGTCCGGCGCGCCGCCGCCGGGATCGCCGCCGCCGGCGCCGCGCTCGCCCTGACCGCGTCCCCCGCCTCCGCGCACACCTCGCTCACCGGGGCCAGCCCGGGGCAGGGCGCGACGGTCGCGCCGCCCGCGCAGGTCGTCCTGACCTACGGGGACCCGGTGCAGCTGCCGCAGGTGGTGATCACCGACGCCAGGGGCGGGCGGCACGAGTCGGGCGCGCCGCAGGCGGTGGACAACAAGGTCACCGAGGCGGTGAAGGGCACGCTGCCGAACGGGGTCTACACGGTCGGCTGGCGCGTGGTGTCGCCGGACGGCCACCCCATCAGCGGAACGTACAAGTTCACCGTCACCGGATCGGCGGGCGCGGCACCGGCACCGGCGGCCTCGGCGTCGGCCTCGGCCTCGGCTTCCAATGCCTCCGGGCGGGCCTCGGACGGCTCGTCCGGCTGGCTGTGGATCGGCCTGATCGCCGCCGTCGTGGTGGTCGCGGGCGGCGGGTTCGCCTGGTACCGGCGCTCGTCGGGAGCCGCCGGGGAAAAATGATCATGGGGCTTCCGGTCGGGTGATTACAGGATTACATTGATGACCCGACCGGAAGCCCACGCCTTGGGGGTTCGATGATCGTCGAGTACATCCGCTACCGGATCGACCACGCGAAGGCGGAGGAGTTCGAGGCCGCCTACGCCCGCGCCGCCGTCCCCCTCTCCGCCGCACCGCAGTGCGTCGACTACGAACTGTCCCGCTGCGTGGACGAGCCCGAGTGCTACGTCCTGCGGATCTGCTGGACGTCCGCCGAGGACCACTCGCAGAGCTTCCGCTCCGGAGAGCACTTCCCCACCTTCTTCGCCGAGATCAAGCCGTACGTCCAGCAGATCGAGGAGATGCGGCACTACGAGCGGACGCCCGTACGCGGCGCCGGCTCCTCCGTCCCGACGATGTACGACTGGGCCGGCGGCACGGAGGCGCTGGAGAACCTCACCAAGGTCTTCTACGACAAGGTCCTCAAGGACGAGCTGCTCATCCCGCTGTTCGAGCACATGCCCCCGGACCACCCCACCTGGGTCGCGGCCTGGCTGAGCGAGGTGTTCCGCGGCCCCGACCGCTACAGCCGGGAGCGCGGCGGCTACCACCACATGGTCCGCCAGCACCTCGGCAAGGCGATCACCGAGCCGCAGCGCCGCCGCTGGGTGACCCTGCTCATGGACGCGGCGGACGAGGTCGGCCTGCCCGCCGACCCCGAGTTCCGCGCCGCGTTCGCGTCCTACATCGAGTGGGGCACCCGCATCGCGCTGGCCAACTCCCAGCCCGGCGCGGCGCCGCCCCTCGAAGCGCCCATGCCGCACTGGGGCTGGGGCGTCGCCCCGCCGTACATCCCGTCCAAGTGATCCGCGGCCGCTAGCGGGAGGCCAGTTCGGTCACGGCCTCCCGCGCCGCGGCGAGCGACTCCGCCGCCATTTCGCTGAAGCGCGCCAGGTGCGGGACGAGATCGGCGAGCGCCATTTCGGCGTTCACGAACTCCACGTCGCCGCCGGCGATGCCGAGATTGGCGAAGTAGGCGCGCAGATACGGCTCCTGGAAATCGAAGCCCGCGCGCGGCGCACCGGGGCCGTAGGCGCCGCCGCGCGCGGTGACGACGACGATCCGCGTGCCGCGCAGCAGGCTATGCCCGGTGTCCGGGTCGGTGTACGCGCCGGGAAAGGTGACCCGGTCGATCCACGCCTTCAGCGACGCGGGGATCGAGAAGTTGTACATCGGCGCGCCGATCAGCACGGTGCCCGCGTCCAGGAACTGCTCGATCAGCGGGAGGGTCAGCGCCCATTCCCGTTCCTCGGCGTCGTTCTCGATGAGCGCGTCCACTTTTGCGGGCGGTACGTACCCGTTCCGCTCCACGCGGCGTCCCAGCGCGCAATAGGCCGGGGAGATCGGCGGCACCGGCTCGGCGACGAGGTCGCGGTACCGGTGTTCGGACGCGCCGTGCCGCCCCTTCCAGACCTCCGCGAACCGCGCGGACAGCCGCCGGGTGATCGAGTCGCCGGAGTGGCTGGAGTCCAGGTGCAGCAGCGAGGCGGCCTGGTCACGGGCCGATAGCATGAGTGAGCGCCCCTTCGTTCCGATGTCGTCCTTGGTTCCCACCGATATGACGACCCGCGACGACGAAAGGGGACCGATGAACGAGCAGGCGCTGGCCGAGCGGTTCGACGAGTGCCGCGGCCACCTGCGGGCGGTCGCGTACCGCATGCTCGGATCGCTGGACGAGGCGGACGACGCGGTCCAGGAGACGTGGCTGCGGGCGTCCCGCGCGGGCGCCGGGGACGTCGCCAACGTGCCGGGCTGGCTGACCACGATCGCCGGGCGGATCTGCCTCGACATGCTCCGCGCGCGCCGGCGCCGGGGCGAGGAGTTCGGCGGCCTCGCCGGAGTCGAGCGGACGGACGGCCGCGACCCCGAGGAGGAGGCGCTGCTCGCCGACGCGGTGGGGCTGGCGATGCTGGTCGTCCTGGACCGGCTGGGGCCCGCCGAGCGCGTCGCGTTCGTCCTGCACGACCTGTTCGCCGTGCCGTTCGCGGAGATCGCCGGGATCGTGGAGCGGACGCCCGCGACCACGAAGAGGCTGGCGAGCCGCGCGCGGCAGCGCGTGCACGGGGCGCCCGCGCTGCCCGCCGCCGACCTGGCGCGGCAGCGGCGGGTGGTGGAGGCGTTCCTCGCCGCGTCCCGGTCCGGCGACATGGACGCGCTGCTCGCGGTGCTGGCGCCGGACGCGTTCCGGCGGGCCGAGCCGGCGGCGGAGGTCCGGGGCGCCCACCGCATCGCCGGGGAGACCCTCGCCAACCCGGCGCGCGCCCGGAACGCCCGCATCGCCCTGGTCGACGGCGCGATCGGCGCCGTCGTGGCACCGCGGGGCCGTCTCGCCGCCGTCCTCCGGATCGCCGTCGAGGGCGACCGCGTCGCCGGCTACACGGTGATCGCCGACCCGCCGCGCCTCCGCCGCGTCTCGATCGCCGTTCCCGGTTGAGCGCCTACTTGCGGGCGAGGAGGTGGCCTTGGCGGTGGCGCTCGCCCTCGGCGGGCTCGCGGCGGAGCCGCCCGATCTCGGTGAACCCGGCCTTCTCCACCAGTTCGGCGGCGGCGTCGATGGGCCAGCGGTGCGCGGGCGCCACCCTGTGGTCGAACGGGACGCACTCGGCGGTGTCGGAGGTGAAGAAGCCGAGCAGGAGGTGGCCGCCGGGCGCCAGCATCCGGTGGAACGCGGCGAGCAGCTCCGGCACCTCCTCCGGCGGCGTGTGGATGATCGAGTACCAGGCCAGGACGCCGCCGAGCGAGCCGTCCGGCACGTCCACCTCGGTCATCGGGACCTGGTCGAACCGGACGCCCGGGTGCGCCGCGCGGGCGATCCGGATCATCTCCCCGGACACGTCCGCGCCGAACGCGTCGCAGCCGAGCGAGCGCAGGTGGCCGGTGAGGTGCCCGGGCCCGCAGCCGAGGTCGGCGACCGGCCCGGCGTCCCGCGTGAGCTGCGCGAACGCGTTGATCATCGCGAGATCCAGCGGCCGGTCGAGGAACGCGGTGGTGAACATGCCGGCGTAGCGGTCGGCGACACCGTCGTAGCCGGTACGGGTGCCGTCGAGGTGGGAGGCGGTCATGGACGACGACCCTACGGCGGCGGCCCCGGATGCGAGCATGGGGCCATGGCGAGGTCGATCGAGGAGCCGCGGAACGCGCGCAGCCGCCGGTCCCGGGCGGCGCTGCTGCGCGCGGCGCGCGAGCTCGTCGAGGAGCACGGCATGGCGGCGACGACCATGGCGGCCGTCGCGGAGCGCGCCGGGGTGTCGCGGCGGGCCGTCTACCTGCACTTCGCGTCCCGGGCCGAGCTGATCAGCGAGCTGCTGGAGTACGTCAACGAGGTCGAGGGCATCGAGGGCCGGTTCGCGCCGGTGCGCGACGCGCCGGACGCGGTCACCGCGCTGGAGCGGTTCGCGCACCAGCACGCCGGGTTCATGCCGAGCGTCCTCGCGGTGTCGCGGGCGGTGGAGCGCGAGGCGGGCGACGACCCGGACGCTGCGCGGCACTGGGCGACCGCGATGTACCGGCGGTACGAGACGAACCGGCGGCTCATGGCGCGGCTGGACGCCGAGGGCGTCCTCGCCCCGGGCTGGACGGTCGACACCGCCACCGACATGCTCCTCGCCCTGGTCTCCAACGGCGTCAGCGAGACGCTGCTGGTCGACCGCGGCTGGACGCCGGACGAGGTCGGCGAGCACATGGCGCGGTTGCTGCGGTCCACGTTCGTCGCGCGAGGGTAGGAAGCAGTTGCCGGGGGGTCTGGGGGGCCGCCCCTCCCAGATCGGGCCGACTACCCCCGTTCGGGGGTGGCGTGGGTCACTCCGGGTGTTTCACCATGCCCCTGACCACGCCCTTCGGGTGGCAGCCCTGGGGGTCTGGGGGTCCGCCCCCAGAGGCAACACTGCCAGGTGTCCGTGCGGCTACGAGGAGAGACCATGCCCGCAGTCGAGTTCCGCGCGGCGCGCGACTTCCTGCTCGCGCATCGCGACGACTACGCGACCGCGTACGAGAAGTTCCGCTGGCCGGTGCTGACCGGCTTCAACTGGGCGCTCGACTGGTTCGACAAGATCGCCGAGGGGAACGACGCGCCGGCGCTGTGGATCGTCCAGGAGGACGGTTCGGAGGAGCGGTACTCGTTCGCGCAGATGGCGCGGCGGTCGAACCAGGTCGCGACCATGCTGCGGGCGGCCGGGGTGCGGCGCGGCGACCGGATCGTGCTGATGCTCGGCAACCAGGTCGAGCTGTGGGAGACGGTGCTCGCCGCGATGAAGCTCGGCGCGGTGCTGATCCCGTGCACGCCGCTGCTCGGCCCGGCGGATCTCCAGGACCGGCTGACGAGGGGCCGGGCCCGTCATGTGGTGGCGGCCTCTGCCGATGCCGGGAAGTTCGACGGTCTGGAGGGCGGGTTCACGCGGATCGCGGTCGGCGACCCGGTGGACGGGTGGCTGCGGTACGCCGACGCCTACGAGGGCAGTGACGAGTTGTCCCATTACGGGATGACCATGTCGTCGGACACGCTGCTGCTGTACTTCACGTCCGGGACGACGGCGCAGCCGAAGCTGGTCGAGCACACGCACGCGTCCTACCCGGCCGGGCATCTGTCGACGATGTACTGGCTCGGGCTGCGGCCCGGGGACGTCCACCTGAACATCTCGTCGCCGGGATGGGCGAAGCACGCGTGGAGCAACATCTTCGCGCCGTGGAACGCCGAGGCGTGCGTGTTCATCTTCAACTACGCGCGGTTCGACGCCGACAGGCTGCTGGACGCGATGGAGCGGTGCGGCGTGACGAGCTTCTGCGCGCCGCCGACGGTGTGGCGGATGCTGATCCAGTCCGATCTCGGCCGGCTGGCGACGCCGCCGCGCGAGGTCGTCGCGGCGGGCGAGCCGCTGAATCCGGAGGTCATCCAGCGGGTGAAGGACGCGTGGGGCCGGACGATCCGCGACGGGTTCGGGCAGACCGAGACGACCGTGCAGATCGCGAACACGCCGGGCCAGGAGGTCAAGCCGGGCTCGATGGGACGTCCCGTGCCGGGCTACCAGGTGGTGCTGGTCGACCCGCTGACCGGGGAGCAGGGCGACGAGGGCGAGATCTGCCTCGACCTGGAGGACCGCCCGCTCGGGCTGATGACGGGCTACCACGGCGACGAGGCGCGCACCGAGGAGGCGATGGCGGGCGGCGTCTACCACACCGGCGACATCGGCTCCCGCGACGAGGACGGATACATCACCTATGTCGGGCGCGCGGACGACGTGTTCAAGGCGTCCGACTACAAGATCTCGCCGTTCGAGCTGGAGAGCGTGCTGATCGAGCATCCGGCGGTGGCGGAGGCGGCGGTGGTCCCGTCGCCGGACCCGGTGCGGCTCGCGGTGCCGAAGGCGTACGTGACCCTCACCGCGGGCTGGGAGCCGACCGCGGCGACCGCGCAGGCGATCTTCGAGCACAGCCGGGCGCAGCTGTCGCCCTACAAGCGGGTGCGGCTGCTGGAGTTCGGCGAGCTGCCGAAGACGATCTCCGGGAAGATCCGCCGGGTGGAGCTGCGGACCGCGGAGATCGGCAAGCATCCCGGCGCGGACGACCGGCCGCCCGGCGAGTTCCGCGAGGAGGACCACCGATGACCCTCTCGTACGCGTCCGGTGTCTCGGTGACGCCGCTGCTCGGCGACACGATCGGCACCAACCTGGACAGGACGGTCGCCGCGTTCGCCGACCGCGAAGCGCTCGTGGAGAGGGCGACGGGGCGCCGCTGGACCTACGACCAGTTCGCCGCCGACGTCGACGCGGTCGCGCTCGGCCTGCGCGACCTCGGCGTGACGAAGGGCGACCGGGTCGGGATCTGGGCGCCGAACTGCGCGGAGTGGATGCTCGTCCAGTACGCGACGGCGAAGCTCGGCGCGATCCTGGTCAACATCAACCCGGCGTACCGGGTGCACGAGCTGGAGTTCGTGCTGAACCAGGCGGGGATCCGCACGCTCGTCGCGGCGGAGTCGTTCAAGACGTCCGACTACGCGGCGATGATCGAGGAGGTCCGGCCGCGCTGCGCCGCGCTGGCCGACGTGATCCTCATCGGCACGGACGCGTGGGACCGGCTGGTGGAGGCGGGCCGGGCGGGCGACCGGCACCTCCTGCACGGCATCGGCGCGGGCCTCGGCGCGGACGACGCGATCAACATCCAGTACACGTCCGGGACGACCGGGTTCCCGAAGGGCGCGACGCTGTCGCACCACAACATCCTCAACAACGGGTTCTTCGTCGGCGAGCTGTGCGGCTACGACGAGGAGGACCGGATCTGCGTGCCGGTGCCCTTCTACCACTGCTTCGGCATGGTGATGGGGAACCTCGCGGCGACCAGCCACGGCGCGTGCATCGTGATCCCGGCGCCGGCGTTCGACCCGAAGGCGACGCTGGACGCGGTCGCGGCGGAGCGCTGCACGTCGCTGTACGGGGTGCCGACGATGTTCATCGCGGTGCTGAACGAGCCGTCCGCCGACACCCTCGACCTGTCGTGCCTGCGCACCGGGATCATGGCGGGGTCGCCGTGCCCGGTCGAGGTGATGAAGCAGGTCATCGACCGGCTCGGGATGGCGGAGGTCGCGATCTGCTACGGCATGACGGAGACGTCGCCGGTGTCGACGCAGACCCGCGCGGGCGACTCCCTCGACCGCCGCGTCTCCACCGTCGGGACCGTGATGCCGCACCTGGAGATCAAGGTGATCGACCCGGAGACCGGCGTCACCGTCCCGCGCGGCACGCCCGGCGAGTTCTGCACGCGCGGCTACTCGGTGATGCTCGGCTACTGGGAGGAACCCGACAAGACGGCCGAGGCGATCGACGCGGCCCGCTGGATGCACACCGGCGACCTCGCGGTGATGGACGGCGAGGGCTACGTCAACATCACCGGCCGGATCAAGGACATGGTGATCCGGGGCGGCGAGAACGTCTACCCGCGCGAGATCGAGGAGTTCCTCTACACCCATCCCGACATCGTCGACGCGCAGGTCATCGGCGTCCCGGACGAGAAGTACGGCGAGGAGCTGATGGCGTGGGTGCGGCTGCGCCAGGGCGCGCCCGAGCTGACCGCCGAGGCGCTGCGCGGGTTCTGCCGGGGGAGGCTGGCCCACTTCAAGATCCCGCGGTACGTGCACGTCGTGGACGAGTTCCCGATGACGGTCACCGGGAAGATCCGCAAGGTGCAGATGCGCGCCGAGGCGGTGGACATCCTCGGGCTCGGCGACGTGGCCGCCCGGGAGCACGCGTGAGGGTCCGCCGGCGCGATTTCCGCGCGTGACCTTCCGTGATCGGCCGCCTGCGGGCATGCTGTCCACCATGGGCGACGACGCCGGGGCGGTCCGGTCGGCGGTGCTGACGCTGCACCGCACGACCGGCCTGCCCATGGTGTTCGGCGGCGCGCTCAGCGGCCGCGAGCGGCTGCGCATCACCGAGCTCGTCGGCAACACCACCGACTCGCTGAACGGCCTGGTCGTCCGGCACGGCAACGGGCTCGGCGGCAAGGCGATGGCGACGGGCCGGCCGATGTGGGTGAGCAACTACCCGTGCGCGGCGTCGATCAGCCACGACTACGACCGGCCGGTCGGGCGCGAGGGGCTGCTGTCGATCGTCGCGGTGCCGGTCGTGGTGCGGCGGCGCGTCCGCGGCGTGCTGTACGGGGCGCTGCGCGAGCCGCTGGGGCTCGCCGACCGGATCGTCGGCGCGGCGGTGCAGGCGGCCCGCGACCTGGAGCAGGACCTCGCCGTCCGCGACCGGGCCGACGAGGCGCTCGCGCGGACGCCCACCGTCCCGCCGGACGCGGCGGACGCGGCGGCGCGGTGGGAGGAGGTCCGCGCGGTGCACGCCGAGCTGCGGGCGCTGGCCGAGCAGGTGCACGACGCGCCGACCCGCGACCGGCTGCGCGCGATGACGCTGCGGCTCGCCGCCGCCGGCCTCGGCCCGGACGCGCCGCCGGAGCGGGCGGCCGGCCCGCCGCGTCCGGTGCTGACGCCGCGCGAGGTGGACGTGCTGTCCTACGTGGCGATCGGCTGCACGAACGCGGAGGCCGCCGAGCGCCTCGGGCTGCTGCCGGAGACGGTGAAGAGCTACCTGCGGTCGGCGATGCGCAAGCTCGACGCTCACACCCGGTTGGAGGCGGTGACCTCGGCGCGCCGCGCCGGGCTGCTGCCCTGATCGCGGTGCTCCTCGCGGGGCCGCTCGCGGCGGGCGGCGAGCCATCCGGCGAACCCGGCGGCGCAGGCGGCCACCGCGGTGCCCGCGAACGCGACCATCACGACGGTGAAGGCGTGCCGGTGGGTGCCGCCGAGGCCGAGGTAGAGGGTGCCGAAGACGGCGACGCCCGCGACGGCCGACAGCTGCGAGTTGGTGTTGACGACGCCGCTGAGGTCGGGCGCGAACCGGGCCGGGACGTCCGCGCTGGCCCGCCCCAGCTGGGACGCGAAGCCGAGACCGAGGCCGAACCCGCCGAAGCCGAGCAGCACGACGAGGAGCGCCCCGTCGGCGTGCGCGAGCCCGACGGTGAGGTAGGCGGCGGCGAGGATCAGGTAGCCGATGACCGGCGCGTGGTCGGTGAGCCGAGACGGGAGGCGCGGCAGCAGCGGCCCCGCGACACCGAACGCGGCCACCCACGACACGAGCACCAGACCGGAGAACATCGCGCTCTTCCCGAGGCCCTGCTGGAGGTAGAGGGCGAGGACGAACAGCATCGCGAAGTACGTCGCGGTGGCCAGCGCGATCGACCCGAGCGACCACGCGACGACCGGGCGCGCGAGCACGCCCAGGTCGACCAGCGGCGACCCGCCGCGCGCCGCGATGCGCCGCTGCCGCCGCACGAACAGCGCCAGCACCGGTGCGCTCGCGGCCAGGCAGATCCACGTCCACGCCGGCCAGCCGGCCTCGCGTCCGAAGATGAGGGGGACGGTCGCCAGCAGCACGCCCGCCGACAGCAGCGCGACACCGCCGAGGTCGAGCCGGGCCGCGCCCCCGCCCGCGTCGCGGGGCAGCAGCCGGGCGCCCGCCGCGAGCAGCGCGATGCCGACCGGCACGTTGACCAGGAAGACGGGCCGCCAGCCGAGCCCGAACAGGTCGGCGGAGACCATGACGCCGCCGAGCACCTGGCCCGCGACCGCGCCGCCGGACAGCGTCATCACCAGCAGCCCCTGCGCGCGCGCCCGCGCCTTCCCGGTGAAGTGGATCTGGATGCCGGACAGGACCTGCGGCACCATCAGCGCGCCCGCCGCGCCCTGCACGAGCCGCGCCGTGACCAGCGCCCCGGTCACCGGGGCGACCCCGCAGGCCAGCGACGCGGCGGTGAAGGCGGCGAGGCCGAGCAGGAACATCCGCCGGTGCCCGCGCGCGTCGCCGAGCCGGGCGCCCGTCACCAGCAGCACCGCGTAGGTCAGCGTGTACCCGGACACGACGAGCTGGAGCGCGGCCCCGGAGGGGTGCAGCCCGTCCTGGATCGAGGGCCCCGCCACGTTCACGATCGCGGTGTCGACGTTCACCATGAACTGGCCGAGCATCAGCACCGCGAGCATGCCGCGCGGATGCGCGGCGTCGCCTGAGGAGTTCATGCGCGGATAACCCCGCGCGGGCGGGGCCGGTTGCGCACGGGGCGGGCGATCGGCCCGGCGACGGGGTCAGCCTGCGTGGTGCGGCGGTGGACGCGTGCCGTCCAGTGCAGATCGGCCCCCGTGGCGCACTGCCTGGACGTAGCGACATCAACCGCGCACCGGCTGCGCCGGGCCGTGATCGCTCGGCCGTCCCGCCCGCTTGCGCCGGCGGAGACGTCCGGCCCCGATGTGCAGGAAAGACCGTAACACCCCTGCGAACCCGATTGTTCGTGATTGGTCTGACGGCCCGCGTGTTCAGAACCACGTTCGGACGTAGTCGACGACGACGGGACCGTCCGCGCCGGCGTCGTCCACGACCGGGATCAACGTCCATTTGTCGAGCGCGGTGCAGGGGTGGGACAGGCCGAGCCGGACGACGTCGCCGACCTCGACGGACGCGTCGCGCAGGAAGGCGTGCTGGTCGTTGAGCGCGGTGACGCGCGCGCCGTCGACCGGTCCGGCGCCCTTGCCCCGGACGAGCTGCGGCTCGGGCAGGCCGGCGTCGAAGGAGACGTCGCGGCGCCCCACGTCCAGCAGCGCGAGCGCGGGCTCCGGCACGGACACGACGCGGCCCCACGCGTGCATGGCCGCCCGGAAGCGCTCGCCGCCCGCTCCCGCGCCGCGGCCGAACGGCGATATCTCCCGGTAGAAGCCGTCATCGTGGACGAGGTACGAGCCCGACCGCAGCACCACCTGCGCGTCGAGCCCGCCGAGCACCTCCGCGACCTGGTCGAAGTAGGCGCTGCCGCCCGCCGTGACGACCGGTTCGTCCGTCTCGTACTCCAGCCCCTCGTACAGGTTCGCGAGCCGCCGCAGGTAGGCGTCGACGGACGCGACGCCCTCCTCGGACGCGTCGTGCGCGAGCGCGCCCTCGTAGCCGCCGATCCCGGCCAGCCGCAGCGCCGGGGCGCGGCGGACGGCGTCGGCGACGGCCCGCGCGTCACCGTCGTCGCGGACACCCGTCCGCCCGTTCGGGCCGCCGAGTTCCACGCACACGTCCACGCGCCGCTGGGCGCGCGCGAGGCGCAGCGCCTCGTCCATCAGCTCGACCGACCGCACCGAGTCGGCCCAGCAGACGAACGCGAACTCGGGGTCGCCGTCCAGCTCGCCGCCGAGCCAGGCGAGGCCCGCCGGGTCGAGCGGCGCGCCCGCCATCAGCAGGCGGCGGACGCCGAACGCGCGGGCGACGCGCAGCTGCGGGAACGTCGCGAGCGTGATCCCCCAGGCGCCGGCGTCGAGCTGCTTGCGCCACAGCGCGGGGGCCATGGTCGTCTTACCGTGCGGTGCCAGTTCCATACCGGCCGCGCTCACCCAGTCGGCCATCAACCGGGCGTTGTGGTCGAGCGCGCCGGCGTCGAGCGTGAGCAGCGGCGTGCCGAAGTCGTCCAGCGGCAGCCGCGCGTCCCTCGCCTGCGCCACCGTCATCCCGTGCGCTGACGCCGGGACCGCCTTGAACCGCCAGTCGAGCCGCTCGCCGTCCAGCGCGTCCACGGCCTCCGCGTCGATCCCGGTCACCGCGCCTCCCCTTCGTCGCATCCGTCCCGCACTGCTCCTTCCCTTCAAGGCCGCGGAGCACCCCCGGCCCGCGGGTACGCTGCGCTCCGGCATCGGCCGCCGGGAGGAGGGGACCCGATGAGCCAGAGCCTCGGGCGCGGGCTGAGCATCCTGATCGAACTCGGGGACCGCCCGCACAACCTGGACGAGCTCGCCGCCAAGCTCGGCGTCCACAAGACGACCGTCCTGCGGCTGCTGCGCACCCTGGAGGCCGAACGGTTCGTGCGCCGCGACGAGCACCACCGCTTCCACCTCGCCGGACGGCTCTCCGCGCTCGCCGAGACCCTCGACCGGCGGGACGTCCGCGACGTCGCCGCGCCGCACCTGGCCCGGCTGAGCGAGGCGACCGGACGCACCGCCCACCTCGTCACCGGCCCGCCCGCGCTGCTCGACGCGCTGGACCGCGCCGGCGCGCCCGGCCACTACGCCGCCGCACCGGTCCGCGACGCGTCCGGACGGGTGGTCGCCGCCGTGACCGCCCCGGACCCCGGCGACGGCACCGGCGTCACCGACCTGGGCGACCTGAGCGACCTCGTCGCGACGGCACGCGCCATCTCCGCCGACTGCGGTCACCCGGACCGTCCTGCCTGAGCACGCCCGCCGCCACGAGTTCGAGCGTGATGAGCACCGCGACGACCTCGATGGCCAGCAGCCCGATGAGCACCAGCAACTGCGTCGCGCCCGCCTGGACGGGGTCGGCGCCGCCGAGCAGCACGCCGACGAACGCGCCCGGCAGCGTCACCAGGCCGACCGTGCGGGTCTGGTCGAGGACGGGGAACAGCGCGAGCGCGGCGGCCGGGCGGCACACCTCCATCGCCGCGTCCCGCGGCAGCAGCCCGAGCGCGAGCCCGCCCTCGTACTCGCCGCGCCGCGTGGCCAGCTCGTCCAGCGCGCGCCGCCCGGTGAGCCCGGTCGCCGACATCGCGCCGCCGACGAAGATGCCGGCGATCGGCAGGACCGACACCGTCCGGAACGGGACGAGCCGCGTCGCGAGCAGCAGCGCGAGGACGGGCCCGACGCCGGCGACGATCGGCAGCGCCGTCGTCCACGCGCCCGCGCGCAGCGCGCCGGTGATGCGGCGGCCCGCCGTCACCACCGCGATGACCACCATGCCCGCGACGAACGCGGCGGTGTAGCCGGCGTCGCGCAGCACCGCGGCGATGAGCGCCGACACCGCCGCGAGCTGGACGGCCGCGCGGACCGCGACGACCACCAGGTCGCGGCCGAGCCCCAGCCGGCCGAGCCGCGCGAGCGCCGCCGCGAACACCGCGAGCGCGCCGAGGACGATCGCCAGCAGTGGGCCGACCGCGGGCGCCGCGCTCATCCCCACCCCCCGGTCCAATGATCTTCTGTAACCGCTCTTCCCATTTGAGGCGATTGTGATCCGCAAGCCGCCGCCAGGTCGCGAAATCCCCGATAGCGTGGGACTTGTGGAGGATGAGGAGGCAGGCGGGACGTCCCGCCGCAAAGCGCTCTGGCTGATGGGGGCCGCCGCCGGCCTCGCCGCGTTCGGGGCGGACGAGGCGCGTCCGTCCCATGTGTCGCACGCGGCGGCGAAGCCGTCCGTGCCGACCCCGCGGGCCCGGCCCGTCATCCATCCGAAGCCGGCGCCGTCCCCCACCCCGACGCCGCGCCCGGCGAGCTGGACCCCGGCCCGGCTCACCGCGCTGGAGACCCCCGTCCGGGAGCTGACCCAGCTGTCCCCGGCGCCCCCGCCGAAGACGATCGCGCTCACCATCGACGACGGCCCGCATCCGGAGTACACGCCGAAGGTGCTCGACGTGCTGGCCGAGCACCAGGTCCACGCGACCTTCTTCATGATCGGCGAGCAGGTGAAGGAGTGGCCGAAGCTGGTGCGCCGCGTCGCCGCCGCCGGCCACCAGATCTGCAACCACACCGAGACGCACCCGATCACCATCGCGGGCATGTCCGAGAAGCGGGTGCGCAAGGAGATGCTGCAGGCGCGCGACCGGATCGCCGACACCACCGGCATCGAGCCGCAGTTCTTCCGCTCGCCCGGCGGCGCCTGGTCCAAGACGATCCTGGAGCTCGTCGCCGAGCACAACATGCTGCCGATCGACTGGGCGGTCGACCCGCGCGACTGGTCCCGGCCCGGCGTCGGGCACATCCGCCGGACGCTGCTGCGCGGCAAGGCGGGCAACATCATGCTGTGCCACGACGGCGGCGGCGACCGCTCGGAGACCATCGCGGCGCTGCGCAAGGTCATCCCGAAGATGCAGAAGCGCGGCCTCACGTTCGTGGCGCTCTAGCCCTTCGCCGCCGGGCGCAGGCCCGCGAACAGGTCGTCCTCCGGCAGCGGCGCCTCGACGCGCGTGCGGGCCAGCCGGTAGTCCTCGGTCGGCCACACCTCCCGCTCGACGTCGCGCGGGTGCAGCATGAACCCGGCGTCCGGGTCGATCTGCGTGGCGTGCGCGAGCAGCGCCCGGTCCCGCACGGCGAAGTACTCCGCGCACGGCACCCGCGTCGTGATGTCCAGCGTCGGCGCGGTGTCCGGCCAGTCCGCCAGCAGCGGCCCGATCGCCGACTCCAGCCCGCGCCCGGTGATCCCGTCGTGCAGCGCCTGGAACCACTCCCGCGAGAACGCGCCCTGGTAGTACAGCTTCGCCGCCCGCCACGGGCCGCCCGTCCCCGGGTGGCGTTCCGGGTCGCCGGCCGCGTCGAACGCCTCGACCGTCACCTCGTGCGTCCTGATGTGGTCGGGATGCGGGTAGCCGCCCGTCTCGTCGTAGGTGATGACGACGTGCGGCCGGAACTCGCGGATCAGCGCCACCAGCGGCCGGGCCGCGTCCGCGAGCGGCAGCGACGCGAAGCAGCCCTCGGGCAGCCCCTCGCCTTCGCCCGGAAGGCCCGAGTCGACGAACCCGAGGAACCGCTGCCGGACGCCGAGGATCCGCCGCGCCGCCTCCATCTCCGCCCGCCGGATCGCCGGCAGGTCCGCCCGGACCTCGGGCCGGTCCATCGCCGGGTTCAGCACGTCCCCGCGCTCCCCGCCCGTGCAGGTCGCGACCAGGACGTCCACCCCCTCGGCCGCGTACTTCGCCAGCGTCGCGGCGCCCTTGCTCGACTCGTCGTCCGGATGCGCGTGGACGGTCAGCAGCCGCGGACGCTCTCCATCGGTGACGCGCAGGTTCATGCGTGCTCCTTCCTCGCGGTGCGGGACGGGTAGAAGAGGGCGGGGACGAGGGTCAGCGCGGAGAGCCCGACCGCCCACCAGAACGTCGCGCCGTAGGCGGCGGCCGGTGCGTGGTGGTCGAGCGAGCACTGCAGGACGACGGCGAGGACCGCCGTGCCGAGCGAGCCGCCGACCCGGTTGAGGGTGTTGACGGCACCGGCGGCGCGGGCCGTCTCGTCCGGGCAGACGCTCGCGTAGATGGTCGCCATGCCGGGCGCCATCACGACGCCGAGGCCGGCGCCCCGCACGACCAGCGACAGCGTCAGCAGCCAGCCGGCGGGATGCGCGCCGAGCTGCGTGAACGCGACCGTTCCGGCGAGCGTGAGGGCGATGCCGGTGAGGATGAGCGGGCGCGGCGCCGTCCGGTCGGCCAGCCGCGAGGCGAAGAACGTCGCGATGGCGGTGCCGAGCGCCTGCGGCGCGAGCAGCAGCCCGGCCTCCAGCGCGGACGCGTGCTCGACCTGCTGGTAGTACAGCGGCAGCAGCAGCATCGAGCTGTAGAGCGCGGCGCCCTGGAGGAACGAGTTGGCCGTCGCGACCGCGAAGCCGCGCCGCGCGAACAGCCCCAGGTCGATGAGCGCCGCACCGCGCCGGCGCAGCGCGTGCAGGCCGTAGCCGGCGAGCAGGACGGTCCCGGCGGCGAGCGGGACGGCGGCGCGCGCCGAGCCGAAGCCGCCCGCCTCGCCGACCTCGGAGAACCCGTAGACGGCGGCGGCGAGGCCGGGAGACAGCAGCAGGAGACCGCGCACGTCCAGGCGCCGCGCCGCCCCGCCGGCGCCCCCGAACGCGGGGACGTACCGGGCCGCCAGCAGCAGCGTGACCAGGCCGAGCGGGACGTTCACCAGGAACATCCAGCGCCAGTCGAGCCGCTCGACGATGAGGCCGCCGAGCACCGGCCCGAGGACGGGCGCGAACGTCAGCGGCAGTACGGTGAGGCCGATGACGCGGCCGAGCCGCTTCGGGCCGGCGGCCCGCACGACGATCGACTGGCCGATCGGCTGGATCAGCCCGCCGCCGATCCCCTGCAGCACCCGGAACGCGATCAGGCTCCCGGCCGACCAGGCGAGCCCGCACAGCGCGGACCCGGCGGTGAACAGCGCGACGGACGTCATCCACATCGTCCGGGCGCCGAACCGGTCGCTCGCCCAGCCGGCCAGCGGCATCACCATCGAGATCGCCAGCAGGTACCCGGCCGACACCCACTGGAGGGTCGCGACCGGGCTGTGGAAGTCGCGCGCGACCGCGTCGAGCCCGACGCCCACGATCGTCGTGTCGAGCAGGGCGAGGATCGGCCCGAGGACCAGCACGAACGACGTCTTCAGCAGGGCCGGTTCGAGCCGGTCCGGGGCCGCCGCCGCGGCGGGGGCCGATGCGCGAGAGGGCGCGGTCATGGACACCTCCAAGTAAGTGGAACGAACCGAACTTTAGGCTCAGTAAACATACTTGGTCAAGGCTAAATTTAGGTCCGACCTACGTTCGCTCCGGCGCCGGGGACGGCGCGCCAGTGGCACAAGGTGGTCAAGTGGTGGCGGACCGCCGACCGGAATCCTTATGATCACGGTCAATCGCGTCGATCCAGAGGGGTTCCCGCGTGCACGGCCCTCCGCCGCCTCCGTTCCCTGCGCCCTACGACGGCCCGCCTTACGGGCCCCCGCATCCGGCACCGCCGCCCTACGGGCAGGACGGGCCCGCGAGCGACGCGGCGCCGCGCGGCAGACGGCTGCTGGCGTGGGCGATCGACTCCGGGATCCTGCTGGTCGTGGCGCTGCTGCTCGGCGCCATGACATGGGGGCGGCTGCAGTCCTACGTCGCCGAGGACCTGCCGCACAAGGCGTGGTCGGCCGGCATCGAGCTCCTGCTGTCGGGCGGGAGCGTCCAGAAGGCCGCCGGCGAGTTCGGCGCGGGCGTGTGGGGCACGTTCGTCTCCATCGTCGAGCAGGCCCTGCTGCTGCTCGTGCTGGCGGAGCTGCTCCTGCAGTTCGTCGGGACGGCCTGGCTCGGGCGGACGGCCGGCAAGGCCGCGATGGACCTGCGCGTCGGGCACTGCGCCGTCCCGGCCAAGCCGGGCAAGGGGCGTGCCGCGCGCCGGGCGCTGGTCACGACCGCGTCGGGCACCGGCCTGTACGCACTCGCCTGGGTGCTCCTGCTGGAGGGGCTGTTCTTCCTCGCCGTCCTGCTCTGGCTGCTCGCGATCGCGGTCTTCCTGGCCAACAGCCTGCCCGCCCTCGTCGGCCGGCGGCGCCGCACGCTCGCCGACCTGGCGGGCGGCACGGTGGTCGTGCGGGCGGGCGGTTACCAGCGCGCCGTGGCGGCGGCGCGGCAGGGCGCCGTCCTCGCGTGGGACGGCGCCCAGGCCGCGGGCCAGGTGGTCGGGCAGACGGCCCGCGACAACGCCGCCCGGCTCGCCCAGCACGACCGCGTCCGGCAGGCGATCGAGTCCGAGCAGGCCAGGAGGCTGCAGGAGCTCGGCCGCCAGTCCGCCGGGAAGCTGCGGGAGGCCGCGACGGGCGAGCGCGCCCAGCAGGTGCAGGATGCGGGCAAGCGGCTCGGCGGCCGTTTCAAGGACGCCTACCGGGAGCGCAGGGCGGGGAGAGCCATCGAGCAACCCGAGCGACCGGCCCTGCCGCCGCCGCAGCCCCCGTACGGCCAGCCCGTGCAGTACGAAGCACCGCAGCAGTACCAACCGCAGCAGTACCAGCCACCGCAGCAATACCAGCAGCCGTACGAGCAGCCGCCGCCCGGCTAGGCCGCTAAGGGACGAGAGCCGGGGGCTCGGGGGCCGGGACGGGCGCGGCCTCGCCGTGCGAAACGCGCGGCAGCCAGCCCAGCCAGCGCGGCAGGTACCAGTTCGCGCGGCCGAGCAGCACCATCACCGAGGGCAGCAGGACGATCCGCACGACCGTCGCGTCGATCAGGACCGCCACCGCCAGACCGACGCCCAGCTGCTTGAAGTCCTGCATCGACAGCGTCCCGAAGATCGCGAACGTGGCGATCATGATGACGGCGGCGCCGGTCACGACCCCGGCGGTGGCGCGGACGCCCTCGCCGACCGCGCGGGCGGTGTCCAGGCCCCGGTCGCGGGCCTCCCGGATCCGGGACACCACGAACACGTGGTAGTCCATCGACAGCCCGAACAGCACCACGAACACGAACAGCGGGATCCACGACTCCAGCGCGCCCGCGCCGCGCGTCCCGACCAGCGAGTCGCCCCAGCCGTGCTGGAACACCGCGACCATCACCCCGTACGCGGCGCCGACCGACAGCAGGTTCAGCACGATCGCGGTGAGCGCGATCAGGACCGACCGGAAGAACACCAGCATCAGCAGGAACGTGACGCCCATGACGAACAGGAAGACGGGTGCGATGGCGTGCCTGAGCTGGGCGTTGTAGTCGGTGGACCAGGCGAGCTGCCCGCTCACCGGCGCGTCCGCGACCCGTCCGACGGTCTGCGGGACGATCTTCTCCCGCAGCGTTTCCAGCGCGTGCTTCGAGGCGGCGTCGGAGCCGGTGCCGGCGAGCGGCACCTCGATCTCGGCGACGTTCGCCTTCCGGTGCACGGTCACCTCGATCGGCGCGTTCATCTCCCCGGACGCGAGCGCCCGCCGCTTCAGCTCACCGATCGCCGCCCTGACCTGCGGCGCGTCGATGTCGCGCGCCTTCACCACCACGTTCGCGGGTTCGGGGTTGCCGGGGAACGCCCGGTTCAGCTCGGTGTAGGTCCGCGCGATTCTCTCGCCGGGCGGGATCTGCTGGTCGATGCCGAGCTTCTCGGTCTTCATACCGAGCGCGGGCGCCGCCAGGGCCAGCAGCAGCCCCGCCGACAGCGCGGCCGCGATCCCGGGACGGGCCAGGACGGGCTTGAGCAGCGCCCCCACGACCCCGGCGCGCTCCTTGCGGCGGGCGGCGCGGCGCCGCCGCGGCAGCCGGATCCGCCCGAACTCGACCCGGTCGCCGAGCAGCGACAGCAGCGCGGGCAGCACGGTCACGGAACCGAGCATCGCGATGCAGACGACCAGGATCGTCGCCACCGCGAAGCCCTTGAACAGCAGCAGACCGGACAGGAACATCCCGGACATCGCCACCATGACGGTGATGCCGGAGACCAGCACGGACCGTCCCGAGGTGGCCGCCGCGATCGCCAGCGCGGCCTCCCGGTCCCGGCCCCGGCGCCGCTCCTCGCGCTCGCGCTGCAGGTAGAACAGGCAGTAGTCGACGCCGACGGCGAGGCCCATCAGCAGCATCACCGAGTTCGTCGTGTCGTCCACGTGCACCGCGTGGCTGGCGACGGCCAGCAGCCCGCCCGCCGCGAGGTAGGCGGTGAACGCCAGCACCACCGGCAGGACGGCCGCGAGCAGCGCGCCGAACGCGACGAGCAGGATCCCGATCGCCAGCGGCACGGCCGTCATCTCCGCGCGCTGGAAGTCCTTGCCGAGCGCGTTGTCGAACCAGGCGTCGGCGGTCGCGCCGCCGAACTCCCCGATCCTCACCGACGGGTGGGCGCGCTGCGCCCTCGCTACCGCGTCCTCGATCGCGGGCAGCGGGTCGGGCGCGCCGTCCGGCGCGTCCTTTAGCGTGAACTGGACGATCACGTGCCGCCGGTCCCGCGCCACCACGTCCGGCCTCAGGTCCGTGATCTTCCCGGTGGCCTGGACGTTCGCCCGGACGGCGGCGACGGCCCGGACCGTCTCCGGCGCGCCGGCCGGGCCGGTGAGCAGCACGGTCTCCGAATCCGGGTCGTCGATCCCGGCATCGGCGATGATCTTCTCCGCGTGCGCGGACGGCCCGCTGCCCTGCTCGTGCTCGGCCATCGTGACCTGGCCGGCCGCGCCGCCCAGCACCGAGGCCAGGACCACGAACAGCAGCCAGCCGAGGACGGCCGCCGACCGGTGCCGCGCGCTCCATCCGCCGAGCGCGGCGGCGACGTTCCTTCTCATGGGGTCCCCTGGGGGTCGTCGGTGCGGGGTGACACCAGGAAGCCAACAGCGCCCGCGGCACCGCCGACATGGGCCTGGACGCCGCCTGGGGGTGTTGCTGGGTACACCCCCGCTCGGGGTTGCGGGCACACTGTGCTCGGCGGGCGCCGGCCGGAGACTGGACGCACGACGGCAGGCGACATACGGAGGAACGCGGTGGACGGTCAGCTGGTACAGGAGACCTGGTGGCAGCGGCACACCCGGATGCCCTGGCGCGGGTTCCGGCTCGGGCTGCTCGGCATCCCGGCGGCCTTCGTGGCGCTGTGGTTCGGCACGGCGGTGGCGCTGATCGGCGTGCTGGCCGGCGTGCTGATGCTCCCGTCCGCCGCGCTGCTGATGCGCAACACCGCGAACGTCTACCGCGACCTCATCGGCCGGTGGACGGGCGTAGCGATCGAGCGGCCGTACCTGCCGGCCCCTGCGGGCGAACCCGGTTTCAAGGGCCTGGTGCGCCGGTTCATCGCGAAGGTCTCCGACCCGGCGACCTGGCGCGACTATCTCTTCCTGACCACCGACCCGATCGTCTCGCTCTTCACGGCCGCGCTGCCCGGCTACTGCATCCTGTACGGGGCGTGGGGCTATTTCCTCGCCGCGTACGGCGGCAAGATGCTCGGCCACTACGGCGGCAGCGACTGGTACGCCTACGTCCACGTCACGGCCGGATACGAGCGCGACACCGGACGGATCGTCTCCACGGTCGTCGTCGCCACGCTGTTCCTCGCCTTCGGGTTCCTCACCGGCCCCAGGTTCATGGCCGTGTACGGGCAGTGGGGCCGGCTGCTGCTCGGCCCCACCGAGAAGTCCCGGCTCGCGCTGCGCGTCCGGCACCTCACCGAGACCCGCTCGGACGCGGTCGACGCGTCCGCCGCCGAGCTGCGCCGCATCGAGCGCGACCTGCACGACGGCGCCCAGGCCCGGCTCGTCGCGATGGGCATGAGCCTCGGCGCCATCGAGCACCTGCTCGACAAGGACCCGGAGAAGGCGCGGGCCCTGCTGGCGCAGACCCGCGCGTCGTCCGCCAAGGCGCTGCACGAGCTGCGCGACCTGGTGCGCGGCATCCACCCGCCGGTCCTCGCCGACCGCGGCATCGGCGACGCGGTGAAGGCGCTCGCGCTCGACCACCCGCTGAACGTCGAGGTCACCGCCGACCTGCCGGCCCGTCCCGAGCCGCCGGTCGAGTCCGCCGCCTACTTCGCCGTCTCGGAGATCCTCACCAACGCGGCCAAGCACTCCGGCGCGTCCCGCGTCTGGGTCGACATGGGCCACGAGCACGGCATGCTGCGCATCACCGTCACCGACGACGGGCACGGCGGCGCGACCATCGGCGGCGGCAGCGGGCTGCGCGGGATCGAGCGGCGCATCGGTACATTCGACGGCGTGCTCGCCCTCAACTCCCCGGTGGGCGGCCCGACCATCGTGACCCTGGAGCTGCCGTGCGCGTTGTCCTCGCCGAAGACCTCGCCCTCCTGAGGGAGGGCCTCGTCAGCCTCCTGGAGACGCACGGCTTCGAGATCGCCGACGCCGTCGACAACGGCCCCTCGCTGCTGAAGGCACTGGTCGACCACCGCCCCGACGTGGCGGTGGTCGACGTGCGGCTGCCGCCGTCCTTCACCGACGAGGGCCTGCAGGCCGCGCTGGAGGCGCGCCGCCGGATCCCGGGCCTGCCGGTGCTGGTGTTGTCGCAGTACGTCGAGCAGCTGTACGCCCGCGAACTGCTCGCCGACGGCAGCGGCGGCATCGGCTACCTGCTGAAGGACCGGGTGTTCGACACCGCCCAGTTCGTCGACGCGGTCCGCCGGGTCGCCGCCGGCGGCACCGCGATGGACCCCGAGGTGATCTCCCGGCTGGTCGCCGGCAGCGCCCGCCGCACCCCGCTGAGCCGCCTCACCCCGCGCGAGGGCGAGGTACTGGAGCTGATGGCGCAGGGCTGCTCGAACGCGGCGATCGCGGAACGGCTGGTCGTGACCGAGCGCGCCGTCACCAAGCACACCGCGAACATCTTCGCCAAGCTCGACCTGCCCGTCACCGACGACACCAACCGCCGCGTCCTCGCCGTCCTGGCCTACCTGAACCGCTGACCGGTCCGTCTCCACCCGGGTGATCCGCCCTCTCCGGCGGACTATCCGGCGCCCGCCGCAGTGAAATAGGTTGCTCGGCGAGGTTGGCCCTTGGAGGGCGCGATGACGGTGATCCTGATCCTGCTCTGCCTGGCGATCGCGGGCCGGGAGGTGTACCTGGCGTTCGACCGGAGGCGGACGGCGGGCGCGCCCGAGATCGCCGACATCCGCACCCAGCTCGCCGCGCTCAAGGGCACCCGCGACGAGCTGGCGCAGTTCCGCTCCGCGCAGCGCGAGCGGCTGGAGCGCCTCGGCGCCGACCAGGCCGCGGAGGTCGCGCGGCTCACCGCCGGGCAGGAGCGCCAGGACGAGTCGCTGCGCGCGGCCGACGCCCGGATCGGCTCGCTCGTCGAGCAGATCAACGACCGGATGGTGCCGGAGGTCAACGAGCGGCTGACCGCCCAGAAGGCCGCCCTCGACCGGCTCGCCGCCGACGTCGCCGCGCTCCGCGCCCACCTGGTCGGGCGGCTCGACCAGGCCGTCGCCGCCTCCCTCGGCGCCGAGCCCGCCGACCTGGTCGCCGGGACCCTCGCCGCCGCCCCCGAGGACGCCCGGACCGCGCTGGCCGGCCCGTTCGACCGGTTCCTGGAGCGGTACGGGCTGTGGAGCGAGCTGACCGACCGGGACCGCCACTACCTGTCCGGCCGCAGCCCCCGCGGCCTCGAACGGGACTTCATCGACCTGCTGGCCGCGCTCCGGGGCGGCTGCCGGGAGTCCGCCGCGGAGGCCGGGGCCCTGCTGGACGCGGTGCGCGCCGCCCGCGAGGCCGTCGTGCAGACCGGGCCGCTGGTGATCGTCCGCACGTCCGGGGCGCTGCTGTGCGGCGTGCTGCCGCTCGCCGAGCTGCGCCTCCCCGAGACCGCCGGGCTGCTGGACGAGCCGTCCCGCGCCGCCGACCGCCTGCGCCGCCTCCCCGCCGGCCGCCTCTTCGACGCGTCCTAGCGGGAGGTCCAGGTGAAGCGGGGCGGGCGGCGTTCCAGGAAGGCGGCGATGCCCTCGGCGACCTCGCCGCGCGCCGCGACCTCCTCCAGCCAGCCGCGCATCTTCTCCTCCACCGGGCCGTCCGCGGCGATGGCGTCCACGATGTCCTTGGTCGCCTGCTGGGTGAGCAGCGACCGGGACGCGAGGGTCGCGGCGAACGCGGCGACCCGGGCCGGCAGGTCGCCGGCGATCTCGTCCAGCAGGCCGATCCGCAGCGCGTGGCCGGCGTCGACGAGGTCGGCCGAGTACAGCAGGTACTTCGCGGCGGACGGCCCCACCAGCCGGACGAGCCGGGCCGTCGCGGCGGCCGGGTACACGATGCCGAGCTTGGCGGGGGTGATCCCGAACCGGGCGTCCGCCGCCGCGAACCGCAGGTCGCACGCCGCCGCGAGCTGGCAGCCGCCGCCGACGCAGAACCCCTCGATCGCCGCCAGGGTCGGCTTCGGGAACGCGGCGAGGGCCCGTTCCGCGACCGTCGACAGGTGCGAGTCGTCGTCGCGGTGGATGTCGGGGAGCTCGGCGATGTCGGCGCCCGCGCAGAAGTTCCCGCCCGCCCCGGTCAGCACCACGACCCGGACCCCCGGATCGGCCGCCAGCCCGTCCAGCGTCGGCGGCAGCGCCCGCCACATGTCCGCCGACATGGCGTTCCGCTTCTCCGGGCGGTCGATGGTTATCGTTCCCACGCCCCCGGCGACCTCGCACCGCACCCCGCCGCCCATGGCCCTCCCTCGCCGCACCGGGGCATCATCGTACGGACCCGGCGGCAGGGCCGGTCCTCCGCCCCGGGGACGACGCGAATCCCACCGCGGATACTCCGTCCGGATGGATTAGGGTCACCCCCTGTGAGGGAGGAATTCTGGGGACGTCCGCCGGATTGTAGACAGATGAGGGGTCTTCGACCCTGAAACGGAGCTCGCGGTGCAACAGAGTGCACACGCCTTGTGGACGATCAACCTGGACGACCCGCTGGCCGGCGCGCCCGACATGGCCGGGGCCAAGGCGTCCGACCTGTCGCGCGCGGCGCGGCACGGGATGCCGGTGCCGCCCGGGTTCGTGATCCCCGTGCAGTGCCTCCTGAGCGCGGAGCGCTACCGGAACACCGGCGAGCTGCGGAAGGCATGGGCCCGCCTCAGCCGGAACGGCGAGCGGCCGCTCGCGGTCCGCTCCTCGTCCACGCACGAGGAGGGGGCCGAGGGCCGGTACGTGTCCGCCCTGGACGTCAGGGGCTGGCCGGGGTTCCTGAAGGCCGTGACGGGCGTGGTGGCCTCCGCCACCGGGCCCGCGACCACCGCGATCCTCGTCCAGCCCCAGCTGGACCTGGTGTCGGGCGGAGTGCTGTTCGGCGCCGACCCGCTGGACCGGCGCGGCGACCGCGTGGTCGTCTCGGCCGCGGCCGGCGGCCCGCGCGCGATCCGCGACAGCGAGGCCGCCACCCGCTACGCCCTCAACCGGCGCGGCAAGGTCATGAGCGTGGAGCGCGACGGCGGCGGCCCGGAGGAGGAGCCGCTCACCCGGCAGCAGCTGCGGGCGCTGGTCAAGCTGGCCGCGCGCGCCACGGCCCTGTTCGGCGGCCCGCAGGAGATCGAGTTCGGCTTCGACGCCGAGGGCGCCCTCTGGCTCCTGCAGACCCGCCCGCTGTCGTCCCTCACCCTGCCCCGCGCCCGCCGCTCCGCCAGCTGACCCGGCGCCCCTCCGATCCCGCGGCCCGGGGCCGGATGTGGCCGCAGCCGGCCGGGATCCGGCGGAACCGCGCGTGTGACTCCCGAGTCAGACGTGGCGGTAAACGTCGGAAGGGTGCGCGTCGGACGCACCCGCGGGCCGAGGAGCTGCTCCGTGCGGGAAAGCCGCTTGATCACGCGTATCGCCATCGGCGCCGGGGTCGCCGGCCTCGCGGTCTCGATGACCGGCTGCAAGAGCGGCTCGCACAAGGCCGCCGCGCGCACGAAGCCGTCCGCGCACGGGGCGACGGCGGTGCCGGTCTCGGCGAACTGGTCGCTGAAATGCACCGATCCCCAGGGCGACGTGACCTCGCACGGGTCGCGGAACGCGGCGCCCGCGTGGAGCGACCTCACCTCGGTCGCGTGGGAACGCGAGCCCGGCCTGGTCCGGGTGGCCTTCACGACGGCCGGGCCGCTCTCCCTGGCCCAGCCGGGGAAGGCCACCTACACCACGGTCGTCCGGGCCGGGCTGAGGACGGCGCGGGTGGACGCCGCCCTCAGCGGCGGCGACTGGCGCGTCACCAGCGGCTCCGGCGACGAGAAGAAGGAGCTCGCCGCGGCCCCGTCCATCGAGGACGGCGCGGTCCTGCTGAACCTGCCGGGGCGGCTGCCCGCCGGCGACGGCACGATCGACATGGGCAAGAAGGTCGACGTGTCGGCCTCGGCGGAGATCGAGGCCGACGGCGGCGTGTACGAGGACGCCGACTGCGGCGCGTCCGCCCCGAACAACAGGCGGAAGCGGCACTACATCGCGTTCCCCGTGGAGCGCGACACGCCCACCCCGTGGCGGACGACGCCGCGCTGGAAGGCGAAGAAGACCGGCAAGCCCGCGTCCCGGCCGACGGCGCCGGTCGCGGAGCCCACGCACGCCAGCACGCCGTCCGGGCCGCGCCCCACCAGCCGGCCGCGGACCCCGTCCAAGCCCCGGACGCATCGGTGACCTTGGGGAATGCGCGAACGCCTCCCGGTGCTGTACTGTCTAGGCAGCGTCTTTGATTTCCCGCACTGAGCGGTTGAGGCGCCTTTCTTCCCCGCCCGGGCCATCTGAGCGCCCGGTGACCCCCGTCCGGACGCCCCGACGAGCGTCCCGGACCGTCGCAAGGGAGCCGTCGACAGCCCGGTGAACCGAGCTGCATTCCTCGCATTCTCCTCGCGCACGAGCCGCGGGTTCCGCCGCCGTACGCGGGGTTCGACTCCAGGGGGCGCGGCGCCTTCCGTGCCGTCCTGAGAAGGGACCCGTATGTCCACTCCCACACTCACCACCGAACGCCGTCCCGCCGAGGGCAGGGCGCACGCCGTGCCGGCGGCGCGCAAGAGCGCGCAGCAGGCGCGGCGGCCCGCCGCCGACGACCAGCCGGCGGTCCCGTTCCACGGGATCCTCGCCGTCCAGGACAAGCACGCGTTCGTCCGCACGTCCGGCTACCTGCCCGGCAACGACGACATCCACGTCTCGCTGGCCCAGGTCAAGACGTACAACCTGCGTCCCGGCGACGCCGTCGCCGGGACCGCCCGCCCGCCGAAGAGCGGCCGGGAGAAGTTCGGCGCGCTCGCCACCGTCGAGTCGGTGAACGGGCTGCCGCCCGCGCAGGCCGCCGACCGCCCCGAGTTCGGCAAGCTGACGCCGCTGTTCCCGGACGACCGGCTGCGCCTCGACACCGGCCCGCTCGCGACCCGCGTCATCGACCTGGTCGCGCCGATCGGCAAGGGCCAGCGCGGGCTGATCGTCTCGCCGCCGAAGGTCGGCAAGACGATGGTGCTCCAGGCCCTCGCGAACGCGATCAGCACCAACAACCCCGAGGTGCACCTCATGGTGGTGCTCATCGACGAGCGCCCCGAAGAGGTCACCGACATGCAGCGGACGATCCGCGGCGAGGTGATCCACTCGACGTTCGACCGGCCCGCGCAGGAGCACACCGCGCTGGCCGAGCTGGCCGTCGAGCGCGCCAAGCGGCTCGTCGAGCAGGGCCACGACGTGGTCATGCTGCTCGACTCGATCACCCGGCTGGGCCGCGCCTACAACCTCGCGGCGCCCTCCAGCAGCCGCATCCTCGCCGGCGGCGTCGCGACCACCGCGATCTACCCGCCGAAGAAGTTCTTCGGCGCCGCCCGCAACATCGAGAACGGCGGTTCGCTGACCATCCTCGCGACCGCGCTGGTGGAGACCGGCTCCCGGATGGACGACGTGTTCTTCGAGGAGTACAAGGGCACCGGCAACATGGAGCTGAAGCTCGACCGCGGCCTCGCGGACCGGCGGGTCTTCCCCGCCGTCGACATCGAGGCGTCCGGCACCCGCCGCGACGAGCTGCTGATGTCGCCCGAGGAGCTGGCGCTCACCTGGCGGCTGCGCCGCGCCCTGCAGGGGCTGGAGCGGCAGCAGGCCATCGAGCAGCTCCTGGAGAAGATGAAGGGCACCTCGTCGAACGCCGAGTTCCTGCTCCGCCTCCAGAAGAGCCTCTAGTCCCGGACCTCTAGTTCCGGTCGGGCCGGAACGTCCTGAGGATCCGGTCGTAGAGCCGCTGCCCCGGCGTCCAATGCGCATCGGGCGTGGAGAAGCAGAATTCGTATCCGGCGGCGCGGCTGCACAGCACGTGCTCCCCGCCATGCGCGCCGCCCGGCTCGCCATTCCAGCCGAACTCCCATTCCGCGGCGTTCTCGCCGAGTTCCGGAACGGCCTCGAGCCGCAGCCGGCGATAACCGGGATAAAGGCGCTCGGCGACGGCTCTCCGCTCGTCCGTGCGGAGCCCGTCCAGTGCGGCGCCCGGCGCCGGGGAGACGCGCAGCCCGCGCCCGGACGCCCGGTCGTCCCATTCCATGACGCCGTCGCGCCGTTCGCTCTGCCAGCCGGCCGGAACGCGGATCGAATAGGCGCCCGCCTCGGTGTACCTCACCATTTTCGTGACGACGCCCGCCGCCGGGCGCAAGGCCACGGCGTCGCTTTTGCCGACGGAATTCCACCGCGCCGTCCAGGTGCCCACGCCGGCCGCGACCACCGCCAGCACCGCCACGCTGAGCACGGCGCCGGGCCGCAGCCGCCGCCCGAGCGGCGCCGGCAGCCGCAGCGCCCGCCGGACCCGCGCGGCGCGCGGCGGTTTCGGCCGCTCCCGCTTCGCCGGGGCGACCAGGACGGCGGCCGTCGCCCCGCCCGGCTCCCCGTCGGCGACCTCCGCCAGCATCCGCGCGGTCGCCTCGGCCGACAGCCGGTCCTCGGGGCGCTCGCGCAGCAGCCCCTCGATCACCGGGGCGAGCGCGCCCGCCCGGACGGGCGGCGCGTAGTCGCCGAGCAGCACCGCGACCATCGACGCGAGTGCGTGGCAGCGCAGGAACGGGGAGAACCCCTCGACGGCGGTGTAGAGCGTCACACCGAGCGACCACAGGTCCGACGCCTCGACGCTCGCCCGCCCGTGCACCCGCTCGGGCGCCAGGTAGGCGGGCGATCCCTCGATGCCCGCGGCCATCGTCTCGGCCTGCAGCGCGGCGCCGCGGCCCCGGTCGGTGTGCAGGGCGAGGCCGAAGTCGGTGAGCAGGACGCGGCCGTCGTCGCAGATCAGCACGTTGCTCGGCTTCACGTCGCGGTGCAGGATGCCGGCCGCGTGCGCGGCGCGCAGCACCGACAGCACCGCCGCGCCGATCCGCGCCGTCCGCCGCACGCCGAGCGGGCCGCCCTCGCCGACCAGCCGGTGCAGCGAGCA
This sequence comes from Actinomadura sp. NTSP31, assembly GCF_041951385.1. Lineage (NCBI taxonomy): Bacteria > Bacillati > Actinomycetota > Actinomycetes > Streptosporangiales > Thermomonosporaceae > Actinomadura > Actinomadura sp. NTSP31. The sequence goes on along the minus strand of NZ_JBGNUT010000022.1, from coordinate 77,434 downwards.
CGACGGCAGGAACTCCATCACGATCCACGGGCGGCCGTCCTCGACGAGGACGTCGTGGACGGCGGCGACGCCGGGATGCCGGAGCGCCGCGGTGGCCCGCGCCTCGGCGAGCAGCCGCCGGCACAGCGCCTTGCGCTCGGTCTCGGTGATGCGGCCGGGAAGGCGGACCTGCTTGACCGCCACGTCCCGGTCGAGCATCTCGTCGTAGGCGCGCCAGACCGTGCCCATTCCGCCTCGGCCGACCACGGAGAGCAGGCGGTACCGCTGTGCGAGCGGTATCGGCCGGTCCCCGTTCATGGGGACGTTATGCGCCCGAAAGCACCCGGGCACGCCCGCCCGCCGTCAATGCTTTCTTGACCGCTTCCCGGCGCGTCGCTGGTGGCGCCGGCGGCGTTCTCCGGAAAGGGTTAGGCAAAGACGGATTTCGCCCACTTGTAGTCCGACTTTCCGACGGCGGTGCGCTGCACCTCGTCGACCACCTTGAGCTCGCGCGGCAGTTTGTAGCCGGCGAGGCGGCCGCGGCAGTGCTCGGCCAGCTCGTCCAGCGAGATCGCCGCGCCGGGGCGCGGCGCGACGACGGCGGCGACGCGCTGCCCGAACCGCTCGTCCGGCAGGCCGACGACGACCGCGTCGTAGACGTCCGGGTGGTCCTTCAGCGCGACCTCGACCTCCTCCGGGTACACCTTCTCGCCGCCGGTGTTGATCATGAGGGAGCCGCGGCCGAGCAGGGTGATCGTGCCGTCCTCCTCCAGGCTCGCGAAGTCGCCGGGGATGGACCAGCGGGTGCCGTCCGCGTCGGTGAAGAACGTCGACGCGGTCTTCTGCGGGTCGTTGTAGTAGCCGATCGGGATGTGCCCGCTGCGCGCGAGCTTGCCGATCCGGCCGGGCTCGACCACCTTCAGGTCGTCGTCCAGGACCGTGATGCCCGGCTTCATCATGAACCGGGCGGTGCCCTCCTTGGCGTCGACGGACGGCCCGCACGCGCCGGTCTCGGACGCGCCGTAGTTGTCGAGGAACATGACGTTCGGCAGGTGCTCCTGGAGGGCCGTCTTGGCGCCCTCGGTGAGCGGCGCGCCGCCCGAGGCGATCGCCATCAGCGACGACGTGTCGTGCTCGCCGGACGCCAGGGCCTGCGCCACCGGGCGCGCCATCACGTCGCCGACCAGCATCAGCACGTTCGCCTGCTCCTCGGCGAGCAGCGCCAGCGCCTTCTCGGCGTCGAACGCGTGGTCGGTGTACAGGACGACCTTCGCGCCGGTGAACAGGCCCATGAACGCGACCCACTGGCCGGCGCCGTGCATGACCGGCGCGCAGTCGAGCACGGCCATCGACGGCTGCTCGGCGTTCGCCGCGAGCGCCTCGGGGCTGGTGATCGGGTCGCCGAGGGCGTTGCCGCCGCCGAGCGCGCCGAAGAAGATGTCCTCGCAGCGCCACTCGACGCCCTTGGGGTAGCCGGTGGTGCCGCCGGTGTACATGATGTAGCGGTCGTCGCTGGAGCGCTCCGGGAAGTCGTTGCCGCCCCCGGCTCCGGCGAGGGCCTCCTCGTACGCGACGGCGCCCGGGATGTCCGCGGACGAGCCGTCCTCCAGGACGACGACGTGCCGCAGCTTCGGCAGGTCGCCGCGGATCTCCTCGACCTTCTCCAGCAGCGAACGCTCCCCGATGAGCGCGACCGAGTCGGAGTCGGACAGCACGTGGTGCAGCTCGGCGGCCACGTACCGGTAGTTCACCGGGATCGGCACCGCGCTGATCTTGAAGGCGCCGATCATCGCCTCGATCCACTCCGCCCGGTTGTAGGCGAGGATCGCGACGTGCTCGCCCGCCCGGACGCCCGCGGCGGCGAGGTGGTGGCCGACCCGGCTCGCCCGCTCGTCGAGCTGCGCGTAGGTGCGCCGCTCGGTCCCGGCGACGAGGGCGGGGCGCTCGGGCCCCGCCGCCGCGAGGATTTCGAGAAGATCGGCCAGGTTGTAGCTGCGCGCCATGCCACGTCCTCGGAGGTCGGGGTGGGTGGGGACGCCTCCGATCATCCTCGGCGACCGGCGACGGGCTCAATGCCTGTTGGCGTCCGGTCCAATGAGATCAGTCACACGCCGCCGGATCCGGCCACGCCGGGGCTTCTTACACCGGTCTTATCTGGGTACCGGCATGCTTGGCCGTAACGATTTCGTATCAGACGGGGGTCGTGGTGAGCGCAGGCACGATGGCGTGGACTCCTCCAACGTGGGAGGAGATCGTCACCGAGCACTCCACAAGGGTGTTCCGGCTGGCGTACCGCCTAACCGGCAACCGGCACGACGCCGAGGACCTGACCCAGGACGTGTTCATCCGGGTCTTCCGCTCGCTGTCGTCCTACAGTCCCGGCACGTTCGAGGGCTGGCTGCACCGCATCACCACCAACCTCTTCCTGGACCGCGCCCGCCGCAAGCAGCGCATCCGCTTCGACGCGCTCGGCGACGACGCCGCCGAGCGGCTCCAGGGCCGCGAGCCGAGCCCGGCCCAGTCCTACGACGAGCGCCACCTCGACGCCGACATCCAGAAGGCCCTGGACGGCCTCGCCCCCGAGTACCGCGCCGCCGTCGTGCTCTGCGACATCGAGGGCCTCACCTACGAGGAGATCTCCGCGTCCCTCGGGGTGAAGCTCGGCACCGTCCGCTCCCGCATCCACCGGGGCCGCGCCCAGCTGCGCATCGCGCTGGAGCACCGCCGGCCGGCCGAGGTGACGCCGACCTGACCGCGCCGCCCGGCGGCGGGCACGTGACGAGCATCACTAGTGACCCGCGAGTAACTTCAGGCCTACCCTCGCCGCGTGGACATCGTCTTCGACCGCCGCGGCGAAGGCCCGCCGCTGGTCCTGCTGCACGGCATCGGCCACCGCCGGCAGGGCTGGTCCCCCGTCATGGACCTGCTCGCCGCCGAACGCGACGTCATCGCCGTCGACCTGCCCGGCTTCGGGGAGTCCCCGCCGCTGCCCGCCGGCACCCCCTACACCCTCGACTCCGCCCTCACCGTCCTCGCCGGGGCGTTCGCCGAGCTCGGCCTGGACCGGCCGCACATCGCGGGCAACTCCCTCGGCGGCCTGTTCGCCCTGGAGGCCGCCGACCGCGGCCTGGTCAGCTCCGCGACGGCGCTGTCCCCGGCCGGCTTCTTCAACGCCGCCGAGCTGCGCTACGCGGCCTCGGTGCTGCGCGCGTCCCGGCTCGCGGCCCGCGTCCCCGACGGCCTCCTCGCCGCGCTGGCCCGCTCCCCGCGCCGCCGCACGGCCATGTTCGGCATGATCTACGGCCGTCCCGACCTGATGGACGCGGCGGCCCTCGCCGGTGACGCCCGCGCCCTGCGCGACGCCGCGGGCTTCGCGCCCACCCTCCGCGCGGGCCGCACCACCCGCTTCGCCGGCTCCTGCGCGGACGTCCCCGTCACCATCGGCTGGGGCACCAAGGACCGCCTGCTGCTGCGCGGCCAGGCCGTCCGCGCCCAGCGCCGCCTCCCGCACGCCCGGTTCGTCTGGCTGGAGGGCTGCGGCCACGTCCCCATGTCCGACGACCCGCCGCAGGTCGCCCGCGTCCTGCTGGACGGCAGCGCCCACCCGCTCATCGGCGCCCGCCCGGAGGCCGCCGCGTCCTAGGGCCGCTAGGGCCGGCCTTCACGCGGCCGGGAACAAGGGACGGTTGACATGTGTTTGAGCTTTCAACTAACCTCGACATAGTCGTTGAAGTTTCAAGCACCTACGCACTGGAGACGTCAATGAGCATCGCCACCGTCGCCCCGGGCCTGACCACCGGCACCTGGAACATCGACCCGACCCACTCCGAGGTCACCTTCACGATCCGGCACCTGATGACCAAGGTGCGCGGCTCCTTCACCGAGTTCTCCGGCGCCGTGCAGATCGCCGACGACCTCGCCGGCTCGTCCGCGACCGCCGAGATCAAGATGGCCTCGATCGACACCCGCAACGCCGACCGCGACGCGCACGTGCGGCAGGCGGACGTGCTGGACGTCGAGAACCACCCGACCATGACCTTCAACGCCACCGGCGTGCGCACCGAGGGCGGCGAGTACTACCTGGACGGCGACCTGACCATCCGCGGGATCACCCGCCCGGTCTCCCTCACGGTCGAGTTCAACGGCGTCGCCGAGGACCCGTGGGGCGGCACCCGCGCCGGGTTCTCCGCCGGGACCACGATCAACCGCAAGGACTGGGGCATCGAGTTCAACGTGCCCCTGAAGGGCGAGGGCGCTCTGCTGGGCGACAAGGTCGACCTCCAGCTGGAGATCCAGGCCGTCCGCGCCTGAGGACTTCCTCCCCGGCACCCGCCCCGCACGGGCGCCGGCCCGGGAAAGGGCCGTTCACCATGGGGGGACGGCCCTTTCCCTATGCCTCGGGCGGGGCGAGGGGCAGGCGCAGGACGAACCGGGCGCCGCGCGGGTCGTCCTCGACGCGCAGCGTGCCGCCGTGCGCCTGCGCGATCTCGCGGGCGATGGCCAGCCCCAGGCCGGTGCCCCCGGCGCCGCGGCTGCGCGCGGAGTCCAGCCGGGTGAAGCGCTCGAAGACGCGCTCTCGGTCCGGCGGGGCGATGCCGACGCCGTCGTCGGTCACGGTGAGCAGCACGTGGTCGTGGTCCGGGAACGTCTCCACGGCGATGACCCGGTCGGCGTACCGCTCGGCGTTGTCCAGCAGGTTGCCCAGCAGCCGGACGAGCTGCATCCGCACCCCGCGCACCGTCACCCCGTCCGCGAGCTCCTTCTCGATCTTCACCTGGAAGGTGCGGCGGCCGAGCTCGGCGGCGGCCAGCGCCGACAGGTCGATCGGCTCCTGCGCGACCGTCCCGCCCGTCCCGATCCGGGCGAGCAGCAGCAGGTCGGTGACGATGGACTCCAGCCGGTCGGTGTCGCGCAGCGCCTGCTCCACGACGGCGGGCAGGTCGTTGTCCTCGGGGTGCATCGAGGCGTCCTCGAGGTTGGCGCGCAGGCCCGCGATCGGGGTGCGCAGCTCGTGCGAGGCGTCCGAGGCGAACTGGCGCTGCCGCCCGACCGCCGACTCCAGCCGGTCGAGCGTCGCGTTGGCGGTGCGGGCGAGCTGGGCGATCTCGTCCTCGCCGGCCGTCTCGGGCACCCGGCGGCTGAGGTCGGTGGCGCTGATCTCGGCGAGCTGGGCGCGGATCGCCTCGACGGGGGCGAGCGTGCGGCCGACGACCCGCCAGGTGATCCGGGCCGCGAGCCCGGCGAGAGCCGCGACAGCGGCCGCGAGCACCCCCTCCAGCAGCCCGTTGACCAGGTAGGACGGCACCGGCTCCAGCGCGTACACCACCACCGAGTCGGGCGCGGTGGTGGCGCGGATCGCCTCGGCGACATGGCACCGCCGGTTCGGCCAGCGGCCCCGGCACTCGGTGTAGTCGCGCACCCGAAGGCCGGCGGACGGCCAGAGCCGGCTGACCGGCGGACGTCCCGCCGCCGCCGGCGTGGCCTCCCGTACGCGCCAGCCCGGCTCGACGACCTGCACCAGCATGCGGCCGCCGGTGTCGTCGGGGATCGGGCCGCGCAGCGTGCCGTCGCGGACGCCGCCGCTGACCCGCCGCGCGACCACCTGGGTGCTCCGCAGCAGGTCGGACTTGACGATCGTGCGGACGGCGACGTCGATGCCGACCGCGGTGACGCCCCAGACGAGGGCGGCGATGACGGCGGCGACGAGGGTGTCCCTGGCCCTGATGGACCGGGGGCGCATCCGCATGGGCCGCTCCGTCCGTCGCGCGGCGCCGCCCGGGGGGTGCGCCGCCGTGCCCGGCGGCGACGGTGGGCCTCGCCGTCCATCACAGAGTGTCACGAGACCCCCGGTGGCCGACACAGGTTACCGGCCAGTCACTAAACGTGGCCCGAAACCACCGGCCGGGTTTTCAGCCCCCTCTGCCGGGACATCCCGTTTTATGACGGTTCCTCTGGAGCACAGGGACGGACACATGGGCAGGGACGTGGCCTCGGTCACCATCAGCGGCGAGGACCGCCGGCGCTACCGCGACAAGGTCCGCAGGTGCCTGGACGTACTGGCCCGCATGCTGGGCGAATCCCAGTTCGACTTCGAACGCCCGCACATCGGCCTGGAGATCGAGCTCAACCTGATCGACGAGCTCGGCGACCCGCTGATGCGCAACGCCGACGTGCTGAAGGCCATCGCCGACCCGGCCTGGGACACCGAGCTCGGCCAGTTCAACCTGGAGATCAACATCCCGCCGCGCGAGCTGGGCGGCGAGGGCACCGGCGAGCTGGAGGCCGAGGTCCGCGACCACCTCGGGCACGCCGAGGTCCGGGCCGGCGAGGTCGGCGGCGAACTCATCATGATCGGGGTGCTCCCGACCCTGCGGCGCAGCGACATCGGCGAGGAGACGCTCTCCTCCAACGCCCGCTACAAGATGCTCAACGACCAGATCTTCCGCGCGCGCGGCGAGGAGATGCACATCGAGATCGACGGCCCCGAGCCGCTGCGCATGCACACCGACACCATCCTCCCCGAGGCCGCCTGCACGAGCGTCCAGTTCCACCTCCAGGTCAGCCCCGACGAGTTCGGCGCCTACTGGAACGCCGCGCAGGCCGTCGCCGGCGCGCAGGTCGCCATGGCCGCCAACTCGCCCTTCCTGTTCGGGCACCGGCTCTGGCAGGAGACCCGCATCACCCTGTTCGAGCAGGCCACCGACACCCGCCCCGACGAGCTGAAGACCCAGGGCGTCCGGCCCCGCGTGTGGTTCGGCGAACGCTGGATCACCTCCGTCTTCGACCTGTTCGAGGAGAACACCCGCTACTTCCCCTCGCTCCTGCCGCTGTGCGACGACGAGGACCCCCTCGCGGTCCTCGACGACGGCGGCATCCCCGAACTGGGCGAGCTGACCCTGCACAACGGCACCATCTACCGCTGGAACCGCCCGATCTACGCCGTCGTCAAGGGCCGCCCGCACCTGCGCATCGAGAACCGCGTCCTGCCCGCCGGGCCGTCCGTCGCCGACGTCGTCGCCAACGGCGCCTTCTACTACGGCGTCGTCCGCATGCTCGCCGAGCAGGACCGGCCCGTCTGGACGCGGATGTCCTTCAACACCGCCGAGGAGAACCTGCACCGCGCCGCCCGCGACGGCCTCGACTCCACCCTCTACTGGCCCGGCGTCGGCGAGGTCCCCGCCTCCGAGCTCATCCTCCGCAAGCTGCTCCCGCTCGCCCACGAGGGCCTCGACCGGTGGGGCGTCGACCCGGCCCGCCGCGACCGGCTCCTCGGCATCATCGAGCGCCGCTGCGTCACCGGCCAGACCGGCGCCGCGTGGCAGATCGCCACCGTGGCCTCCATCGAGGAGTCCACCGCCGCCCCGCGCCACGAGGCCCTCCGCCTCATGACCCGCCGCTACGTCGAGAACATGCGCTCCAACGCCCCCGTGCACCTGTGGTGACACCCGCGCCCCAGGGTCGGCCTGTCGACCGTGACGGGGGTTCCAGGGGGTCGCCCCCTGGATGAACACAGGATCTGCACATGTCGGGCACGGTGTGGTCGTTCCGCGTGCCTAGAGTGCGCGTGTGAGTGAGACGCGGATCCTGGTGGTGGAGGACGAGCCGACGATCGCGCGGGCGGTGGCGGACCGGCTGGCGGCCGAGGGGTTCGCGGTGGAGACGGCGGCCGACGGGCCGTCCGCCGTGGAGCGGGCGCGCGCGTACGAGCCGCACCTCGTCGTGCTGGACGTGATGCTGCCCGGGTTCGACGGCCTGGAGGTGTGCCGGCGCGTGCAGGCGGAACGCGCGGTGCCGGTATTGATGCTGACGGCGCGCGACGACGAGACGGACCTGCTCGTCGGGCTCGGCGTCGGCGCCGACGACTACGTGACGAAGCCGTTCAGCATGCGGGAGCTGGTCGCGCGGATCCGGGCGGTGCTGCGGCGCGTCGAGCGGCCGGGCGTCGAGGCGGTGGGGCAGGGTCCGTTGCGGGCGGGGCCCGTGGAGGTCGATCAGCGGGCGCGGCGCGTCCGGCGGGACGGGCGCGAGGTGCATCTGACGCCGACGGAGTTCGACCTGCTCGCGTGCCTGGTCCGGAACCGGGGGGCGGTGCTGACGCGCGCCGTCCTGCTGGAGCAGGTGTGGGACTGGTCGGACGCGTCCGGGACGCGGGTCGTCGACAGCCATGTGAAGGCGCTGCGCCGCAAGCTCGGGCAGGGGCTCATCCGCACGGTGCACGGGGTGGGGTACAGCCTGGAGGTCGTACGGTGAGCACCGACGCGCGAGTTATCCACAGGCTGTGGACAAGGTGGCCGCGGCCCCTGGACCCGCTACGGTCGATCAAGGTGAAGTTCGGCGTCGTGGTGGTCGTGACGGCGTGCGTTGCGGTGCTGATCGTGCTGTGGGGGTATCCGCTCGGGTTCCGGGCGCGGCAGACGATGCCGGTCGGCGTGCTGATCTCGCTGGTGGTGATCCAGCTGCTCGCGCACGGGATGACGGCGCCGCTGCGGGAGATGACGGCGGCAGCGCGGGCGATGGCGCGCGGCGACTACAGCCGGCGGGTGCGGGCCACGTCGCGGGACGAGGTCGGCGAGCTGGCGCAGGCGTTCAACCGGATGGCCGCCGACCTGGCGGAGGTCGACCGGCAGCGCCGCGAGTTCGTCGCGAACGTCTCGCACGAGCTGCGGACGCCGATCAGCGCGCTGCGGGCGGTGCTGGAGAACGTGGCCGACGGCGTCACGCCCGCGACGCCGGACGTCCTGGAGTCGGCGCTCGACCAGACCGAGCGGCTCGGCCGGCTCGTCACGCAGTTGCTGGACCTGTCGCGGGTGGAGGCGGGCGCGGCGGTGCTCGACCTGGACGAACTCGACGTGGCGGCGTTCGTCGGCGACGTGACGGCGGAGGCCGCGGCGGGCCACCCGGACGCGCTGTTCGAGGCGGACGTCGCGCCGGGCCTGCACGCGACCGCCGACCGCGACCGGCTGCACCAGGTCGTCGCGAACCTGCTGGACAACGCGGTGAGGCACGGCCCGGCGGGCCGTCCGGTGACGGTGACGGCGCGGCCGGGCCCGGGGCCCGGCGGGCTGGTCATCGAGGTCGCCGACGAGGGGCCGGGCATCCCGCCGGAGGAGCGGGCGCGGGTGTTCGAGCGGTTCTCGCGCGGCGCGGCCGGCGGCCAGGCCGGGACGTCCGGCGGCGGGACGGGCCTCGGCCTCGCCATCGCCAACTGGGCGACGGAGCTGCACGGCGGCGACATCACCGTCCTGGACACGGCCGAGGGCTGCCGCATCCGCGTCGTCCTGCCCGGCGCCGGGGTCAGGCCTGTTCGTGGAGGGTGAGGAGGGTGAACGCGGCGACCGTGGAGTCGTCGGTGACGCGGCCGTCGCGGATCATCGCGGCGAACTCGGCGCGCGGCACCCAGCGCTGCCGCATGTCCTGCTCCTCGGGCTCGCGGTCGGCCTCGCCCGCCTTGAGGCCGGTGGCGAGGAAGACGTCGAAGCCCTGGCCGCTCGTCCCGTGCGAGCAGTTCAGGTGGCCGAGGTGGGTGAGGGCGCCGGCGCGCAGACCGGTCTCCTGGGCGAGCTCGATGCGGGCGAGCTCCTCGGGTTCGGCGCTCCGCCGGTCCGGCAGCGAGCCCTGCGGGAAGCTCCAGGTGCGCTTCCCGATCGGGTACCGGAACTCCTCGACCATGTGGAAGCCGTCGCCCTCGACCGGGATGACCAGCGCGAAGTCGGGTTTCTCGATGATGCCGTAGATGCCGCGCGAGCCGTCCAGGCGCTCGACCTCGTCCTCGCGGACGAGCATCCACGGGTTCTCGTAGACGACCCGCGAGCCGACGCGGCGGACGGCGGGCTCGTGCTCTTCGCTCATCTTCAGGCTCCCGGGCCGTAGCGGTAGACGAGTTCGTGCCGGTCGCCCACCACGACGCGGTGGGTGACCTCGACGACGCGGCCGCCGGCGTCGGTGCCGCGCCGCCACAGCGTGAGGACGGGCTGCTCGGGGCCGATGCGCAGCGTGTCCTGCTCGTCGGGGCGGGGCAGCCGGCAGGTGACGGTCTCCTCGAAGGCGACGCGGTGCCCCGCCTCCTCCAGCCGCGAGTAGATGCCGCCCGGCCCGGTGTCGATCTCGCGCAGCCGGGGGATCGCGTCGACGATGTCGAGGATCACCCAGGTGGTGGCGGTCTGCACGGGCGGCTCGCCCTCGACGCCCTGGACGCGCGCCCGCTCCAGCACCCGCGTGCCCGGCGGGACGTCCAGGTGCCGCGCGAGCCGCTCGCCGGCCTCGACCTCGGCGACGGTGGTGCGGGTGAACGGGCGGCGGCCGTCCTTCTGCGCGGACACGTGGAAGCCGCGCCAGGCGCCGACCTGCCGGGTGATGTCGGACGCGGCGCGCCGCACCGGCGGGGCCGTCCGGACCTGGACGCCGGCGCCCTGCCGCGGCTCGACCAGCCCCTGCTCGGCGAGCATCCGCAGCGCGCGCCGGACCGTCGAGCGGTCGGCGCCGAACGCGCGGGCGAGGTCGCGCTCGGACGGCAGCCAGGCGCCCGGCTCCAGCTCGCCCTCGACGATGCGGGCGGCCAGGGCGCTGGTGATCGCCTGGGCCTTGGTGGGGGGACGCGGCATACCGGATCCTTCTCTGCTGCCTGCCGGGAAGCCTCGCAGGCATTGTGCCGAACCCGGCGCGGGAGCGCTGCCGGTCGGCCTAGGGTAGACCTACCATAGGCCGACCAAGGAGTCCGCGTCGATGTCGCTGATCACCTGCATGCCCGGCTGGCACGGCGAACGCTCGGAGCGCGGGCTGAGGGCCACCCGGGTCACCCCGTTGTCGGACTACCAGCTGCTCAACGGCTGCCTGGAGGAGATCACCGCGCTGGACGAGGGCGAGCTGTGGCTGCTGTGCGACGCGCAGACCCGCCTCGCCGAGCGCGTCGCCACCGCCGAACGCCTCCGCGCCGGCGTCCCGTTCGGCGGCTGAACCGAGGCGATCCCGGCTCAGGCCGCCCGCGGGCCGGAGGGTCAGGTGCGGCGGAAGCTGACGACCTCGCCGCTGTCGCCGACCGCCTCCCGGGCCTGCGGGATGATCCGCTCGCCCGCGTTGTCGGCCAGCAGCGCCCGGGCGCGCAGCACGATCTCCAGATCGAAGCGCAGGTCCGGGTCGAGGAGCTGGTCGCCGAACAGCTCCTCCAGCTGGCGCAGCCGGTACCGGACGGTCTGCGGGTGCACGTGCAGGCGCAGCGCCACCTCGTTGGCGTTGCGGCCGGACTGGAGCCACGCCAGCAGCGTCTCGGCCAGCCGGTCCTGCTGGCTGGCGCGCAAGTGCGACAGCGGCGCGAGGCGCAGGTCGGCGAGGGAGGTGATGAGCCCCTCGTCCTGGAACAGGATCAGCGTGGACATGTGCTCGACGCTGCGGATCACGCCGTCGTGGGCCTCGATGACGCCGCGCTGGACGAGGCAGAGCGTCTTGCGCGCCCACTGGATCGACCGGGCCGCCTCCATCAGCGGGACGGTCGGGCCGACGACGGCGAGGCTCCCCGACAGGGCGCGGTCGACGAGCTTGGCGCGGCCGGGGCCGTCCGGGTCGGGGATGATCAGGCTGGGGGTGCGGCGGGTCAGGTCGGCGAGGACGTCCGGCGGGAACGCGGGCTGCCGCGACTCCTGGGCGGGGCGGCCGAGCGCGACGGCGGCGATGGTGCGCGGCAGCGGCCAGTGCGCGGCGGCGGCGAGGTCGGCGATGGCCTCCTGGGCGGCGGGCGGGTCGGCGAACAGCAGGTCCAGCAGGCGCTTGCGGCGGCGCTGCATCTCGCCCGCGACGGCGGCCTTGGCCTGCGAGAACCCCTCGGCGGCGGCCTTCGCCAGCTCGTCCTGGAACTGCATCAGCGCCTCGCCGACGGCGCCGAGGGTGCGCGGCGAGACCTGCTGCGCCTCGGCGCCCTCGGTAATCCGCCGCCAGGCGACCATGCCGCCGACCCGCATCGCGGACTGCATCGCGTCCAGGCTGCGGCCCTCGCCGGCCTCGCCGCGGCCGATGGCGCGGAAGAAGTCGGTGACCGAGGCGGGCTCGTGGCCGGGATCGGCCACCCGGTCGACGAAATAGTGCAGCACGCGCTCGACGGCCTGGCGGAGCGTCCCGGAGTAGGACCCGTCGCCGGGCCGGTCGTACTCGCGGACCTTGGTCTGGATCTCCTGGATCATGTCGTCCGCGACCTCGTCGAGGTGCGGCCGCATGTGATCCGCCAGTTCCCTGGGCAGGTCCGCCCAGGGGCGCCCGTACGTGGTCGAACCATCGTCCGACACGGAACCTCCCCGCCGCTCGTCCCCCTGCGTTGCGCGCCGTACACACGGGGTAATTACTTACTTATGGGACTCGTGTGGGGCAAATCATGACCCGTGGCGTGCCTGGGCGCAAAGTCTAGGTCGAGATACGACCAGGTTCGGCCGGACGGTTCGAGAGATGTCCACAGTCGGCGCACCTCTGGCCTGACCGCCCGTCCGGTGCGACAGTGAGGGCACGGACCAGCATGTGCGAGGTGGTCGCATGCCCGAGACCCCGGCCGACCCCGCCCCGCCGAAGGCGCTCGCCGCCACCGGCAGGGCCGTCGACGAGCGTTTCGGCGGCGCCGTCTTCGCGCGCAAGGCGCTCCGCAAGGCGTTCCCCGACCACTGGAGCTTCCTGCTCGGCGAGATCGCGATGTACTCGTTCCTCGTCATCGTGCTGACCGGGGTGTTCCTCACCCTGTTCTTCGTCCCGAGCGCGAACGAGACGGTCTACGACGGGTCGTACGGGCCGCTGAAGGGCGTCCGGATGAGCGAGGCGTACGCCTCGGCGCTGCGCATCTCCTTCGACGTGCGCGGCGGGCTGCTCATGCGGCAGATCCACCACTGGGCGACCGACATCTTCATGGCGGCCATCGCCGTCCACCTGCTGCGCAACTTCTTCACCGGCGCGTTCCGCAAGCCCCGCGAGCTGAACTGGCTCATCGGGATCGTGCTGTTCATGCTGGTGATGGTCAACGGCCTGTTCGGCTACTCGCTGCCGGACGACCTGCTCTCCGGCACCGGCATCCGCATCCTGGAAGGCGTCCTCGCCTCGGTCCCGATCGCCGGGTCGTACCTGGTGATGTTCGTGTTCGGCGGCGAGTTCCCCGGCACCGACATCATCCCGCGCCTCTACATCGTCCACATCCTGCTGATCCCGGGGATCCTGCTCGCGCTGATCCCGCTGCACGCCGTCGTGCTGACCTGGCGGCAGACGCACACCCAGTTCCCGGGCAAGGGCAGCACCAACACCACCGTCCGCGGCTACCCGTTCTTCCCCGTCTTCATCGGGAAGACCACCGCGTACTTCCTGTGGGTCTTCGGCGTCACCGCCCTGCTCGCGGCGTTCTTCCAGATCAACCCGATCTGGCTGTTCGGCCCGTACGACCCGGGCGCCATCAGCTCCGGCTCCCAGCCCGACTGGTACATGGGCTGGCTGGAGGGCGCGCTGCGGATGATGCCGGCTTGGGAGATCAACGCCTGGGGCCACACGGTGCCGATGAGCGTCCTCGTCCCCGCCCTCGGCGTGCCCGGCCTGCTGTTCACCGGCCTCGCCGCCTACCCCTTCCTGGAACGCTGGGTCACCGGCGACCACCGCGTCCACCACCTGCTCGACCGGCCCCGCGACGTCCCCGCGCGCACCGGCATCGGCGCCGGCGGCGTCGTCTTCTACGGCGTGCTGTGGGCCGCCGGCGGCAACGACGTCATCGCCGACCGCTTCGACATCCCGCTGTTCTGGACGACCTGGTTCTTCCGCTGCGCGATCATCCTCGGCCCCGTCCTGGCCTACGTGTTCGCCTACCGCGTCTGCCTCGGCCTGCAGCACCGCGACCTCGGCCTCGTCCGGCACGGCCTGGAGACCGGCGTCATCCGGCGGCTCCCGGACGGCGAGTACATCGAGGTCGAACGGCACCTCCCGGCCGAGGAGACCGCACCGATCACCGACGACCGCCCGCCCGCCGCCGTCCCCTTGACCCGCCCCGACACCAAGGGCGTCACCCCGCCGGACACGCGGTCCCCCGCCGGCCGCGTCCGCGTCGCACTCAACCGGTACTTCATCCACGACCTCGGCAAACCGGACCGCGCGGACGGCTCCACCCGGCACGAGGAGGAGCATCCCGCGATCGACCCATGAGACCCCGCGGTGGGTGTGCCCGCGTGCGGCGGGCCCCGGCAACCCCGGCGGCCCGCCCGCGTGGCCCGAGCGGGCACGTGGAACCCGGCCGCTTCCGGCCGCGGTCAGCCCGCCTTGCCCCGGACGACCGCCTGCGCGGCCCTCCTCAGGGTGGGGCCGCCCGTGTCGGGCGGGGCGGGGTCGTAGGGTACCGGCATGTTGTCGTCCGGCCGGTTCAAGGCGCCGCCGCCACGGTCGCGGACGTGGTCCGAGCACCGTCCCGCGCGGCTGCACGCCGCCTACGGCGTGCTGATCGCCTGGTGGCTGGCGGTGGGCGGAGTCGGCCTGTGGTCCGCCACCGCGGGGCGGCGGACGTCCGCCGGCCGGCACGAGTCCGCGACGACGACGCTGCTGTGGGTCGTGTTCTGGGTCGTCGCCGTGCTGGCGCTGCTGGTCCGCGGCTGGTGGGGCGGCCCCAAGGCGTGGGTCTACGTCCAGTTCATCGCCACCGCGCTGGGTTGGGTGTTCCTCGCAGGCATGGTCGCGTTCGGCGCGCTGGCCGTCAGGACCGGGCTCGACGCGTCCGGTCTGGTGTACTTCGCGCCGGGCGTGCTGTCGGGCGGGCTGCTGCTCGCGGCGGGCCGCCTCCTGTCGTCCGGTGACGTGCGCCGCTGGTACGGCGGGAACTGACCGGCGGTCAACGGGTCGGCGGGACGGGGACGTCTTCGTCGGTTTGGGGGATGCGGCGGGCGGCGCGGCGGGTGCGGACGGTGCGGGTCAGGGGTTCGACGCCGCGGGCCAGGACGGGCCCGGCCACCGCGAGGATGAGGACGTAGGCGGCGGCCAGGGGGCCGAGGCGGGCGTTGGTGCCGGCGCTGACCGCGAGCCCGGCGATGACGATGTTGAACTCGCCGCGCGGGACCAGCGCGACGCCGGCCCGCAGCCGTCCGGTGGCGGCGACGCCGGCGCGGCGGGCGGCGAACCAGCCGGTGGCGAGCTTGGTGGCGATGCCGATCGCGGCGAGCAGCGCGGCGATGCCGAGGACCGGGGGCAGGTCGGACGGGTCGGTGTGGAGGCCGAAGAAGACGAAGAACACGGCGGCGAACAGGTCGCGCAGCGGCGTCAGGAGCTTGTGGGCGGTGTGCGCCAGCGACCCCGACAGCGCGATGCCGACCAGGAACGCTCCAACGGCCGCGGACACCTGCAACTGCTGGGCGATCCCGGCGACCAGCAGCGTCAGGCCGAGCACCTTCAGCAGGAGCACCTCCTCGCTGGGGGACGAGACGAACCGCTCCACCCAGGCGCCGTGCCGCAGCGCGACGAACAGGATCACCGCGATCGTGGCGGCGGCGACCGCCAGCGCGACCGCCCCGCCGACCAGCCCCGCCCCGGCGAGCAGCGCCGTGAGGATGGGCAGGTAGGCGGCCATCGCGAGGTCCTCGAACACCAGCACCGACAGCAGCGCGGGCGTCTCGCGGTTGCCGAGCCAGCCGAGGTCGCCGATCACCTTCGCGGTGATGCCGGACGAGGTGACGTAGGTGATGCCGCCCATCGCGACCGCGGCGACCGGTCCCCAGCCGAGCAGCAGCGCCGCCGCGACGCCGGGCGCCGCGTTCAGCGCCATGTCGGCGAGCCCGACGGGCGCGGACGTGCGCAGCGTGCCGACCAGCTCGTCGGCGGTGTACTCCAGGCCGAGCGTGAACAGCAGCAGGATGACGCCGACCTCGGCGCCGATGGACACGAAGTCCTCGCTGGTCGTGAGCGGGTAGACGCCGCCGGACCCGAACGCCAGGCCGGCAATGAGGTAGAGCGGGATCGGGGAGATGGAGAAGCGGACGGACACGGCGCCGAGCATGCCGAGGGCCAGGATGATCGCGCCGAGTTCGATGAGCTGGACGGCCGACTCCATGCGGGGTCAGCCGTCGGCGAGGATCGCGGCGACGGCCGCCGTGCCCTCGCCCGTCCCGACGACCACCACCACGTCCCCGGCGGCGAACACGAAGTCGGGCCGGGGGCTGGCGAACACCTGCCCCTCGCGGACCACCGCGACGATGGACGCGCTGGTCCGGGTGCGGGCGTGCGTGTCGCCGAGCGGCCGGCCGACGTAGGGCGAGCCCGCCGCGATCGGGAGCTGCTCGGTGACCAGGCCCTCGACCTGCCGGTGCAGTTCGGCGAGGTGCTCGACGATCCGCCCGGTGCCGAGCAGCTCCGCGATCGCGTTGGCCTCCTCGGCGGTCAGCGCGACCGTCGCGACGCAGCTGTCGGGGTCGTCGCGGTCGTAGACGACGAGGTCGCGGCGGCCGGACCGGTGCGAGATGATGCCGAGCTGCCGGCCCCGCCCGGTCGTCACGACGTGTTGCAGGCCGATCCCGGGCAGGGCGGTCCGTTCGACGTCCACGGTGGTGCGTCCTTCCAGGTCACGGCATGGTCACGGGCAAGACCGGCCATCATCGCAGATAACGGACACGCGGGTCGCGGCCGGTCCTCGCCATCATCGCCCCCGCGGATTCAGGCGACCGGGCGGGGGTCGTCGAGGAGCAGTTCGGGATCGAGGGCGGCGAGGGCCGTGGGCGTGAGCCCGAACATGCCGCGGAACGTGTCGCTGAGATGGGACGGGGACGCGAACCCCGCGTCGGCGGCGGCGCGGGTGAAGTCGTGGCCGCCGGCGAACGCCGCGGCCACCCGCAGCATCCGCGCCCACTGCACGTACCTGCGGAAACTGGTGCCGGTCTGGTCGGCGAACGTGCGCAGGAAATGGGACCGGGACAGCCCCGCCTCGCGGGCGGCGGCCTCCGCGCGCTGCGGGCGCGCCGGGTCGTCCCGGATCCGGGCCGCCGCGCGCACGATGCGCGGGTCGCGGGCCTGCGGCGCGGGGATGCTCGCCGCCGCCAGCAGCCGTTCGACGTCCACCTCGTCCCGGGTGGCGAGGTCGATCAGGTCGGCCTCGCGGTGGTGGTCGCTGCGGAACCCGCCGGTGTCGCGCCGCATCCCGCCCAGGCAGCGGGCCATCCGCGCGGACGTCGGGTCGAAGAAGCAGAACAGCATCCGGCCGGCGGTGTCGCGGACCTCGTGCCGCACTCTCGCGCGGAACAGGAAGCTGCGGGCGGCCAGCCCGGGCAGCCCGTCGGCGCGGACGGTGAACGGCGCGTCCAGCCCGACGCCCAGGCAGGCCACCGCGGTGGAATGCGCCCCGAGGCCAAGGGACGGGCCGAGGTAGACGACGTGCCCGAGCCGGACCCACAACCGCACGGGAGCGCACGTTCGTGGAAGTGCCGGTGCGGTCATGCGGGCCAGCATAAGCGCCGTGAACACTCGTGAGGACAGCACCGCCGCCATGCCCGCCGACCAGCGCACCGGCACGTCCGCCGGCGATCCGGACGAGGGCGCGCTCGCGGCCGCGCTGCGCGGCCTCGCCGCCGGCCGGATCGTGCTCGGCGCCGCGGCGATCGTCGCGCCGCACGCGATGGCCAGGGCGTCCGGCGTCCGCCCGTCACCGGAACTCGGCTACATGACCCGCATCTTCGGGGCGCGGGCGATCGCGCTGGGGCTGGGGTACCTGACCGCGCCGGGTCCCGAGCGGTCCCGCTGGCAGCGGCTGGCGCTGCTGGTCGACACGCTCGATACCGCCCACGGTGCCGCCCGGCTCATCCGCGGCGACCTTCCGCGTCCCACCGCGCTGGGGTACACCGCGCTGACCGGCGCCTACATGGCGATAGGCGCGACCCGCCTGGCCCGCGACCTCTCCTGACGCCCTTGGGCCCCTCCCCGGCGAGGATTGAGCAACGCCGTGAGCCGCCGCAAAGGCGATGTCCGGCCGCCCCGAGATTTCGGTGAAACGGCCGGACGCATCAGCGCGCTCTACCAGCGGTGACCGTGGTCGCCGTGGTAGCCGTGGTCGCCATGACCGCCGTGGCCGTGGTCTCCGTGGCCATAGCCGCCGTGGCCGTGGTCTCCGTGGCCATAGCCGCCGTCGCCGTGGTCGCCGTGGTGGTGGCCGTAACCGTGGTGGTGGCCGCGGTCCCGCACGCATCTGTGCCAGTACGGGTCCCAATGCGTCCCCCACGGGCAGGAGCGGGGATGCGCCTGCGCGACCGCGGCCGTCTCCGCCGCGCTCGCCGAGGCGGCGGGCGCGAACGCGGCCAGGCCGGCGGCCATGGCCAGACCGGCGGCGGTCAGCACCGCCGAGCGCAGCGGACTCGGGATCTTCATGCTTCCTCCAGGGGTTCGGGGCCCTGCCGGGGCCCGTGCTTCCTCACCCCCTGTACCCGCAGCGCATCCGCGCGACTACCGAACGTAAGTAGATCATTAAGGCTCTGACCAGCGGACTCGCCCCTCCGACGCGATCACCCGCGGGGCGTTGAACTCCGCCGGACGCGGCGCCGTAACACCTCCCGTAGATCGTCATCTCGGGAGCTGGAGGGCTCATGGGACGCCGCCGGAACGCCGCGAGGAAACGTCGTCTGCGCACCGTGGTCGGAGCGGGCGCGGCGGTCGCCGGAGCCGCCGGGCTGGTCGCCGGGTCGCTGTCGCTGTACGCCGTCCGCGCCGGCGAGGGTCCGCAGGCGGCGAAACTGGCCGGGGACCCCCACGTCCGGAGCGCGCAGAGCCGGAGCGCGCAGGGCCAGAGCGCGCAGCCGCGGGCGGCGGCCCTCGCGGCGCGGGTCGCCGGGCGGCTCGGCGACCGGACGGCCGGCGGGTACCTCGACGCGGCGGGACGACCCGTCGTCACGGTCACCACCGCGTCGGACGCCGCGATGGTCCGGTCGGCGGGCGCCGTGCCGAAGATGATGCGGACGAGCCCCCGGACGCTGACCAAGGCGACGTCCGCGCTGCGCCGGTCGATGGCGGGGACGCCGGGCACCGGCTGGGCGATCGACCCCGCGACGTCCCAGGTCGTGATGTGGACCGACGATTCGGTGACCGGGACCCGGATGGCCGCCGCCCGCCGCGAGGCGCGGCGCCTGGGGACGGCCGTGCGGATGGTGCGCTTCCCCGGCCGGCTGCACACGCTCGCGACGCTCGGCGGGGACGCGATCTTCGGCGGCGGCGCGCGGTGCTCGCTGGGCTTCAACGTCCAGCGGGACGGGGAGCCGTTCTTCCTCACCGCCGGGCACTGCGGGAACATCGTCCAGAACTGGACCGCCGACCAGCAGGGCGCCGAGGCCCTCGGCACGACGGTGCAGAGCGACTTCCCGGGCGACGACTTCGCGCTCGTCCGGGCCACGGCCGACGGGCAGAGCGCGGTCGACCTGCACGACGGCACCGCGCAGCCCATCACGGAGGCCGCCGACGCGGTGGCCGGCCAGCAGGTCGCGCGGAGCGGCAGCACGACCGGCGTGCACACCGGGCGGGTCACGGCGGTCGGCGCGACGGTGAACTTCCCCGAGGGGACGGTCACCGGGATGATCCAGACGACCGTCTGCGCGGAGCCCGGCGACAGCGGCGGGCCGCTGTTCAGCGGGGACACCGCGCTGGGGCTGACGTCGGGCGGCTCGGGCGACTGCCAGAGCGGCGGCGTCACGTTCTTCCAGCCGGTCACCGAGGCGCTCCAGACGTTCGGCGCCGAGCTTCCCTGAGGTTCCCTCGCGTTTCCTCGCGCGGGCCTGTCACATCCGGGCGGGCCGATCCGTCATGGGGGTATAAGCGGCAACGCGAACTGAGGAGACCACCATGGACGCCCGGATCAACTTCTACGGCAACGCGGTCGCGGCGAAGGTCGCGAAGTACATCAACTCCGCCGGCAAGGCGGTGGCCGACACCTCGCTGCCGGCCGCGACGCAGGAACTGGTGAAGATCCGCGCCAGCCAGATCAACGGCTGCGGCTTCTGCCTCGACATGCACACCAAGGACGCCGCGGCGGCCGGGGAGACCTCGCTGCGGCTGAACCTGGTCGCGGCCTGGAGGGAGGCCACGGTCTTCACCGAGGCCGAGCGGGCGGCGCTGGAGCTCACCGAGGAGGGCACCCGCCTCGCCGACGGGAGCGGGGTCTCCGACGAGACCTGGGCGAACGCCGCCAAGCACTTCGACGAGGAGCAGCTGAGCGCCCTGGTCTCCCTTGTCGCGCTCATCAACACCTACAACCGCCTCAACGTCATCACCCGCCAGCCCGCCGGCGACTACCAGCCCGGCCAGTTCGGCTGACGGCACGCCAGGGGCACCGGCGGGCGCGCGGCACCAGTGCGCCCGCCGGAAACGCTGTTGTGCGGGTACGTCCGGCTCTGAATACTGAGCGAATGATGTCCTCGCTCGTGGCGTTCGTCGGCGCGGCCTTCCTGGTCGCGATGGTCCCCGGCCCGAGCACGGCCGTGATCCTGCGCCGTTCGCTGATGAGCGGCCGCGGCAACGGCGTGGCGACGGTGCTCGGCAACGAATGCGGAGTGCTGCTGTGGGGGCTGGCCGCCGCGTTCGGACTGTCGGCGCTGCTGCTGGCCTCGCAGCTGGCCTATGACGCCATGCGGATCACGGGCGCGGTGGTCCTGGTCTTCATGGGGACGCGCGCGCTGTGGCAGGCGCGGCGCGGCACCGCCGAAGACGACGAGCCCGCCCGGACGTCCGCCGTGTCCCACGCGCGCGCGTTCCGGCAGGGCGTGGTCACGAACTTCGCCAACCCCAAGGCCGGGGTGTTCGCGGTGTCGTTCCTGCCCCAGTTCGTCCCGCACGGCGCCCCCGTCCTGGCGACGCTGGTGCTGTTCTCGGTGATCTGGGCGCTGGTCGACATGATCTGGTACCTGCCGATGGTGTGGCTGGCCGGACGGGCCCGCGCCGTGTTCCAGCGCCGGTCGGTCCGCCGCCGGATGGAGCAGGTCTCCGGCGTGGTCCTCGTCGCCCTCGGCATCCGGCTGGCCGCCGAGTCCTGATCCGGTCGTCCTGCGCGGGGGCTATCCGATCTCCAGGACGACCTTGCCGCGCGCCCGCCCCGACAGGCTCAGCTCCGCGGCCGCACGCCAGTCGTCCAGCGGGAACGTGCGGGCCACCGGCACCGTGAATCGGCCCTCCGCCGCGAGCTGGGCGTACTCGCCGAGCACGTCGTTGCGGACGGTGCCGACGCCGCCGGGGCCACTGAAGAGTGCGCCGTGCTCCTTGGCCGCGTCGAAGTCGCTCACCGTCAGCACGTGTTCGGGCGCCTTCACGGTGCGCACGAGTTCCGGCAGCGCGTTGCTGACGGGCGCCGCGTCGAACGCGAGGTCGACCGGTCCGCCGGCGAGCGCCGTCACGCGCTCGGCCACGCCCTCGCCGTAACCGGTGACGTCGGCGCCCGCGGCGCGCAGGGCTTCGGCGTGCGTCCGGCCGGCGGTGGCGACGACCCGCGCCCCGTGCCGGAGCGCGATCTGCACCGCGGCGTACCCGACGGTGGTGCCGGCGCCGTTCACCAGCACGGTCGCGCCATCGCGGACGCCGAGCGCGTCCAGGCCCCGGTACGCCGTCTCGACTGCCATCGGCAGCGCGGCGGCACCGACCGGGTCGAGCCCTTCCGGACGCGGGAACCAGACGTCCAACAGTGCCCGCTCGGACGCACCGGCGGACGTCCCGCCGAAGGGCGCCGGGCCGAACACGGGGTCGCCGACCCGGGTGCCGGTCACCCCGTCGCCGACCGCGTCGACCGTGCCGGCCACCTCGAGGCCGACGCCGCGCGGCAGGTCACCGCCGAACAGGCCGCCGCACAGCGCCCAGTCCGCCGGGTTGAGCCCGCACGCCTGGACGGCCACGCGGACCTGGCCGGGGCCGGGCGTGGGCGGTTCGGCGTCCTCCAGCCGCAGGACGTCGAGCGGTTCGCCGTACTCGTGGAACCGAAGGGTGCGCATGGGATCTCCTCCTGACGACGACAGATGCTGTCATCACTCACGCTAGCAGAGTGATGACAGCATCTGCTGTCGCTATACTCGCGGGCATGGCACGCTGGGAGGGCAACACGCGGGAACGGCTGGAACGAGCGGCACTGGATCTGTTCGGCGAGCAGGGCTACGACCGCACGACGGTGGCGCAGATCGCGCGGCGCGCCAACCTCACCGAGCGGTCGTTCTACCGCTGGTTCTCCGACAAGCGCGAGGTGCTGTTCGGCGGCGACGATCTCGAGAAGCGGTTCCTCGCCGCCCTGGACGCCGTCCCGGCGGGCACCGGCGCGCTGCCGGCCCTGCTGGCCGCGTTCGCCACCGCCCCGGAGGTGTTCCGTCCCCGCGACTTCCTGGAGAAGCGGGCGGCGGTCATCGCGGCGAACCCGCCCCTGCGGGAACGCGAACTGATCAAGCTCGCGTCGCTGTCCGCGGCCCTCACCGCCGCCCTGGAGGAGCGCGGCTGCGACCGGCCGACGGCGCGGCTCGCCACCGACGCCGGCCTCGCCGTCCTCCGCCTGGCCACCGAACGCTGGATGGCCGACGACCGGGCCGACTTCCCCCAGATGCTCTCCGCGGCCGCCGCGAAGCTCCTCGCCGTAGCCACCGAAGCCGCTCCCGCCTAGAACATGAGCGCCCCCACACAAAGCCCACTGGAAGACCTGGAAACGGTCGACTGGGCCGGCCTCCATCACGCATACGGCTCGGCCGAAGACGTCCCCGGCCAACTGACGGCACTGTTGTCAGCGGACGCCGAGGAACGTCACCAGGCCCAATACCAACTGCACGGGAACGTCTACCACCAAGGAACCCGCTGGCAGGCCAGCTGTCACGTCGTCCCATTCCTGACCGCACTGGTGGACGATCCGGCAACCCCGGACCGCGCGGCCGTGGTCAGCCTGCTCCGCGTCATCGCGCTCGGCGACCGCGATGACACCCATCTGCCCTTCGACCCCGACCGGGAATTCGCCCGAGCCGAGAACGTGACCGACGCCGACGTGGCGGCTGTCGTGGACTGGCTTTATGGTGACGGCGGAAAGGAGCCCGAGAAGAGCGAGGCGGTCGCCGCGTCCTGGGACCGCGATGCCTATCTCGCAGCAGCCGCGCTGAGCAACCGTTTCGCCGCTTGGGCCGACGACCCCGACCCGGTGATCGCCGCCAGAGCAGCCGAACTGCTGGCCTGGTTCCCCGCCGCCCGTCCCACCGTGTCGCGTCTGCTGCAAGTTCCCGCGACCAAGGAACACCAGTTGGCACGGGCAAGCGCCAATCTCAGCCTCGGCTATCTCGCCCCCGGCGAACCGGCCGTCGACGACCGGCTGACGGCCTTGCTCGCCGCCGGACCCTTCGGTGTCCGACTCACCGCGGCCGTCGCTCTCGCGCTCCGCCTCGGCGCCCGGCTCCCCGATGCCGCACTTCAGATACTCGCCGAGGCACCCGACCACACCGACGAGATCACGGTCACCGCATTCCCCATACCCTGGGACCGATCACTCCTCGGATTCACCGCCCTGGCCCTCTACCAACTCGGCCTAACCCCCTAACCCCAACGGGACTCGGCGGCCATCATTCGGGAAAGCCCCGCGGGGCGCGTGACCACGGGGACGGGCGGCCACTGCCGTCCTCGCCGGTGCCTGCGCCGCCGTCCTGAAGGCTCGGTGGCACGGACTGCTGCGCCTGTAACCTGGTGTCATGAGCGCGCAGCCGGTACAGGAACATGATCCGGACGATCCGGTCGAGATCCTGCGCGTGCTCGCGGAACCGCTGCACGCCCAGTTCCTCGCGGAGTACTACGCCGCAGCCGAGGAGGCGGCGCGCCGGGTGGACGGGTACCGCAGGCTCCACGATCTGTTGCGGCGGTGGCGGCTGGCCGCGGCCGCGATGGCGGATCCGGCCTTCGCCGAAAGCGTCGACCAGGTCCGCGAGGCGGCACGGACGGGCGACCTGGACGGTGCGGTCCCGATCGAAGACCTGGTACCGGACTGGTCCGAACGACAGCGCCGACACCGCCGGTGAGCTATCGGCCCGTCTTCGTTGGACGTGCTCTCCTGCAGGTCAATGGCCTTCCCAAGGAAGCCTTCGACGCGTTGCTAGAGCGAATACTGACGCTTGTGGAGGCGCCGTGGGACGCCGCCGTCATGCCACCCGGTGACGACCGGGCATTTCGGCTGGCGGTGTTCGGCGAGGGGCTCGGGCAAGTGGCCTTTCACGTCGATGACGACGCTGCCGTGATCCGGATCTTCGAGCTGCTCTGGATCGGCTGAGAGGGTCTGCTGCACCTGAGAGGTGTCCCGTGACCGGACGCCGGCAGGATCCCTGCCGGGCCGGGTCTGGGTCTTCGTGCTCGCCGGCCGGCTCGTCCGGATCCTTACGGTCGAGCCGGCGCCTACCGGACATGCCGGTCGGGTCTTGGGCCTGAGCGAGTTCGCCCGGCGGCCGGCCGTCACTGGGTCTCGGTGATCACCGTGGCGGCCTGGCCGGAGAAGCGGACGTTGACGTTGTGCGGTGCGGCCTGCGCCCAGTCGTCGAACCCGTCGACGGAGCACTTGCTGTCGTCGGGCGGGGTGCTGCCGTCGGGGCAGTGGCCTCCGGCGACGTACACGACGGTGTCGTCGGCGACGAAGAAGCCGACGTTGCCGACGAGGAACTTGCCCGGCGCCAGGTAGCGCAGCTGGCCCCACTTGGAGGTGATCTGCTGGCCACCCTGCTGCGCGGGCGGGGTGTGACGGACCACCGGGGCGCCCGACCCTCCCGAGCCTTGCGGGGTCGCGGCGCCGCTCGGCGTGGACTCGGCGCTCGGGGTGGAGGCCGGCGCGGGCGTCGATGCGGCGGGCGACGAGGGCGAGGCCGTTGCGGAGCCGCCGGCGTTGATGCTGCCGCTGCCGTTGCAGGCCGTCAGGCCGAGGGCCAGTGCCGCCGTCACTCCGGTGATCACGATCTTCCGCATGGGTCGCCGCTCCCGTTCTCGGTGCGCTGCCTTCTTGGTCGCGCTGTGCCAGGTGAGATGCGGACGCGGCCCGGCGAGGTTGGCGCGCCGGGACGTGATCAATCCGACCCGCCGCATCCCGAACCCACCAGCCGGCGCGGGCGTCAGGATGGGCGACGGCACGCAAAGGTTCGCGCAGTCCAGTCGTTTCTTAATCGCGGACGCGAAAACGCCTCTATCGCGCTTCCGGAGGCTGGAACGCGACCCGATCCGTCCCGAACCCGCAAGCCGGCGCGGGCATCCGCCATCCCCGGGCGGGAACTACCGGCTGCCGCCGCCGAACGAAGGCGCCGAACGACTCGACGATCGTCCGACATGTCTGACGTGCCGGGCTTGCCATCCGGAGGGTGGACGGTTCGCGAAGTCCTGGTCGGTGTAGCCGCCGCCTAATAGCGTTCGATGCATATAGCGTGCCGTCGGGCGGTCTTGCTCCACGGTGTTCCAAAGACCAGGGAGCGCGAGAGCGCCGAGGTCGAGCGAGCCATGTAGGCACGTAAACGATGCGAAGCCGAACACGGTCACGCGCAGTGGAACTACAACAGGGAGGTGTGACACGTGAATGAACACAGCCCTCACTACCGTTGGACGCCAGGGGCCGGCCGCGACAGCGATGGGGTACGCGCGGGCCGGGAGGAGGCCCGTCTGGCGTTCGAACTGGGCAACGCGGTTCGGCACCGGCGCCTCGCGCTGGGATTGACACAGGCGGAACTCGCCAGGAGGGCGGGGATGACGCAACCCGCCTTGTCCCGCCTCGAGTCGGGAGGCCCCACACCGACCATCGGGGTTCTCGAGAGGCTTGCGCATGCACTCGATGCCAGGCTCAAGGTGGAGTTCACCGACGCCGCCTGAGGAAGCATGTCGTCCGTCCGCGATGAGCCCTCGTCCGGCCGTCGCGGACGAGGGCTCTCTGGCGGGAGTCGTCAGGGCAGGTCGTGGGCGTTGGTCTTCACGCGGTCGGTGAAGGTTCGCCAGGCGGGGGCGTCGAAGGCCAACTTCGGGCCGGTCGGGTCCTTGGAATCGCGGACTGCCACGAGCGGCGCCACCCCGGCAACCTCCACGCAGTTACCACCATCGTGTCCGCTGCGGCTCGCCTTGCGCCATGCCTCGTCCGCCACCTGCCGGACGCTCCCGACCTCGACGCACTCCCCGCCCTGATGTCCACTGCGGCTGGACTTGCGCCACTTCACGGTTGAGAGGTCGGACGCCGTCACCCGTACTCCTCGCTTCTCACGCGACGCGTGAACACGCGCCAGGCGGGGACGTCGAACGCGAGTTTCGGGCCGTTCGGGTCCTTGGAATCACGCACCGCCACCACCGGCGCCACGCTCGCGACCTCCACGCACTCGCCGCCCTCATGGCCGCTGCGGCTCGCCTTGCGCCATGCCTCGTCCGCGACCTGCGGGACGCTCCCGACCTCGACGCAGTCGCCGCCTTCGTGTCCGCTGCGGCTGGACTTGCGCCACTTCACGGTTGAGAGGTCGGACGCCGTCACCCGTACTCCTCGCTCTTCACGCGACGCATGAACACGCGCCAGGCGGGAGCGTCGAAGGCTAGGTTCGGGCCGTTCGGGTCCTTGGAATCGCGGACTGCCACGACCGGTGCGATCTCCGCCACCTCGACGCAGTCACCGCCTTCATGGGCGCTGCGGCTCGCCTTGCGCCACTTCACGGTTGAGCGATCACTTATGATCATCCGTACTCCTCCATGACGCTTTTAATCAGGGTCCGCGACTCCTCCACCCGGAGCGCATAACCCCGCAGTGAGTTGTACCTTACTGCGAAGCCCGCGACGATACGCGGCTCTTGCAGGAGCATTCCCTGCCCTGCCATCTCGCCGTAAACGATGTCGGGCGCATTCGAGAAGCCCAGGATGGTGAAGCTGCCAGTGAGGCCTGGGTAGTACCTCGCGTCCTGCGGGACGACATCGATGGAGATATTGGAGCGTTCGCTCAGCGCGAGGATGTGTGCGAGTTGCTCGCGCATGACGTCCGCGTCGGCGACGGCTCGTCGCAATGCCGACTCGTCGAGCGTGAACCATATGTCGGGAGCGTTCTCCCGAGTGAGGATCTCCTGACGTTTGAGGCGCTCGGCCAGGAACCGCTCGGCGGTTTCGGGATCCTGCTTATGCCCGACCACCGCGCGGATGTAGCTCTCGCTTTGAAGTAGCCCGTGGACCATCGTGAGCTGGTAGACCCTCACCTGGCTCGCGTCGGCTTCGCGTTCCTGGTACTCGGTGAAGCCGGGCGGGAGGATGGCCTTGTGGCGGGTCTCGATGATCCGCTTCTGCTGGCGCTCGAAGACGCCGTTGGTGGCGAAGTGGGTGTCGAGGTTCTGCGCGAACTCCTTGGACGGGATGCTCTTGGCCGCTTCGACCTGGCTGATCCACTGCGGGGTGTAGCCGAGGGTCTCGGCGAGCTCGGTCTTGGTGAGGCCGGCCAATTCTCGCCAGGCCGTCACTTCTGAGGCGAATGCCTGAATTGCCGGGGCTTCGTATGGTTCGTTGCGCGAGCCCATGAGATCTCCTTTGGAAACCCGGGCCGGGTTTCGTTGATCTTTCGGGGGGTTGCGCCTTCCCCAGTGGGGGTTGCTGGCGGGGAGCGACGCACTTCTGTGAGTCTTATAACACATTCCGCGTCCGCGAATCCGAGCATGGGACCTGCCATGGACGATACAAAATCGAAACCGGACGGCTCGACTATCGAGCGTCTTCGACAAGAATTTCCTGGGCACCGTATATGGCGTTCGCGGCGTTGGGACGGGCTGCCCGGTGAATATGTCGCGACGCTAGTGGATCCGTGCGCGGGTGTAGACGCGACGGTGATGCGAGTGGGTCCGGAGGAACTGCGTACCGAGCTGGTTAAGGAAGCGGCGCGCGCGCAGAGCAGCATTAGGAAATTCCGATGAACGACCGGATCCGGTCATCGGAGGAGGCGCGGCCGGTGGGCGTCCCCCCGGATTCACCGGCCGCGCCGGACGCCTGGCTCGCGTGCTTCCAGCTCAACCGGCTCGCGCGGCGGCTGCGGCTCAACGGGTGGAGTGTGCAGTTCCGCTACGAGGGCTCGCCGCCGCTGCTGCGGGTCTGGGACGCGCGGATTCCGTGGCTCGGAGACAGCATCACGGCCGTGAGGGACGAGAACGGCTGCTGGTTCACGTCCAGTACGGGAGAACGGCTCTCGCCGTGCGGGGAGCCGGGGTTGGCGGTCTTGATGCTCGATCGGCGGCTTGGGGCGGTTGTGCGGGTGCTTTTGAGGGGCTGATGACAGCGGCGGGCCGTCCCCCTGTGGGAGGCGGCCCGCCGTGCGGTCAGGGTCAGGGTTTCGGGGTCACGTACACCATGCGCTTGCCGTAGTGCTCGGTCAGCGTCCACAGGCCGCTGCGGCCGGCGTCGGAACCGGGCCAGTACGAGAGGTCCTCTGGGCCGATCCCCGCGTAGTGGCCGGGTGCGAGGGAGCGGAGGAGGCCCGTCTTCCCGTCCGGTTGCGCGGCGTGGAGTAGCGCGCCGGCCGCGGTTTCGCCGCGGCTCTGGCTCAGGTACCACGTGCCGTCGTAGCGGGCCGCGCCCTGGACGTGGTCGACCGGCATCGCGTAGGCGCCGTCCGCGTGCCAGCACGGGATCGACTCGTGGCCCGGCAGGTCGGAGACGCAGGTGGCGTTCAGGTCCGGCTGCCCGTTGTCGCCGTTCAGCGGCCAGGCGGCGACCCGGCCGTTGGTGTCGCCCTTGGCCAGCTCGCAGTACTCGCCCGTCACCAGGTGGTCGGTGCCGCTGCGGTCGATCGACACGTACGAGGTGTTCGGCGAGCTGTTGTTGCGGCACTCGTACTTCGCGGTGGCCGTGCGCGGCACCGTGTTGGTGTAGGCGGCGACCTCGGGCATGACGTAGCGGTAGCCGTGCGAGTAGAACTTGCCGTCCTGCCGCCCGATCTTCGTCTTGTCGGTGATGTCCGCCTTATCGCCGGCGGACTGCAGGTCGAAGATGTACCGCATGTCGAACACCCGCACGCCGCGCGCGGTGTCCGCCACGTACAGGTAGTTGCCGTACCAGGCGATGCCGCCCGCGTGCAGGGAGCCGTGGCTCTCGTCCTGCGTGGTGCGCAGGCTCATGTAGCTGGCGTTGCCGGAGGCGTTGACGAACGGGTAGACGAGCAGGACGTGGGCGTACTTGCCGGTGTTCGGGTCGACGATCGAGATCCGGACGCCCTTGACGCACGTCTGCTCGGCCCACTCGCCGTCCTTCTTGTACTTGCACTGCTGGCCGACGGCGGTGCCGTGCTGCTGCTGGTACCAGGTGGTGACGAACGGCTGGGCCGAGCCCCAGTACTTGTCGTCCTGGGCGTCGGCGACGGTGGAGATGCCCTGCGGCGTCCACTCGTAGTTGCCGGACGCGGCGGAGTCCGAACCGTCCCAGCAGAAGCTGTAGGTGATGTCGGGACGCTGCGTGGTGCTGGTGTCGAGCGCCTGCGGGTTGCACGCCTTGCCGCTGGCGGTGCTCCCCTGCCGGGGGGCTTCGTTCAGGATGTTCTGGACGCCGAGCTTGGGGAGTTCGGCGTCCAACTGCTTGGTCCGGTCCAGCAGTTCCGCCTGGTTCCAGGCGGGCCGCATGTAGTAGTTGTCCAGGCTGGGGGTGGGCGGGTCGTCGGCGTGGGCGGGGCCCGCGACGGCCGTCAGGCCGGCGGCGGCGACCGCGGTCGCCGCGCAGGCGCGGGCCAGCGCCCTCAGGTGCCGTTTCATGGGAGCTCTCCTCGGGCGGTCACCTGGCCACCGCGATGGCCAAGATCATTTACCGGGAACCCGCCCCAAACTGGCACAGATCATCTGTTTTGTCGCATAGAAGCTCTAGCTACGTTAAGCGATGTTTCTTGCCCGTATCGTTAGAAATCGCAGCGCGTCACCAAGGGGGCGGCTCGGGTTGCGTAAAGCGGTGTGACGGAGGTCACTTCGGCCTCGGTGACTCGGCCCGGCGGTGGCCGCGCCTGGGCCGCCGCTCGTTCGACGGCTCCGAAGATCCTTTCTCGGCAGGGAGTCGCGCGGAGGGCGGATCAGGTTTACACCATTTCCGCAAGTTTCCGGAAATGGCCAGTCAGGCACTCTTTTCGGTGCATTTCGGTGGTGGGTGGATTGATCCCGCTAGGCTCCAGGCCCATCGTTCTCATCCGTCCCACCGGGCCTCGCCAGACGAGCGCACCCGCCTGACAGCCGCGCGGCTCCGCGGCCTCCCCGCCATCGGCCAGGTGCGAGTCCAGCCCGGGACGCACGGAGAGACCCCCCGATCAGAGGAGCAGGCAAATGCGCGCAACTCGGCTGGCCGCGGCAGCGGTCGCCACCGGGTCCATGGTGCTCGGGATGGCGGGGACCGCACTCGCCGCACCCGCCCAGGAGGGGCCCAAGGCGGGGCAGTTCTGCAAGAAGGTCGAGATCGGCAAGGAGGTCGAGCTCGCCGACGGCACGCTGCTGAAGTGCACGCTGAAGGCCGGGCAGAAGGTCCCCCACTGGGTGGACGTCACCGGCCAGACGCCGCCGACGGAGCCGCCCACGTCACCGCCCACGACGCCGAAGCCGGTCTTCAGGTTCGGGTTCGACAAGGTGCAGTTGTCCAGCCGCGTCGTCGCGCCCGGCCGCAAGACGACGTTCACGGTGACCTGCCCGAGCGCGGTGACCATCACCGGCAACGGCTACACCCGCGACCCGCTGGCCGTGCAGAAGGCCGGCAAGAGCACCTGGACCGCGACCGGCACCTTCAAGAGCAGCCTGCCCGACCCGACGGTCGTCACGGTGGTCTGCAAGGGCTTCGGGTCCGTCAAGTTCAGCACCCACCCGTCCAAGAACCCGTCCAAGCCCGGCAACAGCATGCAGCCGGCCACGCCGAAGATCCCGAACGGGCGGATCGACACCGGTGACGGCAGCATGTACGGCCGGTCGGCGGGCTCCGGGGCGCCGCTGATCGCGGTCGGCTGGGGCGTGCTCGCGGCCGCCGGGCTCGGCGCCGTCGCGCTGCGCCGCAGGACGGCCCGGGAGCGGTCGAACGTTGCCTGAGTTCCCAGCATCGGCCGCCGGTCGCCGCGTCCGTTTCGCGGCGGCCGGCGCGCTGCTCACCGGACTGCTGCTCGTCGGCTGCGGCGGCGGAGGGGACGGCGGCGACGCCTCCCCCTCGAAGTCGCCCGCGCCGAGCGCGACGCCGGCCGGCACCACGGCGGCGTCGAACGTCGCGTCGCTGTCCCCGTCCGAGCCCACCAAGATCACGATCTCGAGGATCGGGGTCTCGGCCCCGGTCGGGGAGATCGGGCTGCTGCCCGGCGGGCGGATCCAGGAACCGCCGCTGAGCAGGCCTAACCTGGCGGGCTGGTACAAGGAGGGGCCGACGCCGGGCGAGGTCGGCCCGGCGGTCGTTCTCGGCCACGTCGACGCGAACAAGAAGGCCGCGGTCTTCTACCGGCTGAAGGAGCTGAAGCCGGGCGACAAGATCCAGATCGGCCGCAAGGACGGGACGACCGCCACGTTCACCGTGGAGCGGACGCAGCGCGTCGGCAAGGACGCCTTCCCGCACCAGAAGGTCTTCGGCGAGTCGCTCGACCACGCGGCGCTCCGCCTGGTGACGTGCGGCGGCGCCTTCGACCCGAAGGCGGGCCACTACACCGAGAACCTGATCGTGTACTCGAAGCTGACCGGCTCCTGAGCCGCACGCGCGTGTCGGGCCCCGGCGAAACCGCCGGGGCCCGACATGCGGGGTGGTCGTCGGGCGCCGGAGCGCCCCGGGATCAGCGCCGGTACAGGTTGAACTTCTCCTCGCCGATGCGCTCGCGCAGCGCCGGGTCGTCGACGCCCTGGCCCTCGCCGGTGGCGCCGCACAGGACGGCGACCTTGCCGATGTGCTGGTTCGTCTGGACGGCCCGGGTCGCCTCGCCCGCCTCGTCCAGCGGGAACGACTTGGACAGCGTCGGGTGGATCATGCCGAGGGAGAACAGCCGGTTCACCTCGACGGCCTCGTGGTAGTTGAAGCCGTGCGAGCCGATGATGCTCTTCAGCCGCATCCACAGGAAGCGGTTGTCGTACTCGTGCTTGTAGCCGGTCGACGAGCCGCAGGTGACGATCTTGCCGCCGCGCTTGGCGACGTAGACGGACGCGCCGAACGTCTCGCGGCCGAGGTACTCGAACACGATGCCGGGGTCCTCGCCGACGAGGCCGCGGATCGCCTCGCCAAGGATCCGGCCCGCCTTGGGGTTGCGCAGGCCCTGCTCGCCGAGGTTCAGGTCGTTGCGGTTGATGACGTGCTCGCAGCCCTGCGCCCGGACGATGTCCGCCTTCTCCTCGGAGGAGACCACGCCGACCGGGATGCCGCCGCCGTTCCTGACCAGCTGCGTCGCGAACGAGCCGAGCCCGCCGGTCGCGCCCCAGATCAGGACGACGTCGCCCTGCTTCATGCGGGCGCCGTGCGTGCCGACGAGCATCCGGTACGCGGTCGCGGCGCACAGGGTGTTGGAGCCCGCCTCCTCCCAGCTGAGGTGCGCGGGCTTCTTGATCAGCTGGTTGGCCTTGACGATGCAGTACTCGCCGAGCGACCCGAAATTGGTCTCGAAGCCCCAGGCGAGCTGCGACTCCGACATCATGCCGTCGTCGTAGGAGCCGTGGTCCTCCTCGTCCACGTAGGACGGGGACAGGACGACCTTGTCGCCGACCTTCCAGCTCTTCACGCCGCTGCCGGTGCGGACGACGACGCCGGAGCCGTCGGAGCCGAGGATGTGGTACGGCAGGTCGTGGCGGGCACCGTGCCAGCCCTGCCGGCCGAACTTCTCCAGGAACGCGAACGTCGGCACCGGCTCGAAGATCGCGGACCAGACGGTGTTGAAGTTGATCGCCGCCGCCATCACCGCGACGACGCACTCGTCGGGCGCCAGCTCGGGCATGTCGACCTCGCCGACGTGCAGCGACTTGCGCACGTCCTTGTCGGTCTGGCCGTCGAAGATGCCGACCTCGTCCTTGCGGGTGAACGCGGCGCGGAACCGGGTCGGCAGGTCGATGTCCTGCAGCTCGGGTCCGCTCGCACCGGACCGGACGGCGTCGAGCAGGTCGTGGGCCATGAATGTCCTCCGTGGAACGACGGGGTGGGGGGCGCGGCCCTCAGCGGGCCAGAGTTGACCGTGCCGCGGTCCGGGCGCGGCCGGGCGCGTCCTGCGCCTGCGAGCCGTCCGCGGGCCGCCGTGTCTCACCGCTTGCGGTGCCGTCCGCGGCGGGTCCGCGGCCGGCGAGCCGGCCCTCCAGGTGCGCGGCGAGGATCTCCACGCCCGGCGGGTCCAGCAGGTTCAGGTGGTGCACCCCGGGGATCGTGACGATCTCCAGGTCGGAGCAGAGCCCGCCGAAACCGTTGGTCCCGTCGAGCACGTAACGCGCGTCGCGCACCGCCCAGGGGGTCTCCTCCGGGGCGTAGTAGAGGATGACGCGGCCGTCGTAGGGCTCCGGCCGGTACGCCTCCAGGGATCGGGTGTCCTGGTGGGACGTGAGCTGGTGGGTGAGGGCCGCCGGCGGGATGTAGTCCACCAGCGGCGCCGCCCGCTCCATGACCAGCGCGAACTGCGCCTCCTCGTCCAGGCCGGACAGCTCCTCGTAGGTGAGCGTGACGTCCAGCCCGTACGTCTCGTTGATGTAGTCGGCGAACGCGGAGAAGCGGCGGGCGAGGGTGTCGGACTCGTCGTCGACGGCGAGCGGGATGCCCGCGTCGAACAGCGCGACGAACTCGACCTCGCGCCCGGCCGCCTGGAGCCGGCGGGCCGTCTCGTAGGCGAGGACGCCGCCGAACGACCAGCCGCCGAGCCGGAACGCGCCCTCGGGCTGCGCTTCGAGCAGGTGCTGGACGTAGCGGGCGGCGCGCTCCTCGACGGACGGCGCGTCCTCGAACCGCTCCAGGCCGTAGACCGGCTGGCCGGCGCCGAGCAGGTCGACGAGCTGCCGGTAGCAGGCGGTGGTGCCGCCGGCGGGGTGCGCGATGAAGATCGGGCGGCGGTCCCCGGACGGCTTGAGCGGCCGGACGGTCTGCCGCGCGGCCTCCTCGTCGGCGGCCCGGATGACCTCGGCGACGTTCTCGGCGGTCGGCACCTCGAACAGCTCGCCGCGGGTGACCTCGCCGCCGAGTTCGGCGGCGACCATCGCGACGACCCGGTCCGCCTGGTGCTCCTGGCCGCCGAGGTCGGCGAAGAAGTCGGCGGTGACGCCGACCCGGTCCAGGCCGAGGACGTCCTCGAAGATCCGGACGGCGAGGCGCTCGGCGGCGTCGCGCGGCATCACGTAGCCGGACTCGGCGTTGGAGACGGCGGCGGGGGCGGCCGGCGCGGCGGCGCCGGCGAGGCCGAGCTCGCCGGCCGCCCACTCCTCGAACACGTTCACGCTCGCGCCCTGCAGCAGCACGGCGGGCGGGACGGTCAGGCCGAGGTCGTGCTCGACGCCGCTCTTGATCCGGACGGCGACGAGGGAGTCCAGGCCGAGGTCGGTGAGCGGGACGGCCGGGTCCAGGCGCTGCGGGTCGAAGCCGAGGACCGCCGCGATCCGGTACCTGACCTGCGCGGCGATCAGCCGGCGGGCCTCCGCCGGGTCGAGCTCCGCGAGCGCGTCGACGCCGGGCCAGTCGCCCGCGTCGCCGGCGCCGCGCTCGGCGGCGGCCTCGGTCAGCGCCGCGAAGTACGGCATGTCGCCGATCTCGGGGAACAGCTCGACGGCCGTGACGGGGTCGAAGCGGAGCACGCCCGTCGCGGCCATGCCGTGGGCGAGGAGCGCTTCGAGCGCCTCGGCGCCCTCCTGCGGGCTGATCGGGTCGATGACGTTCACCGCGGACTCGGCGGCGCCGCCGACGCGCGACCAGGTGCCCCAGTTGATCGTGGTCCCGGGGCGGCCGTGCGCCCGCCGGTACGCGGCCAGCGCGTCGATCGCCGCGTTCGCGGCCGCGTAGGCGGCCTGGCCGGGCGAGCCGAGCAGCGCCGCCGCGGACGAGTGCATGACGAGCCAGTCGAGGTCGATGTCCCAGGTGGCGTCGCTGAGCCGGCGGGCGCCCTCGACCTTCGCCGTCCACACCCTGTGGAGATCCTCGGCGCCGAGGTCGGCGATCAGCCGGTCGTCGATCGCGCCGGCGCCGTGCACGACGCCGCACAGCCGCACGCCGCCCTCCCGCGCGACCCTGACCAGGCGCTCGGCGGTGCCGGGCGCGGCGATGTCGCCGAGGACGACGCCGACGTCCACGCCGCTCTCGCGCAGCTTCGCGATCACCTTCTCGGCGTCGGCGCCGGGGCCGCCGCGGCCGGACAGCACGATGCGCCCGGCGCCGCGCTCGGCCAGCAGCCGCGCGGTGACCAGGCCGATCCCGCCGTACCCGCCGGTGATGACGTAGGCGCCGCCGCGCCGGACGATCTTCTTCGGCTTCGCAGCCGATGCCGACGAAGTCGGCCCGGGGGGTGCGGGGGGTCGTCCCCCCTCGGACGGCGCCGCCCCGGGCAGGGCGGCCTGCGCGAGGCGGGCGACGTACCGCGTGCCGCCGCGCCAGGCGACCTCGCGGGCGGCGGCGCCGCCGAGCAGCTCCCCGACCAGGTCGGCGGGGCGGTCGACGTCCACGAGCGTGGCCCGCTGGACGGTCCGCTCGAACGCCAGGACGCGGGTGAGCGCCGCCGCGAACCCGTGCCCGGGCTCGCCGGCCTCGCCCGCCCGCACGGGGACGGCGCGGTGCGTCGCGATGTACAGGCGCGGGCCGTCGGGGAGGGTGCGGCTCACGTCCGCGATGGCGAGCACGAGGTCCTCGTCCACGAGGTCGGCGGACGGGACGAGCACGACGCCGTCGACCGGGTCGTCCGTCTTCGGGAGTTCGTCCCGGTTCGCCAGAGCGTGCCGGACGACGCGGCGCCCGCGCGCCTCCAGGCCGGCGGCCGTGGCGCCGGCGAGCGCGTCGTCGTCCTCGGCGAGGACCAGCCAGAGGCCGTCGCCCTCGGCCGCCTCGGGGGCGTCGGCCTCGTCCCAGACCAGCTCGACCAGCTTGCCGGCGACCGGGACGGGCACGTCGTGGCGTTCGGCGCGGCGCAGCACGATGCCGGTCGCCTCGGCCAGTACCTCGCCGTCCCCGTCCAGCAGCAGGACGGACCCGGTGAGCTCGCCGTCCTCGTCGGTCACCGCCGCGCGGACGTGCCCGCCGCGGTGCGACGGCCCGTACACGCGCAGGCTCCCGATCGTCTCGGCGAGCCAGACGCCGCCGCGCTCGCCCGCGAGCGCCGCCGCCTCGTCGGACAGCACCGCCAGGCAGCGGTCGAACACCTCGGGGTGCAGCCGGTAGTGCCGCGAACCGCGCTCGGCGCCCGCGACCTCCGTCGCCGCGCCGTGCTCCGGCGGGGCCGGGGTCCGGTCGTCCTCGCCGACGTCCGCGCTGGCCAGCCGCGCCCAGGTGCCGGCGGGCGTCAGCGCGTGGATCTCCACCCGCTGCTCGGTCTCGGCGAACGTCGTGGTCACGGTCGTGTGGTCGGCGAGCGCGAGCGGGCGCTCTATCCACAGGCTGTTGACGCGGACGGCGTCGGTCCCGAGCACGGTCGCGCCCGCCGCCAGCGCCATCTCCGCGAACGCCGCGACCGGCAGCACGTGCAGGCCGTGCACGGCCAGGTCGTTCAGCCAGGGCTGCGCCTCCAGGCCGACGTCGGCGCGCCAGGCGTGCCGGTCCTCGCCGGGCAGCTCGACGTGCGCGCCGAGCAGCGGGTGCTCGTCGCGGCCGCCGCGCTTGCGCGCCGAGAAGTCCACCCAGTGGCGCTCGTGCCGCCACGGCGACTGCGGGACGTCCACGATCCGTCCGTCCACAGGCTGTGCAACGGCCAGGCCGTGCGCGGCGAGCGTCGCGAGCTGCGCGTGGAAGGTCAGGGTGTCGTCGGTCTCCTGGCCCTTGGGCGCCCGCTTCAGCGTGTGCGTGACGAGGGCGCCGCTGCCGTCGAGGGTCTCCCCGACCGCGTGCGCGAGGATCGGATGCGCGTTGACCTCGACGAACGTCCGGAAGCCGTCCTCGGTCGCCGCCGACACCGCGTCCGTCAGCCGGACCGGGTTGCGCAGGTTCGCCGCCCAGTACTCGACGTCCAGCCGCGCGTCCTCGCCGTCGAACGCGCGCGGGTCGGGCAGGGCGGTCGTGTAGAGCCTGATGCCGTCGGCGAGCGGCGTGCCCGGTTCGAGGCCGACCTCGGCGAGCTGTTCGCGCAGGTCGGGCAGCAGCGGATCGACCTGCGGGGAGTGCCCCGCGCCCTCCGCCTGCACCATCCGGGCGAGCCGGCCCTCCGCCTCCGCGCGCTTGACGACCTCGGCGACCTGGCCGGCGTCGCCCGTCACGACCGTCTGCTTCGGCGACGAGTGCACCGCCGCGTACACCTCGGGCAGTCCGTCCGCCAGCCGCTCGACCTCCTGCGCGGACGCGCCGAGCACCGCCATCGCGCCGCCGCCGACCAGCTGCGTCAGCAGCCTCGACCGCCGGACGATCACCCGCACGCCGTCCTGCGGCGTCAGCGCGCCCGCGACGACCGCCGCCGCGACCTCGCCCATCGAGTGCCCGATCACCGCGCCCGGCGTCACGCCGTACGCCTTCCACATCCGGGCCAGGCCGAGCTGGATCGCGAACAGCACCGGCATCGCGTCGGCCGGGCCGTCCGGCTTGCGGCCCTCCTCGAGCAGCGCCCACAGGTCGGGGCCGCCCTCCTCGGCGAACAGGCCGTCCAGGTCGTCGATCGCCTCGGCGAACGCCGGCTCCTCCTCCAGCAGCCGCTGCGCCATGCCCGCGCGCTGCGCCCCGTACCCGGAGAACACCCACACCGGACGTCCCGGGACGCCGAGCGCCGAGCCGGTCACGACGCCGGGATGCGGACGGCCCTCCGCGAGCGCCTTCAGGCCCTCGACCAGGCCGGCGCGGTCACGGGCCGACACCGCCGCGCGGGACCGGCCGCGCCCGCCGCGCCGGTGCAGCGTCCGCGCCAGGTCGGCGAGCTTCACGTCGTCGCGGTTCGGGACCCACTCCGCCAGCAGCGCGGCGTGGTCGCGGACGCGGTCGTCGCTGGTGTCCGACAGCGGGAACGTCCGGACGACCGCCGCGTGCGACACGGCCTCCTGCGCCGGAGCCTCCTCCAGCAGGACGTGCGCGTTCGTGCCGCCGAACCCGAAACCGGACACGCCGGCCCGCGCCGGGTGGCCGCGCTCCGGCCACGGCGTCTCCTCGGCCACGACCTGGAGCCGCAGCTCGTCGAACGGGATGTGCGGGTTCGGCTCCTTGTAGTGCGCGCTCGGCGGGATCACCTTGTGATGCAACGCCAGGACGGTCTTGATAAGACCGGCTATGCCCGCCGCCGACTCCATGTGCCCGAGGTTCGACTTCGCCGAGCCGATCAGCAGCGGCTCGCCCTCGCCGCGCCCGACCCCGAGCACCTCGCCGACGGCCTTCGCCTCGATCGGGTCGCCCAGGAACGTCCCGGTGCCGTGCGCCTCGACGTAGTCGACCTCGCCGGTCCCGACGCCCGCCGTCGCGTACACGTCGCGCAGCAGCGCCCGCTGTGCGTCCGAGTTCGGCGCGACCAGGCCGTTGGAGCGCCCGTCGGAGTTGACGCCCGAGCCCTTCACCACCGCGAGGACGCGGTCGCCGTCGCGGACCGCGTCCGACAGCCGCTTCAGCACCACCGCGCCGCAGCCCTCCGCGCGGACCATGCCGTCGGCGGACGCGTCGAACGCCTTGCAGTGCCCGTCCCGCGCCGTCGCGTCGGCCAGGTCGAACGTCATCGTCACCGTCGGCGACAGCAGCAGGTTCACCCCGCCCGCGAGCGCCACGTCCGCCTCGCCGCTGCGCAGCGCCTGCACCGCCAGATGCGTCGACACCAGCGACGACGAGCACGCCGTGTCGACGATCATGCTGGGGCCGCGCAGGTCCAGCAGGTACGACAGCCGGTTCGCGATGATGCTGAGCGCCGCGCCCGTCGCGGTGAACGGCTCCAGCGACGCCAGGTCCGACGCGGTGAACGCCGCGTACTCCGGCGCCGAGACGCCCACGAACACGCCCGTGCGGCTGCCGCGCAGCGACGCCGGACCGATCCCGGCGTGCTCGAACGCCTCCCACGCCACTTCCAGGACGAGGCGCTGCTGCGGGTCCATCACCGCCGCCTCGCGCGGCGTGAGACCGAAGAACTGCGCGTCGAACCGCGCGACGTCGTCCAGGAACCCGCCGAGCCGCGTCGTCTTCGCGAGCCGGTCGGCGACCTCGGGGGAACCGTCGTCGAACGGGTCCCAGCGGCCGTCCGGGACCTCCCGGATCGCGTCGCCGCGCCCGGTCAGGAACCGCCAGTAGTCCTCGGGCCCGGTCAGGTCGCGGTCGCCGCCGGGGAATCGGCAGCCGATCCCGACCACCGCGATCGGCTCGTCCTGCCGGGCCTCGCGGACCGGCGACGCCGCCGCCTGCTCGGCCGCACCGTCGCCACCGCCCGCCAGCGCGCGGGAGAGCTTGTTGATCGTGGGGTGCTCCCACACCAGCGTCGCGGGGAGGGCCCGGCCCAGCATCTGCTCGAGATCCCCGGCGATCGCCACCGCGTCCCGGGACGCCAGCCCGAACTCCTCCAGCGGACGGTCGGGGTCGACCTCGGCCACGGTGATCCGGGAGCGCCGCGCGATCTGCTCGATCAGGTGCCGGCGAATCGCGTCCGCGGCGATCCGAGGGTCGCCGGGCTCGCCGGCTCCGGAACGATCGTTGCTCTGCATGCGGTGGGTTCCCCCCATGAAACCGGGATCGTTCATCGAAGCGGAGGGACCACTTTGTCCTACGGTGACCGGCTCACGATGCGCATCCAGACCACTTTTCTCCCCGGGCACTTGTCACGGTGATGACAAGACTCGGCAGTAACCAATGTGGCCTGATGGGATAGTTGTGGGACTCTGCCCTGCGAGCGGGCTGAGTGACCGGATGCCAACCAATCGTAACAATAGCCACGAACGCATTTAGGGGGAAGCGGCGGATTTCCCGCAGGCACGGGACGGACCGCCGCAGGACAGGTGACCCGGGGCCGATACCGATGGGCGCTGGCCGTGGTGGCCGTCAGCGCGTTCATGACCACCATGGACAACACGGTGGTCTTCACCGCCCTGCCCAGGATCATGGCGGACCTCGGCATGACGTCCTCGGCCAAGGACTGGGTCGCCACCGGCTACATCCTGATGTTCTCCTGCCTGATGATCACCGGCGGGCGGCTCACCGACCTCTACGGCTGCCGCGTCACCTTCACCACCGGCATGGTCGTCTTCACCGCCGCCTCCGCCGTCTGCGGCCTCGCGCACACCTCCGAAGTGCTCATCCTCGCCCGCATCGTCCAGGGCGGCGGCGCCGCGCTCGTCCTGCCCGCCACCCAGGTGATGGTCACCGTCGGGCGCAACGACAAGCAGCGCTCCATCGGCAACATCGTCTTCATCGGCGCCGCGTCCAGCGCCACCGCGCTCGGCCCCACCATCGGCGGCATCATCGTCGAGCACTTCCACTGGGGCTGGATCTTCCTCATCAACATCGTGCCCGGCATCCTGGTGATCCTGCTCGGCCTCTTCGTCCTCACCGGGCGCAGCAAGAACCGGCGCGCCCGCATCGACCTGCCCGGCGTGCTGATCTCCGCGACGATGCTGTTCGCGTTCATCTACGGCCTCGAGGACGGCAACAAGCACGGCTGGGGCGACCCGTCCGTGCTCAGCACGTTCGCCCTCGGCGTCATCGCGCTCGTCTGCTTCATCGTGGTGGAGAGCTGGGCCCCCGACCCGATGATCGACCTGCGGTTCTTCCGCAACCGCGTCTTCACCGGCGGGCTGCTGTCGCAGATGCTCTACGGCATCGGCTTCAACGGCATGATGTTCTATTCCCAGCCGTTCCTGCAGCGCTTCCTCGGCTTCTCCCCGCCCGAGGCCGGCCTGGTCATGCTGCCGCCCGCCATCGCGATCATGATCCTGACCCCGGTGGCGTTCCTGCTCGCCGCCAAGATCGGCCCGCGGCCCGCGATCGGCGCCGGGCTCGCCCTGATGGGCGTCGGCATGGTGCTGTTCTCCACCCTGCAGATCGGCGACGGCTACGCCGACCTCATGCCCGGCGTCATGCTCGTCGGCGTCGGCGCCGCCCTCGGCATGCCCCTGGTCATGTACGTGCTCAAGGCCGTCCCGGAGAAGCGCGCGGGCGTCGCCAGCGGCGTCATCAACGTCATCCGCGAGGCGTCCGGCGCCTTCGGCATCGCCATCGTCGGCCTGCTGATCCACGACATCCCGGACACGGGCGCGAGCGCCGAAGCCCTCGAGACCTTCCGGAAGGGCACCTCCTCCGGCCTCGTCCTCGGCGCCGTCCTCGTCCTCGTCGGCGGCGTGATCAGCGGCCTCACCCTGCCGAGCCGGCGCGGCTGGACCGGCCCCAAGCACGGCAAGCAGGCCCCGCTGGTCACCGAACCGGAACCGGCCCTCGCCACCGCCGCCGTCACCGCCACGCCCCGCGACCCGCTCCCCGTCGTCCGGCCCGCCGAGGCCGCACCCGTCCCCGCGCCCCTCTCCCTCAGGACGGAAACGGAGACCATGGCCGCACCCCCCACCCCCGGCCCCCACTGGTGGAGCGACACCCCCGACGACGAGACGCCCACCGCCTGGCGCCCCGCACCACCGGACGCGACGTCCCCCTGGCAGGACTGGGCCGACACCGCCATCCCCACCTGGACCAGCCCCGCCGAGGAGAACCCGTTCCCCGACGAGCCCACCTGGTGGACGCAGACCCCCGAGGGCCCCCCGCAACGCCCGCCGACCAGCCGGTGGTTCGACGACGAAACCGCCTCCCGCTCCCGGCCCTCCGGCGACGACCCCCTCGGCACCCTCCCCGACAACCACGAAGGCTTCCCCCTCGCGGCCCCGATCCCGCCCGGCGACAAGCTGCCCATCGAGCGGGAGGCCGAAGCCATCGCCAAGGCCCGCACGCCCGAGCAGGAGACACCGCCCGCCGACGCACTGAACACCACGCCGGCAGGCGTCCAAGACGTACTCAGCGCACCGGCCGAACCGACCGGCGCCGAGGTCGTCGACGGCCAGGTCGGCTGGGCGCCGGAGGCCGGCGGCGAACTCGCGACCACCGACGAGACGGACCCCACGGCCGAAAGCGCCAACGTCCCCCTGGGCAGCACCGAGCGCCAGGAACCCGACCACCAAACGGCGTCGTCCACCGGAGGCGGCCAGGGCGAAGCCTCGGACGGGTGGGCGCCGGAGGGCGGGGTCGAACTCGCGCTCGCGACAGCAGACGGGACGAGTCCGGCGACCGGAAACGCGGACGATCCCCTCGGCATCGCCGACCACCAGGCGGTACCGGCCGCCGGAGGCGGCCAGGGCGCCGCCTCGGACGAGTGGCCAGCAGAAGCCAGTGGCGAACTCGCGCTAGCGACAGGCCCGGCGGCCGGAGGCGCGGACGACTCTCTCGCCGGTGCCGAGCCCGAGGAGGCGGCGTCCGGCGGAAACGAGGCCGGGCCGGCCCTGCCGCAGGGGGAGCCTGGGGACGAGTGGGTGGCCGGGCGCGGGGGTGCGGCCGGCGACGAGGACGCGGGCGAGAGGCCGGAGGTCGGCGGGCCCGGGTGGCCTCCGCCGCCGCCCGACGGGTGGTTGTACGCGCCGTACGTGCCAGAGGACGAGGAGCCGGCCGGTGAGCCGGACCCGCGTCCGCGTAGCGATGCCTGGTGAGGAGCTGCCGTGAGCCGAATCGTGATCTTCGCCGCCGGGTCGCGGGGGGACGTCCAGCCGTGCCTGGCGCTGGGGCGGGCGCTGCGGGAGCGGGGTGACGAGGTCCGGCTCGTGGCGAGCACGCGGTACGCGCCGATGGCGCTGGCGGCGGGGCTGGAGCCGGCGCCGCTGACGGCCGATCCGACGGAGATCCTGGAGTCGGACGCGGGGCAGGAGCTGCTGGCCGGCGGGCGGAACCCGGTGAAGTTCCTCGGCGGGTTCCGGCGCATCCTCGGGCCGATGGCCGAGCGGCTGCTGGGCGAGTGCCTGGACGCGTGCAAGGGCGCCGACCTGATCCTCGGGCCGACGCTGGGGTTCCTGCCGGAGCACATCGGCGAGCATCTGAACGTGCCGCGGGCGCTGATCCACTTCCAGCCGAGCCGGGCGACGGGGGCGTTCCCGCATCCGTTCGCGCCGCAGGCGCGGCTGCTGGGGCGGTGGGGGAACCGGGCGAGTTTCGGGGCGGTCGACCAGATCGCGTGGCAGCTGTCGCGGCCGTTCATCAACCCGTGGCGGGACGAGCGGCTCGGGCTGCGGCGGCTTCCGCTGCGGGGGTTGCGCAGCGACGGGACGACGGTGCTGGCGTGCTTCAGCGAGGCCGTGGTGCCGCGCCCGCAGGACTGGCCGGCGAATGTGCACATGACCGGGTACTGGTTCCTGGACGAGCCGGAGTGGGAGCCGCCGAAGGAGATCGCCGCGTTCCTGGAGGCCGGACCGCCGCCGGTCTATGTCGGGTTCGGGAGCATGGTGCCGAAGGACGCGGAGATGACGGGGCGGATCGTCCGGGCGGCGCTGCGGCTGGCCGGTGTCCGCGGCGTGGTGCAGGGCGACCCGGACACGTCGGACGACGAGGTCCTCGCGGTGCGGGACGTCCCGCACTCGTGGCTGTTCCCGAGGATGTCGGCGGTCGTGCACCACGGCGGCGCGGGGACGACCGCGGCGGGCCTGCGGTTCGGGGTGCCGACGCTGGTGTGCCCGTTCTTCGGCGACCAGCCGTACTGGGGCGAGCGGGTCGCGGCGCTGGGCGCGGGGCCGTCGCCGCTGCCGTTCCGCGCGATGACGGTACCGAGGCTCGCCCGCAAGCTGCGGCGGGTCGCCGAAGACCAGGAGATGGCCGACCGGGCGTACGAAGTGGGCCGGCGGATCCGGGCGGAGGACGGCGTGGGCCGCGCCCGCGAGATCGTCGCGGGGCTGCTGCGCTGAAAGTCAGTCGGAGCTCCACGTCCAGCCGTTGCCGTCCGGGGACGGGACGATCCGGCGCCTGACCCGCGGCGGGCGGACGGGCCGGGGCTGCGGCTGGCCGTTCGCCCACGGCGCCCACGGGGCCTGCTGTGCCGCCGGGCGGGGCGGGGCGTCGCGGAACACCAGCTGCGGGCGCTCGCCGTTGGGGGATCCGCCCGGTGTCGGACGGAACGCCGGCCTGAAGGCGTCGTTCGCCCCCACCATGGGCGCGTGGGACGGCGTCGGAACCGGCGTGGGCGCCACGACCGGAGGCGCGGGGGCCGGGGGCGCGGGG
The DNA here is from genome assembly GCF_041951385.1 of Actinomadura sp. NTSP31. Taxonomy (NCBI): domain Bacteria; kingdom Bacillati; phylum Actinomycetota; class Actinomycetes; order Streptosporangiales; family Thermomonosporaceae; genus Actinomadura; species Actinomadura sp. NTSP31. The sequence goes on along the minus strand of NZ_JBGNUT010000022.1, from coordinate 33,262 downwards.
GCCGGAGGCGCGGCGGCCGAAGGAGCCGGTGCGTCGGGCTCGGCGGTGGCCTGTTCCCAGTGCACCCGGTACGGGTACGGCTGCTCTTCCGGCAGCGGCGGCGGGACCGCCACGGTCGCGGCCCCCGCGGCGGCGGGGCCGTGCTCCCGCAGGTCCATCCTGGCGTGCAGGAAGGCGAGCGGGCCGGGCAGCCACCAGTTCGCGGCCCCCATGAACCGCATGGTGGCGGGGACGAGCAGCGACCGGACGAGCGCGGCGTCCACGACGACCGCGACGAACATGCCGACGCCGATCAGCTTCACGACGGTGATGCCGGCGAGGCTGAACGCGGCGACGACGACGAGGAACAGCAGGGCGGCGCTGGTGATGATGCCGCCGGTGTGCTGCATGCCGCGCGCGACGGCGGCGCGGTTGTCGTGGGTGCGGTCCCATTCCTCGCGGATGCGGCTGAGCAGGAAGACCTCGTAGTCCATGGACAGGCCGAACACGACGGCGAGGATGAGGATCATGCTGGTGGCCTCGACGCCGCCGGTCGGGGTGAAGTTCAGCAGGCCGGCGAGGTGCCCGTACTGGAAGCCCCAGACGATCGCGCCGAACGACGCGCCGATCGACAGCACGTTCATGACGATGGCCTTCAGCGGCAGCACGACCGAGCCGAAGAACATGAACAGCAGGATGAACGTGGCGAGCCCGACGGCGATCGCCATCTTCGGCAGGCTGCGCATCAGGCTGGACATCAGGTCCATCTGCGCGGCGGTGCTGCCCCCGACGTCGATGTGCATCGGGTAGCCGTCCTTGACCAGGCTCATGGCGCGGATCGACTTGACGAGGTCCTGCGCATGCTGGTCCATGGGCTCGTACTTGTGCGTGACGGAGATGCGCACGCCGCCGTACGTGCCGGAGTAGCCGGTGAACTTCGCCTCGGTGACGCCCGGCTCCGCGGCGAGCTTCTTGCGGAAGTCCTCCAGGTAGGGCGGGATGTTGTCGCCCGTCTTGGTCGGCCTCCAGTTGCGCGGGATGAGGTCGCCGGAGATCACCACGTCGATGGGCTCGGCGGACCCGTTCGGGAAGTCCTTCTTGACCGTCTCGACGACGGCGCGGGTCACGCTGTCCTTCGGCAGGACCCGCGCGTCGACGCTGCCGAACTGGACGTGCAGGAACGGCCCGAACAGCACGCCCAGGATGACGAGCACCGCGGCGAAGTACGGCAGCGGGTGCTTCATGACGCTGTGGCCGAGCCGGTACCAGAAGCCGCTGTCGGGGTCGCGCTGCGCCCGCTTGGACGTGGGGCGCCGCCACGGCATCCGCCCGCCCTCGACGCGCGGCCCGAGGAGGGCGAGGAGCGTCGGCAGCAGGACGGTCGCGCCGAACACCGCGACCATGACGGTGGCGATGCCCGCGAGCCCGATCGTGCGCAGGAACATCTGCGGGAACAGCAGCAGGCCCGCCAGCGCGGCCGAGACGGTGACGCCGGAGACCATGATGGTGCGGCCGGCGGTCGCGAGGGTCGCGGCGAGCGCGTCCTCCCGGATCGGGCGCATCGTCTCCCGGTGCGCCTTCTTCGCGTCCTTGCGTGCGGCCCGCCCGCGTTCCTGCTTCCAGGGTTTCCCTGGCGGGATGCCGTGCGCCGCCATGCCGCGCTGCAGTTCCTCGCGGAACCGGCTGATGATGAACAGCGAGTAGTCGATCGCGAGGCCGACGCCCATCATCGTGACGACCTCGAGCGCGAAGGACGTCACGTCGGCGGCATAGGTGACCACGTGCAGGACGGCCAGCCCGCCGATCATCGAGAAGATCGCGACGACCAGCGGCAGGGACGCGGCGACGACCGCGCCGAACAGCAGCACCAGCAGGATCAGCAGCGGCAGCGCGGTGATGGTCTCCGCGCGGACGATGTCGGCGGTGACCTGCTCGCCGAACTCCTCGTTCAGCGGTACGGCGCCGCCGTACCGGACGGACAGCCCCGGCGCCCGCAGCCGGTCCTTGATCGCCTGGTAGTTCTCCGGCTTCTTCGCGTCGTTGCCCTTGAGCTTCACCGCGACGAACGTCTCGTGCTTGTCGCGGGACGCGAACGACGCCGCGTCCTTCTCGTTGTCGAGGGCCCAGTACGAGATGAGCTCGGCGACGCGGTCCTTGGGGAGCCGCGCGACGGTGGTGATGACGGCGGCCTCGTAGCGCGGGTCGTCCACCGTCATGGTGTCGCTCTTGTAGAGGACCAGGACGTCGGGGTTGGTGCTGCCGAAATAGGTCGCGCCGAGCTTGGCGACGAGCGTGGAGGAGGCGTTCGGGTCCTCGAAGCCGCCCGCCTTGAACTTGGCGAACACGCCGAGGCCCCAGCCGCCCGCGAGGGCGGCCACCAGCAGGATGAAGACGAGGCTGAACCAGCGCCGCCGGTGGATCAGACGCCCCAGCCCCGAGAGCATGGTCCTCCTGTGTCGTCACGGCCGTGGGGCGCGACGCCCCGCGGCCCGTCCGCCCGGCGCCGTCCTGCCTGCGCGGCGCCGGTCGCGCCGAGGTTACCGGCGGGACGCGAGCCGCGCCGCCGTGGTGGGCAGCCCGCCGTCCAGGTACCGCCGCCGGGTGGCGGCACGGGCGATCTTGCCGCTGGACGTGCGGGACACGCCACCCGGCTCGATCAGCAGGAACTCGTGCACGCTCATCTCGTGCTCGACGTTGACCGCGCCGCGCACCGCCGCCTCGACCTCGTCCAGGTCCAGGCGCCCGAGCGGGACGCGGCGGTTGCGCTCGGCGACCACGATGAGCCGCTCGGTCTCCTCGCCGGGCAGCGCGAACGCCGCGACGTGGTCGGGCCGGACGGCGGGGTGCGCCTCCTGCGCGGTGACCTCGATGTCCTGCGGGTAGTGGTTGCGGCCGTCCACGATGATGAGGTCCTTGATGCGGCCGGTGACGTACAGCTCGCCTTCGTGGACGACGCCGTAGTCGCCGGTCTTCGTCCACGGGCCGGCCGGCAGGCCGGCCGGCTCGGCGAGCTCGCCGCCGAAGGTGTCCTGGCTGCGCTCGGAGTTGCGCCAGTAGCCGGCGGCGGTGTTCGGGCCGTGCACCCAGATCTCGCCGACGCGGCCGTCGGGCTGCTCGGTGCGCGCGTCCGGGTCGACGATCGCGACGATCTGCCCGGACGGCCGCCCGCACGACACCAGGGTGCTCGCCCGCTCGGCGTCGGCGCCGCACAGCCGCAGCTCGCCCTGGGTGAGCAGCTCCCGGTCCACCGAGATGATCTTCGGCGGGACGTCCTCGGCCGCCGCGGTGACGAACACCGTCGCCTCCGCCAGGCCGTAGCCGGGGGCCTGCGCGCCCGGCCGCAGCCCCGCCGGGGCCAGCGCGTCCGCGAACGTCGACAGCGTGGACGTGCGGATCGGCTCCGCGCCGTTCAGGCAGGTCGTCAGCCCGGACAGGTCCAGGCCCGCCAGCTTCTCCGGCGACGCCGTCGACGCCACGTACTCGTAGGCGAAGTTCGGGCCCGCCGTGTACACGTTCTTGCCCGGCCGCGCGGCGATCAGCTGCAGCCAGCGCATCGGGTTCATGATGAACGACACCGGGTCGGTGTAGATCGCGTGGTCGCCGCGCACCAGCGGCAGCGCCATCGTCGCGATCAGGCCCATGTCGTGGAACAGCGGCAGCCAGCTCACCAGCTCCGGGTCCGGCTTCTCCGGCGCCCAGCCCGCCCACAGTTGCGCGGCGTTCGCCGTCACGTTCCCGTGCGTGATCTCCACGCCGGCGGGCCGGCGCGTCGACCCCGAGGTGTACTGCAGGTACGCCAGGTCGTCGAACCCGATCGGCTCGTCCTCCCAGGAGTCGGCGAGCGCCTCGTCGACCTCCTCGGCGAACAGGATCTCCTTCGGCTGCGGGACGTCGGAGTCCGCGAGGAACTTCTCCACGTGCGGCAGCGCGTTGCGGGTCGTGACGATCACCGCCGGCTCGCTGTCGGTGTAGGCGCCGAGCAACCGGTCGGCGTGCCCGGGCAGGTCGGGCGAGAACAGCGGCACCGCGACGACGTGCGCGTACATCGCGCCGAGCATCGTCATCATGTACTCGAGCGTCTGCGGCAGCAGCAACGCGGCCCGCTCGCCGGGCCCGGTCACCTGGCGCAGCGCGACGGCCGTCGCACGGGCGCGCCGGTCCGCCTCGGCCCAGTTCAGGGTGATGTGCCTGCCTGCGGGGTCGAGCGAATAGTCGACGAAGGTGAAGGCCGGGGCGTCCGGCTTCTCCCTCGCCCACCTCGCGACCCGTTCGATCAGCGGGGTGCGGCCGGAGCCGCCGGGCAGGAGTTCGGGAAGCAGCGAGCCCAATGCCATTGATCATTCTCCCGAGGGGACGGGCCGGGCGGGGCCATCGGTGGGGGGTGGGCGCCGTCGGCGATGCGTGCAGCCGGCCGGACGACTCGTCTGGCGCCCCCCGGCGACCGGCGATGATCGTGAAGCTACCGGATGGTAGGCGGCGGGCGATATTAGCCGGGCACCACATTCGCCGCCGCGGGGTTTGTCACCGCCGTGACAAGAGGAATGGCCCTTTCACACCTGGGCGCCGGGTTCGTTACCGACCGTGTGCGGACTACCGGCCGGCGGCGAAGATCTGCTGCATGATCCCCCATAAGCGCCGCTTTGCTGTCAGTCGATCAGCTTAACGACAAGAGCCACCATTCGGCGCCGGACGCGGACACCGGCCACCGAATCGCGCGGCCCGCGTCCGGCTCTCGCACGCGTCAGATGTACGCCCCGCCGCGCTCGGCGGCCGCCGCCCGCGCCTCCGCCGCCCGGGTCTCGGCGCGGTAGAGCGCGATCCGGCGCCGCCACAGCCCCACGCAGGCGGCGCCCCACAGCAGCGCGATCTCCGCCACCAGGGCGATGCCGAGCACGACGGCCCAGTCGGTGCCGTTGCCCTCCTGCATCCCGGCCGGCGACACCATCGTCATCCGGCTCTCGCCGTCGCGGGCGTCGTCGCTCGTGGTCCCCGCCATGGCCTGGCTGTTCGGCAGGGGCGCGGCGCCCGGCAGGTTCAGCGGCGGCAGGACGGCCCCGTGCGGCCCGGGCGTCGGGACGATCGGCATCTTCGGCACCTGCTCCTCCCCCGCGTACCCGCCGCGGGGCGTGCCGTCCTCACCGGAACCGCCGGTTCCGGTTCCGGCGAAGCCTTCATGGCACGGCTCGCCGAACGTCTCATCGTGAGCCCGCCCGTCCCGGCAGTGCGTCCCGCTCCCGCCGGACGAGAGCGACGGCTCGTCGCCCGCTTCCCAGCCGTCGTCGTCCGGAAGCGAGGGCGTACCCACGTGAAACGGAACGTCCCCGCTCTCCGGCACGCCCTGCTGGCTCGGCACTTCCTGCTGCACCGGCGCGGGGCCTCCCGCACCCGGCTTGCTCAACTGCCGTGGCCGCCCATGGTGCGCGGGCCGCCCCTGCTGCGCCGTCCCGCTGTGCTGAGCGTTCCCAGCGTGATGAGCGGGCCGGCCATGGTGCGAAGGCCGACCATGGAGGTGCGCCACGGGCTTGCCCTGATGCGCAGGCTGACCATGCGGCGCAGGCTTGCTCTGCGAGGCAGGCTGACCGTGCTGGACGGGCTTACCGTGCGACGCAGGCTTGCCGTGCGGTGCGGGCTTGCGAGGCGGCGCGGGCTTGCCGTGCGGTGCGGGCTTGCTGTGCGGTGCGGGCTTGCTGTGCGGTGCGGGCTTGCTGTGCGGTGCGGGCTTGCCGTGCGGTGCGGGCTTGCCGTGCGGCACGGGCTGACCGTGCGGCACGGGCTGACCGTGCGGCACGGGCTGACCGTGCGGCACGGGCTGACCGTTCGGGGCGGGTTGGCCTTGCTGTGCCGGTTGGCTTTGCGGGGCTGGCTTGCCGTGTGAGGTGGGCTGGTCCTGCGACGTGGGTTCGGGTTGTTGCGGGGATCGGGGCTGCTGCTGCAGCGGTGGACGGGCGGGCTGGGCTTGGGCCGGGGGTTGTTCCTGCTGGGCGGGCGTGGTGCCGGTCGCCGGGGGCGCGGTGTCGTGGTGGCAGGGGGCGTCGGCGCCGCCGCTGCAGTGCGCGGCGTCCTCGTTGGGGGCGGCGCCGGGCTGCGCGGGCGGGGCGTCCGCCGGTGCGGACGCGGGGCCGGAACCGAAGTCGAGGACGGCGCGGGTCGAGCGGGGCGCGGCGTTGTCGGCCTCGGCGAAGGTGAGGATGGCCGGCGGCGCCGCGGACGGGCGTCCCACCGCGGAGGACGGGACGGAGACGGTGCCGGTCCGCGTGACCGCCGCCGCGCCCACGTCGCCGAGGTCGCAGCGCAGTTCGTGGCCGGAGTCGAGCTGGGCGCAGTCCGCGGAGTGGCTCGTCCAGGACAGCGGGTCGCCGGCCAGCAGGCGCAGGACGGCGTGGTGCGCGACGCCGTCCTCGGCGTGGACGCGGACGGTGTAGCCGAGCGCGTACCCCGGTCCGCCGGACAGCCCGGCGGACGTCGAGGTCTCGGTGAGCAACCGGACCTCCGGCGGGTTCGCCTCCGCCGCGGACCCGGTGAGCACCATCGGCGGTACGGCGAGCGCGCCGCTCGCCATGATCGCGCCGACGCGCGCCCTGCTGCGTGTCCTGCTGCCACCGGTCCGCACGTGGTCCCCTCTCGCGGTTCACTTTCTCTGTTGCTCGCAGGGGGGCGGCGTCTCGTCGCCGTGTGTAGTCACTTATTGCCACTCCGTGGCCATGAGTAACGTGCTTTGTCCGGAGCGGGCCCCCTCTTTCGCATGGTGAAATCGGATCTCCGTAGAATCGGGGGCGTCGCGAGGAGAGGAGACGCGGGTGGCGGAGGCCGTACGGTCGCTGGAGCGCGCGTTCGAGCTGCTGGAGCATCTGGCGGACGCGGGCGGCGAGATGGCGTTGTCGGAGCTGACCGAGGTGTCCGGGCTGCCGATGCCGACCATCTACCGGCTCATGCGGACGCTGGTGAACCACGGGTACGTGCGGCAGGAGCCGTCCAAGCGGTACGCGCTGGGCCCGCGGCTCATCCGGCTCGGCGAGGGCGCGAACCGGCTGCTCGGGACGTGGGCGCGCCCCGTCCTGTCGCAGCTGGTGGACGAGGTGGGCGAGACGGCGAACATGGCCGTGCTGGAGGGCGACGAGGCCGTGTACGTGGCGCAGGTCCCGTCCAAGCACTCGATGCGGATGTTCACCGAGGTCGGACGGCGCGTGCAGCCGCACTGCACCGGTGTGGGCAAGGCGCTGCTGTCGCAGCTGCCGGACGCGCGGGTGCGCGAGATCCTCGGCCGGACGGGGATGGACGCGCACACCCCGAACACCTTCACCGACCAGGACGCGCTCCTGTCCGAGCTGCGCCGGATCCGCGAGCGGGGCTACGCGGTGGACGACGAGGAGCAGGAGATCGGGGTCCGCTGCGTGGCGGTGCCGTTGCCGGGAGCACCCGCGCTGACCGCGCTGTCGGTGTCGGGGCCGTCCGCCCGCATGACGCGCGAGGCCGTCGCCGACGTCGTCCCGGTCATGCGGGACGCGGCGGAGCGCTTCGCCAAGGAACTGGGCCCGACCGCATGACGAAGGCGAGACCACCGCGACGGTGGTCTCGCCTTCGAAGCCGTGCGGGTCAGTCGATCGGTTCGCCGACGATGACGGTCGGCCGGCCGCCGCGCTCCCAGGTCACGAAGTCGCCGGCGGACTTGACGAGGACCGCGGCCAGCCACAGGGCGAGCCCGGTGTCGTCGGCGATGCCGGCGATGGGAATGATGTCGGGGATGGCGTCGATCGGGGAGATGATGTACACGAGGCCGAGCGCGAGCAGCCCGAGCGTCCCGAAGGACATCCCCTTGTACTGGCCGCGCAGGACCGACTTCAGCATCCGGGGAACGGCGCGGACGCGCTCCCAGAAGCCGGGCGCGTCCGGCTGGAGGGTCTCGCTGTAGATCTGCCAGGCCTGCCCGGCGGCGGCCGTGCTGCGCTTCCTGTCCACAGGCACTCCTCGGTCAGGGTCTTTGAGGGCGCGCCCCCGCAGCGCCCACGTTCCTCTATGACGCGGGCCATGCCGGTTTTGTTCCCCTCCGGCGGTCATGAGGCCGGGGTCACAACCGGCGCGCCGCCGCGCCCGCCGGAATGACCGTCGGCGGCCCGTCCGGGCACCGGGCGCGGCCGTTCCCGCACGGGCCGGTTCGGGTTACCGGAAGTGAGGTCTTCGTCACTCCCGCGGGCAACGTGCGGTGATTCCGCCGCATTATCCGGCGCCCGCTGCCAGCATGAGAGGTCACGAGGGAGGGGCGCCGCCTCCCTGAGGCACGACCGGCACCGCCCGTCGAGCACCGCAGGAGCTGATCCACGACATGAGCGGCGACCATACGACCAGGCCCGTGCACGGGACGGCTGCGGGCGCCGCGTACGTGGCGCTGCCGCCCACCGCGGTCGACGCGACCGCGTCCGGGCCGACGCGGCTGATGATCGCCTGGCCCGGGTTCGACCCGCCGCGCACCGCGGCGGCGCTGGCGGCGGCGATCCCCATGACGGGCGTGCCGGTGTGGCGCGTCCACCTCGACCTGCCCGGGCGCTCGCCGGGCGGGCTCGGCTCTGGCGCGATCCTGGAGAACGAGGCGATCGAGGCCTACGGCCGCGCGGTCGAGCAGGCCGCGGCGGGGCTGCCCGCGGCCCTCGCGGAGATCCGCCGCGACCTCGGGCTGCCGGACGGGCCCGTCGCGCTCGCCGGGTTCAGCGCGGGCGGCGCGGCGGCGCTGCTGGCCGTCGCGCGCGGTGAGGTCGCGGTGAGCGCGGTCGCCGCGGTGGCGCCCGTCGTCGCGCCCGCGCGGGCGGCGCGGGCGGTGGAGCGGCGCGCCGGACGCGACCGGGCGTGGAGCGACCCGGCGCAGGCGCTCGCCGACCGGCTCGACCTCGGCGCGCTCGCCGGCGACATCGCCGCGCGGGACGTGCCGCTGCTGCTGGTCGGCGGGGCCCGCGACCGGGTCGTCCCGGCCGGCGAGGTCACCGCGTTCCGCGACGTGCTGCAGCGGCGCGGCGCCGGCTCGGTGGAGGCCACCACGTTCCGGATGGGGCACGCGCTGGCCGCCGAGCCGGGCACCGAGGCCCGGCCGCCGATCACCGACGCCGTCCGGGTGGACGGCGTGCTCACCGACTGGTTCCGGGAGCGCCTGGCGGACGTCCGTCCCGAAACGGATCAGGACGCCGCGCCCGCCGCGGCACCGGCACCCGCACCGGCCTCCGCGAACGACACCGCGCAGCAGGACACCGCGCCCTATCCGGCGCCGGCGCACGTCACGCATTGAGCCCTCTGTAGGCGGGCGCCTCCGCGCTCGGCGCCCGCCTACAGAGGGGATCCCCGGCCTGCGGGCAGCATGGTGCCCCCGCATGGCGGGTCATGTGGTGGTGATCAGCCCTTCGACAGGACCTCGTAGCGGACCGGGATGACGCCCGAGCCCGTGCCGCCGACCTTCTTCATCGCCGCCGTGGACAGGTCCAGGCAGCGGCCGCCCGCGTACGGGCCCCGGTCGTTGATGCGGACGACGACCGACCGGCCGTTGTTCTTGTTGGTCACGCGGACCTTGGAGCCCATCGGCAGCGTCTTGTGCGCGGCCGTGAGCTCGCTCGGGTCGAAGGGCTCGCCGCTGGCGGTCATCTGCCCCTCCCCGTAGAAGGACGCCTCGCAGCTGCCGGTGGCCAGCGCCTTCTTCTTCTGCGCCTTCTTCTTCGGCTCGGCCTTGTGCTCGGCGGCCGCCTCCGGCTTCGCCTTCTTGGCGGGGTCCTTCTTGCCGTGCTCCGGGTCGGGGTCGCGGGGCGCCCCGCGGCTGGCCCGGGACGGCGTGGCCCGCGGCGGGTCCGCCGCCGGGGTGCTCGCGTGCGGGACGGTCTGCGCGGCCTGGGCCGAGTCGGCCGGGGCCTTACCGCCGTTGACGATGGCGAACGCGCCGACCGCGAGGACGGCGGCGGCGATGCCGGAGACGACCAGTGCGGTGCGCAGGCGCGGCCGTGGAAGGCGCGCGAGAAGACGACGTCGTACGTCAGGGTTTCCCACGAAGGATCCTTCGGTAGGGGACAGGACCCCGGACGCCCGGCGTTTCTCGCCGCCGTTCTCGCGGCGCGCTCAGGCGACCTCCACGTCCCCGAGTCCCACACCGCCCGCGGGCTTCAGCGCCCGCCTCCGCGCTCGTTCTCGGCGCGACCGCGTCATCGCGGCTTCGGCGTCCGGCAAGTGCGGCCGCATTGCCTCTTCACTTTTGATCTCGAAAGCGGCGCACAAGTCCTTGACCGTACGTTGCGTCCCGAGTGAATCAAGCACAGGCCCCGGGTTTGTGGGGTTTGTCACCTCTCTTTTTGCCCTGTGAAGCTGATCCACTCCGCTGGGTGAGGACATTTCAAGATCCCATTTACCCGCCATGGAAGGTGTGATCTCGGACATATAACAAGCGTTCGTTAGGCAGCAGAACGGGGCGTTCCGGGATGCACATTGCATCTCCGGAACGCCCCGTTAGACGGTGGTTTTTGCGGTTCCCGGGTCAGTTCACCGAGGGCAGCTTCGGCAGGTAGACCGGCGGGCCCTGCAGCTCGCCCACCAGCCCGTCGCCGGCTCCGGCGCGGCCGGTGTCGGACGGCCGCTCCCGCGTCTTCAGCACGTTGACGACGTCGCCGATCTGCGCGTGCATCTCGTGCACGGTGCCGTTCGTCTCGCCGACCAGGCTCGTCGGCCCCGGCTTGCCGCGCCGCGCCCCCGCCCCGTCCGGCAGCACCATCGAGATCGGCGCGGCGGAGCGCAGCGAGGCGGCGTCGCCCGGCAGCCCGAGCGTCACCGCGTCGCCGAGCGGGCCGCCGCCGGACCCGGCGGACCGGCCGTTCGGCAGCGCCCCCGCGGCCCCGGTCACCTGCCCGACCTTGCTGCCCGTCACCCGCTTCGGGACGGCGGCGACGCGCCCGACGACGCGTCCGGGCACCTCCGCGGCCTCGCCGACCGGCTCCGGGAACCCGGCGGACCGCGCGGCGGCCCGGTCGGTGATGCCGAGGCAGCTGCCGCTGCGCGGCGCGGAGATCGGCGCGGCGTCCCGGCCGGGCGTCAGCGCCATCGACTGGCGCGGCAGCAGCCGGGTGACGCGGGTGCCGTCCACGGTCTTGACCGCGTCGACCCGGCAGGCGGCGCGGGCCGACGAGGCCGGACGGGCCGGGGAGGCGGTGCGGGACACGGGCAGGCCCGGAGCCAGGCCGGCGCGCGCCCCGGGGCGGGCGGCGGACGCGAGCGCGCCGTCCGCGGTGCCGGTCGCGAGGCCGGCGGCGCGGCCCGCGGCGTCCGGGACGGGGGCGGGCAGCGCCACCGGCGGCAGCGCGGGGCCGACCTGCCCGGCCGTCCCGTAGACGAGGTCGGCCACCGGGCCGTCCGCGGCGTTCGCGGGCGCGGCGCCGGCGGCCAGCGCCGCGGCGAGCGGGACCGCCACGGACAGGCCCAGTAGATTTCTGGCGGATCGGTTCATTCTTTTTCCCCCGAGGTTCTCGGAACGACTCTGCGCGGTCTGCGTGCGCCTGCGGCGTGCGATTTCCGGCGCACCGTCGAGCGGGCACGTTAGTACAGCCGGGATGGCGCGCATGCCGAATACGGGAATCGATCAGGGGGAGACGGCAAAGATCTACGGAAAGGCGAGGCGGGGGCGCCCGTGGACGCCCCCGCCTTTCACCGTGCCGTTACCTCACTCCGCGCCGAGGGCGATGGCCTCCTCGACCTCGCCCTGGCGGGCGGCCAGCTCGGCGGCGTACTTCTCCTCGTCGACCTTCTCGGCGATCTCCTCGTCCTGGCGCATCAGCGCCTCGAGGTCGGCCTTGGCGTTGTCGAGGACGCCCATATCGGCATAGGCGGCCTTCACTTTGTCGCCCCAAAGGCCGACGTCCCGGACGCACGGCACGATGCGACTGAAAAGCAGCGACTGGTAGAGCGTGTACATGTCGGAGTTGTCGACGTATTCCATGCACTTTTCCACCGGCATGTCCAGCTGCTCGAACACCTCGCGGCCCTTGAACCGGTCGCGCATGAGGTAGCAGCCCTCGACCACGAACTCCTCGCGCTCGGCCCGCTCCTTGTCGGTGAGCTGCGCGTAGTAGTCCTTGAGCGCCAGCCGGCCGAACGCGACGTGCCGCGCCTCGTCCTGCATGACGTACGCGAGCAGCTGCTTGACCAGCGGGTTGGTCGACATGTCCCGGTAGAGCCCGAACGCGGCGAGCGCGAGGCCCTCGATCAGCACCTGCATGCCGAGGTAGGGCAGGTCCCAGCGGCTGTCCTCCAGCGACTCGGCGAGCAGCTTCGCCAGGTCCTGGTTGACCGGGTAGTACATCCCGATCTTCTCGTGCACGAACTTGGCGTACAGCTCGACGTGCCGCGCCTCGTCCATCGTCTGCGTGGCGGCGTAGAACTTGGAGTCCAGGTCGGGAACGGACTGGACGATGCGCGCCGACACGTTCAGCGCGCCCTGCTCGCCGTGCAGGAACTGGCTGAACAGCCAGGACCCCTGGTGGCGGCCGAACTCGTCGCGCTCCTTCTGTGACATCTTGTCCCAGATGTCGGAGCCGACGAGGGGGTTGAAGTTCTCCGGCAGCCCGGCGACGTTGACCGGATCGACCTCGAGGTCCCAGTCGATGCGCTTGGTGGCGTCCCACTGCTTGTCCTTGCCCTTCTGGTACAGGCTCAGCAGCCGGTCGCGACCCTCGTCGTACTCCCAGGTGAACCGGGCGTCCCCCGCCATGGGGACGTTCCACGTGTCCGTGGGCACGGGCGTGGAGTAGAGGTCGTAGGAACTCACGGGGGATCCTCCTCGGGGTTGCGCCGCAGCACCGCGACGCGGTGTGCTCCGCCCACCGCTTTACATACCTTCGTAACATGTAAAGCGCGGGGAGACCAGACCCCACCCGGAGGCAACCCGGCCACGACAAAAGTCATCCCCGGACCAGGACAAGGCTCACTGACCCCCCGGCCTGCGCGTTCGTAGCATTGACGGCATGGCCGCCCACCGGCATACGATTCGAGCGTCATGACCACGAGGTTCCTCGACAGCGGAGGCTTCGACGACGCCGACACCGGGAGGGCCCGGCGGCGGCGCGCGTTCTGGTCCTCAACCGGGCTGGTCTACCTCGTCCCCGTCGCCGTCGAGGTCGCCGGCTACTCCGGCGCCCGCATGGCACTGGCCATCGCGGGGTTGCTCGCCTTCATCGGCCTGTTCCTGGCGACGCCGCTCAGCATGACGAGCTGGATCGACCCGGTCAGGACCCGCACGTACGTCCTGCTCGCCGCGTTCGCGGTGCTCGCCGCCGCGCTGCCGTTCGCGTTCGGCCCGGCATGGCTGGGCACCTCGATCTACCTGTCGATGGTCTTCGCCATGACGCTGCCGATGAACCGGGTGCTGTGGGGCGTCGGCGGCACCGTGGCGCTCATCGCGGTGCAGTGCCCGCTGGTCGGGGCGCCGGGCGCGCTGTGGCCCATCGCGCTCACCACGCTCTCGCTCGGGCTGTTCATGGTCGCCTTCCGGCACGCCCGGACGCTCGTCCAGCAGCTGCGCGAGGCGCGCAGCGAGGTCGCCCGGCTCGCGGTCGCCGACGAGCGGCTGCGCATCGCCCGCGACCTGCACGACCTGCTCGGGCAAAGCCTGTCGCTGATCGTGCTGAAGAGCGAGCTGGCGCGGCGGCTCGGCGAGCGGGACGCGGACCGCGCCATGGCGGAGGTGAGCGACATCGAGTCGGTGGCGCGCCAGTCGCTCGCCGACGTCCGCGCCGCGATCTCCGGGTACCGGAGGCGGAACCTCGCCGAGGAGCTGGACGGCGCCCGCGCGGTGCTGGCGGCCGCCGAGACCGAGGCGGTCGTGCGGACGTCCGGGGCGCCGCTGCCCGACCCGGTCGACGCGCTGTTCGGCTGGGCGGTCCGGGAGGGCGTCACCAACATCGTCCGGCACGCCCGCGCGCGCCGCGTCACGATCACGGTCGGCCGGGCGGGCGGCGAGGCCGCCCTGGAGATCGTCGACGACGGGTGCGGCGAGGCCGCCGCGGGGCACGCGCCGGGGCACGGGCTGGAGGGCCTCGCGGAGCGGGTCGCGGCCGCGGGCGGGACGGTGTCGGCCGGGCCCCGCGACGGCGGCGGCTTCCGGCTCGCGCTGCGCGTGCCGCTCGCGCCCGTCGCCGCGGGACGGGCGCCGGTGGAGTCCCGCTCGTGATCCGCGTGATGCTCGCCGAGGACCAGCGGATGGTCCGCCCGCGCGATGCAGGCCGGGGCGGCGGCGTTCGCCGGCCCGAACCCGCTGTCAGCCGTCAGCGGGACTGGAGGGCGTCGAGGCCGACGGCCTGGGCGACGATGAGGCGGCGGTCCAGGCGGGGGTCCTTGATGTCGACGACGTAGCGGTCGCGGAGGCCGAACTTCTTCTCCACCGAGAAGACGACCTGGTCGCCCGCGTAGAAGTCGAAGTGGTACGGCCATGCGAACGGCAGGTTCTCCGCGTACGGGATGAAGCCCCACACGCGGCGCAGCACCGCGACGAACTTGTTGCGCTCGCTGCCCGTCGTCACGCCGAGCCCGGGCTGCTCCAGGTGCCAGGTCGAGGCGATCAGCGACTTCTTGAAGTCCTTGCGGAACAGCCCGATGGACTGCCCGTTCGCATCGGTGATGTCGTAGGCCGACGCCAGGTCGATGCGCTTGCGCGCCTTGAAGCCGAGGATGGGGCGGGTCTTGGAGTCGTCGGCGTAGAGCGTCACCTGCTCCTTGAACGCCAGCCGCTTCTGCTGCGCGAACGCCAGCAGCTCTCCCTCACCGCCGTCGGGGTTCTCGGCGTGCACCTCGTACTGGTTCACCATCAGGCGCACCCGCTGCCGGATCAGCAGCCGGTTCTGCGCCTGAAGCCGCTCTTCGTCCAGCGAACTCACCCTTGTTCCGTCGTGTTTTCGCGCGAGTCTGCCATATACGACGGCTCGTGGGTGTTTTCCCGGCAAATTGCCGAAGGCGGCCACGCGGCGGATCGGGGGCGGGGCGGGCCGGACCACGCGGGGGCGCGGTCAGGCCTCTTCGATGTGCCCGGCGAGGTAGCCGTGGATCAACCGCTCCGCCTCGGCGACGATCACCGGGTCGCCGGCGGGGTCGCGGCGGAACGCCATCTTCAGCACCGCGTCGCCGGCCTCCACCGCGATGGCCAGGGCGGTGGCGAGGCCGGGGGTGTCCTGCACGCCGAACGTGTCGACGATCATCTCGCGCAGCCGGTCGGCGACGACCGCGTTGTTGTCGGCGTCGGAGTCGAGCAGGTTCACGTCGGCGACGTCGCCGAAGCGCAGCACCCGGAAGCCGGGCACGGTGCGGTGCATCTCCACGAAGATCTCGATGATCGCGCCGACCGTGTCGGACCAGTCGGCGAAGACGCCCTCGGCGAGCCGGGCGGAGACCCGCTGCCCGAACACCTCGAGGTTGCGCAGCGCGAGCGCCTGCGCCACGGCCCGCTTGTCGGGGAAGAACTGGTACACCGAGCCGATGGCGACCTCGGCGCGCTGCGCGATCCGCGTGGTGGTGAGGCCGTCGTAGCCGTCCTCGTCGAGGATGTCCGCGCACGCGTCGAGCATCCGCTGGACGCGTTCGGCGCTGCGGCGCTGGGCGGGACGTCGGCGGAGCGGGGTGCGGATCTCGGTCACGCCACCATTGTCACCCGAACCCGCCATGCTCGGTCATGGCGCGGGCCGCGATCGCCACCCGGCGGTCACGGGACTCTTCCGCGCCGACCACCTCGCCCCGTAAAGTCCGAACACTATTCGCGTTCAGGGGGAAGGTACGGATGGGGCTTCCGGAGGGCTTCCGGTGGGGCGTCGCGACCGCCGCCTACCAGGTGGAAGGCGCCGTGCACGAGGACGGCCGCGGGCCGTCGACCTGGGACGTCTTCGCCCACACCCCGGGAAAGGTGCGGGACGGGCACACCGGCGACGTCGCCTGTGACCACTATCACCGGTGGCCCGAGGACGTCGGGCTGATGCGGGACCTCGGCGTCGGCTCCTACCGGTTCTCGATCGCGTGGCCGCGCGTCCAGCCGTCCGGGAGCGGCGCCGCCAACCCCGCGGGCCTCGACTTCTACGACCGGCTCGTCGACGCGCTGCTCGCCGCCGGCATCGACCCCGCCGTCACCCTCTACCACTGGGACCTGCCGCAGCCGCTGGAGGACGCCGGCGGCTGGATGAACCGCGACACCGCCTACCGGTTCGCCGAGTTCGCCTACCGCGCCGCCGACCGCCTCGCCGACCGCGTCGGCACGTGGATCACGCTGAACGAGCCGGTCGTCGTCACCGCCTACGGGTACGCGTTCGGCGTCTACGCGCCCGGCCGGACCCTGATGCTGGACGCGCTGCCGACCGCGCACCACCAGCTCCTCGGCCACGGCCTCGCCGTCACCGCGCTGCGCAGCCGCGGCGCCCGCCGGGTCGGCCTGGCGAACCACTACTCGCCGGCCTGGCCCGCCGACCCGGCGTCCGAGGCCGACCGGGGCGCCGCGCTCGCCTTCGACACCTTCATGAACCGGATGTTCACCGACCCGGTCCTGACGGGCGCCTACCCCGACCTCGCGGCGCTCGGCGGCCCCGACCTCGCCCCGCACATCCACGACCTGGACATGTCCGTCATCGCCTCGCCGATCGACTTCCTGGGCGTGAACTACTACAACCCGACCCGGCTCAGGGCGCCGTCCGACGGCGGCCCGCTCCCCTTCAACATGGTGGACATCACCGAGTACCCGGTCACCGGGATGGGCTGGCCGATCGTCCCCGAGGCGTTCCTGTCCCTGCTCCGCGACCTGGACGAGCGGTACGCGACCCGGCTGCCGCCGCTCTACGTCACCGAGAACGGCTGCTCGTTCCCCGACGAGGTCGCCGCCGACGGCACGGTGGACGACACGGCCCGCATCGCGTTCCTCGACGCGCACATCAAGGCGATGCGGACCGCCATCGACGACGGCGTCGACATCCGCGGCTACTACACCTGGTCCCTCCTGGACAACTTCGAATGGGCCGAGGGGTACCACCCGCGGTTCGGGCTCGTCCACGTCGACTACGAGACGCAGAAGCGGACGCCGAAGAAGTCCTACGGCTGGTACCGGGACCTCATCGCCGCGTCGTCGAAGTGACGCATAACGGGCTTTGCTGCCAGGATCCCGGTATGGATTCGCTTTCCGAGGTCCGCGCGGGCATCGACGCCATCGACGCCGACCTCGTCCGGCTGCTGGCCGACCGCCAGCGGCTCGTGCGGGCCGCCGCCGCGTTCAAGGCCGACGCGGGCGCCGTCCGCGCGCCCGGCCGGGTCGAGCAGGTCGTCGCGCAGGCCCGCGACCGCGCCGCGTCCGCCGGCCTGTCCCCCGAGGTCGCCGAGGCGGTGTGGCGGGCGATGATCGGCGCGTTCATCGACCTCGAACTGGACGAGCACGCCCGCCGCACCACCGGCTGACCCTGCCCGCCGACCCGCCCGCCCGAACGGTCAGGCGCCGGTGCGGGCGGCCCACAGGTCGAGGGCCTTGTACGCCGGGACCCACTCGTTCGCGTACGCCGCGCGGACCGGCTCGGGCAGCGGCGCCAGCATCGCCGCCGTCGCCCGCTCGGACGCGCCGTCCAGCATCCACGGGATGACCCGCGGTATGTCCGACCCGAAACGCTGCCCGCTGGCCTGCCCGAACTGCTGCCACTGCGCCTCGGTCAGGGTCGCGTCGATCAGCGGGAGCGCCGCGTCCTCCTCGTGCTTGAGGTGCCCGGTCAGCACGGCGGCCAGCGCGTCGCTGAGCTCGCCGAGGCGCGCCGGGCCGGACTCGCGGTCGGCGAGCGCCGCGTCGAGCGCGTCGATGGCGGGGTCGACCGCCGCGTGCTCGGCCTCCATCGCGTCCAGCAGCGCCAGGTCGTCCGGACGGCCGGCGAGGGCCGCGCGCATCTGCGGCCACAGCGCCTCGTCCTCGGCGACGTGGTGGACGTGCAGCGCCTTCTTGAACAGCTCCCAGCCGACGGCGGTGGCCAGCACCTGCCGGGGGTCGTCGTCGGGGCGCTCGGTGACCTCGGCGATGTGCCGCAGCTCGCGGCGCAGCGCGTCGTGGAAGGCGTACATGCTCGACATGTCCAGCTTGCTCATCGCGGTTCTCCTCACCCGAACGGCTCGTACACCGCATTGACGGATCTCCCGGCACGGATGTGACCGCCGGCGCGAAGAAGATCGCCCGGAGATCGGTAGGGTTGCGGCCTCCCCCTCGTTTGGAGGTCCGCGCATGGCGGGGCCACGGCCGCTGCGTCCGAACGACCCGCGCGAGGTCGGCGGGTACCGGTTGACGGGACGGGTCGGCGAGGGCGCTCAGGGAACGGTCTATCTGGGCGAGTCGGACGATGGGGAGCGCGTCGCCGTGAAGGTGCTGCGCGCCGAGATCGACGGGGACCAGCGGGCCCGGACGCTCTTCGACCGGGAGCTGGCGGCGGCACGGCGGGTCGCGCCGTTCTGCACGGCGCGGGTGCTCGCGGCCGGAACGGACGGCGACGCGGCCTACATCGTCAGCGAGTACATCGACGGCCCGTCCCTGCGGGAACTGGTCGCCGGGCGCGGGCCGATGCCGGAGCCGGAGCTGCGGCGCCTCGCCATCGGCACGGCGACCGCGCTGGCCGCGATCCACGAGGCGGGTGTCGTGCACCGCGACTTCAAGCCCGCGAACGTGCTGCTCGGCCCGGACGGCCCGAAGGTCATCGACTTCGGTGTCGCGCGGCCGCTGGAGGCGACGTCCGCGACGCTGACGGGCGCGGTCGGCACGCCCGCGTACATGGCGCCGGAGCAGGTGTCGGGCGCGGCGGGCGGGGCGCCGCTGGACATGTTCGCGTGGGGCTGCACCATGGCCTACGCCGCGAACGGGACGCCGCCGTTCGGCGTCGACACCGTCCCGGCGATCATGCATCGGGTGCTGTACGCACCGCCGGCGCTGGGCGCGCTGGCGGGGGAGCTGAGCGCGCTCGTCGCGGCGAGCCTGGAGAAGGACCCGGCGCGGCGTCCGACGGCGCTGCAGGTGCTGACGCGGCTGCTCGGCACCGGGCCGGACGGGAACCTCCTGGCGGAGGGCACGTCGGCGGCGGCGACGCTGACCGCCGCGACGCCTCCGCCGTCCGCTCCTCTCCCGCCGCCGGCGACGATGCCCGGGCCGGTCCCGCCGCCCTATCGGACCGTCCCGGCGGCTCCCCCGAAGGGCAACAAGGCGCTGCTCATCGTGGGAGCGGTCGCCGGCGTGGTGCTCCTGGCGGCCGCGACGACGACCGCGGCCCTCCTGCTGACGGACGACGACGGCGGTAAGCCGTCGGCACGGCAGGTGACCGGCGCCGTCGCCACACCCGCCCGCACCGGCGCGACGGGCACCGGCGGGGCCCGCTGCACCTACCTGGCGCCGTCCCCCGGCGGTCGGGTCAAGGACGTCGGCACGCCGCCGGCGGTCGCGCAGGCGTCGGGCACCGTCCGCGCCGCCATGAAGACCGACCTCGGCACGCTCGACATCGACCTGGACGCCGCGAAGGCGCCCTGCACCGTGAACTCGGTGATGTACCTGGCGGGGAAGAAGTACTTCGACGGGACGCACTGCCATCGGCTCACCACCGACGCGTCTCTCAAGGTCCTCCAGTGCGGCGACCCGTCCGGGACCGGGACGGGCGGTCCGGGCTACCGCTTCCCCGACGAGAATCTCAGCGAGGCCACGTACACGCGCGGGACCGTGGCGATGGCCAACGCCGGCCCCGGCACCAACGGCAGCCAGTTCTTCATCCTGTACGGGGACGCCACGTCCCTGCCCAAGAGCTACACGGTGTTCGGGCACGTCACGTCCGGCATGGGCGTCGTGGACAAGGTGGCCGCGGCCGGGGCGGAGCCCGCGCAGGACGGCGCGCCGAAGCTGAAGGTCACCATCGAGCGGTTCACGACGTCGGCCGCGTAGGCGCCGGCGCGTAGTCGGGCAGCACGATCCCTTCGGCGGTCCTGCGGGCGATCTTGGCGGCCATGTTCTTGCCGGGCAGGTACGGCAGGAGCTTGTAGTAGCGGTTCAGGAGCGCGACCACGAAACGGCTCTCCGGCATCATCAGCTTGGCGACGCCGTCGCCCATCTTCTGGCAGCCCGCCACGTACTCGCGCATGACGTCCTGGTAGCGCGCGTAGGCGGCGCGGTGGTCGCCGCGTGCGGCGGCCAGTTCGCCCGCCAGCACGTAGGCGCCCACGATGGCGAGACCGGTGCCCATTCCGGACAGGGACGACGGGCAGTACGCGGCGTCGCCGAGCAGCGCGACGCGGCCGCGCGACCAGGAGTCCATGCGGACCTGTCCCACCGAGTCGAAGTAGAAGTCGGGGGCGTCGCGCATCTCGGCGAGCAGCCGGTCGCATTCCCAGCCGGTGCCGGCGAACCGCTCGGTGAGGACCTGCTGCTGCCGCGCCACGTCGTGGCGGTGCACGTCCTGCTCCGGCGAGCCGAAGTAGAAGGCGGCCCTGGCCTCGGCGTTGTGGCGGGCGCTGTAGACCGACGCGAGCTGCCCGGCGGTCCGGTAGACGTGCCCGGTGTACCGGAGCCCGAGGTGGTTGGGCACGGTGAAGATCGCGCAGTGCAGGCCGAGGTTCCGGACGAACCGCTCCGCCGGCCCGAACGCGAGGCGGCGGACGTTGGAGTGCAGCCCGTCCGCGCCGATGACCAGGTCGAACCGGCGCGGCGCGGACCGTTCGAAGGTCACCGTCACCCCGCCGGCGTCCTCGTCGAGGGAGGCGATCGAGTCGCCGTAGAGGTACTCGGTGGTGCCGCGGGTGGCGTCGTGGAGGATCCGCGCGAGGTCGCCGCGGAGGACCTCGATGTCGCCGGCGAACAGGTCCGCCGGCATGGACGCCTGCGGCTTGCCGTCCTTGTTGACGTAGGCCATCGCGCCCATGCCGGTCCGGGCGGCCTCGACGTCGTCGAGGATCCCCATCCGGCGCAGGACGGCCAGGTGGGCGTCGCCGCGGAAGTCGACGGCGTAGCCGCCGTCGCGGAAGCCGGGCGAGTTCTCCACGATCGTGGTGGTGAAGCCGTAGCGGGCGAGCCAGTGGGCGAGCGCGGGGCCGGCGATGGACGCGCCGGAGATCAGTACGTTCTTCATGCCGGTGAGCCTGCCGGGAGGCGCTCACCGGAGGCTCACCGCGCGCTCACCGCCCCGATGACCGACGCGTCGAGGCCGGCGGCGCGCAGCGCGTCCTCCCTGCTCAGCGCGGCTCCCTCCGCGTACGCGTCCGGGTGCGCGGCCGTCGCCTCCGGGGCTGTCCCGGACGGGACGCCGCACAGCGCCGCCGCCGCGCCGAGCAGCCGCGCGGCCCGCTCCGGCGCGCCCTCGGCGGCCTCCAGCAGCGCGAGGGCCTCGACCGCGCGGGCGCCCTCGAAGAACGCGCCGGTCGACGCCGCCGCACCGGCGGCCTCCCGGTACCGCGCCCGGGCCGTGCCGTGGTCGCCGCGCGCGGCGGCCACGCGGCCGAGCCCGATCAATGCGGTCGCCCGGCCGCCGACGCTCTTGATCCAGTGCGGGTCGAACCGGGCGAGCGCGTCGGTGTAGAGCCGTTCGGCCGCGTGGACGTCGCCGTCGAGGAGCGCGATGTCGCCGAGGCCGCGCAGCGCCGCCGCGAGATAGGTGGTGCTGCCCGCGCGGCGCGCCACGGCCGCCGCGCGCTCGTAGTCGGCGCGGGCCCCCGCCCGGTCGGCCTCGATCCGGTGATCGCCCCGGTTCACGAGCAGGTCGGCGGTGTCGTCCAGGGCGCCGAGCTCCCCGGTGAGGACGAGCGCCTCGCCGGTGAGCGCGACCGCCGCCGCGCGGTCGCCGCGCCGGGCCGCGAGCCCGGCCAGCGCGTCCAGCGCCAGCGCGGTGCCCCAGCGGTCGCCGAGCGCGCGGAACCCGCCGGCCGCCGCCTCGAACTCCCGCCCGGCCTCCCCGGCGTCGCCCGCGGCGAGGGGGCCGAATCCGGCGATGAAGTGCGCGGCGGCGCGCGCCCACGGGTCCGCCCCGTCGCGCCGGGCGAGGACCAGCGCGAACGCGGACCGCGCGTCCGGCTCGTCCGCCCTCCGCATCATCCACAGGAACGGGACGGCCGGATACCGGCCCGTATTCCCGTCCGCCCACGCCTCTTCGAGCGCCGCCTCCGCCGCCGCGCGGTGCCGCCGCCACACGTCCCGCCCGGCCGCGTCCGGCGCCGCGTGCAGCACGCACGTCGCGTACTCCTCGCCGAGACCGGGCGGGACCGGGCCCATCACCTCCACGAGCCGGACGGCCTGCGCGGCGACGGACCCGCCGCGGATCCACAGGTAGCTCGACAGCGACGCCGCCAGCCGCAGCCCGGTCGGCACGTCCCGCGCCTCGGCCGCCCAGCTCAGCGCGGCCAGCAGGTTGTCGTGCTCGGCCCCGAGGACGCGCAGCCATTCGAGCTGGTCTCCACTCCGCAGATGCGGATCGGCGGCCTGCGCCAGCTCCAGGAAATGCCGCGCATGCGCGTTCCGGGCGTCATCGAGGGGTTCGCCGCGTTCGGCGCCGTACGCGCGGATCGTCTCCAGCATCCGGTACCGGCCGTCCGCCAGCTCCAGCAGCGACTTGTCCACCAGCGACTCCAGCGCGTCGCCCGCGTCGCCGCAGATCCGGCGTGCCGCGTCCGGTGTCGCGCCGCCCGCGAACACCGTGAACCGCTCCGCGGCGCGCCGCTCGTCCTCGGTCAGCAGGTCCCAGCTCCACGCGACGACCGCGCGCAGCGTCCGGTGCCGCTCGTCCGCCGTGCGGCTGCCGCGCGACGGAACGCCGAGCCGGTCGTCCAGCCGTCCGGCGAGGTCGCCGACGTCCATCGTGCGCAGCCGCGCCGCCGCCAGCTCGATCGCCAGCGGCAGATCGTCGAGCGCCGCGCAGATCCGCCGGACGACCCGGGGGTCCGCCGTGAATCCGCGCCGGACGGCCGACGCGCGCGCGGTGAACAATCGCACGGCCGCGTCGCCGTCCAGCGGGCGGACGGGCCACAGGTTCTCGCCGGTGATGCCGAGGGGTTCGCGGCTCGTCGCGAGGACGCGCAGCCCCGGGCACGCCGCGAGCAGCCGCCCGGCGAGCGCGGCGACCGCCTCGACGACGTGCTCGCAGTTGTCCAAGACGAGCAGCAGCGACCGGTCGGCGAGCGCCGTGACCAGCCGGTCCTCCGGCCCTTGCGCGGCGTCCGCGGCGTGCGGGGCGTGCGGGGCCGCTTCGCGCAGGCCGAGCGCGCCGAGCAGCGCGCGGGGCAGCACCGCGCCGTCCCGCAGCGGCGCCAGCTCGGCGAAGCACGCGTCCCCTTCCCCGCCACGGCCGCCCACCCGGCCCGCCACCTCGATGGACAGCCGCGTCTTCCCGACCCCGCCGGGCCCGGTCAAGGTCACCAGCCGCGCCGAGCCGAGCAGATCCGCGAGGCCGTCCACGTCGCCGTCGCGTCCGATGAGGGCCGTCAGCGGTGCCGGCGGCCTTGCCGGGGCCGGAGCCGGGTCGCCGCGCAGCAGGTCCCGGTGCAGGTCGGCGAGGTCGGCGGACGGATCCGCGCCGAGCTCGTCGGCGAGGCGCCGCCGCGTCTCCTCGAACACCACGAGCGCCTCGGCCCGTCCGCCGCCGTCCCGCAGCGCCCGCATCAGCAGGACGGCGAGACGCTCGCGCAGCGGATGCCGGCCGACCAGTTCCCGCAGCTCAGGCACCACGTCGCGATGCCGGCCCCGGCGCAGGTCGGCCTCGATCCGGTCTTCGAGCGCGGCGAGCCGCCGCTCCTCCAGCCTCACCGCCTCGGTCTCCGCCTGCGGCACATCGGCCAGCGCCGGGCCGCGCCACAGCTCCAGCGCCTCGCGCAGCAGCGCGGACGCCCGCTCCGCGTCACCGTCGCGCAGCGCTTCCCGGCCCGCGTCCGCGAGCCGCTCGAACCGTCCCGCATCGACGTCGTCCGGACGCACCGCGATCCGGTAACCGTCGCCGACCCGCTCGATCGACGTCTCCCGGCCGAGCGCCGCTCTCAGCCGCGACACCTGGGAGTGCAGCGCGTGCCCCGCCGTCCCGCCCTCCGCCAGCCGGTCCGCCGGGACCGCTTCGCCGGGCCGGACGAGCAGCAGCGCCAGCAGCGCCCGCCGGGCGGGACCGCCGAGCGGCACGTCGTCCCCGCCGTCCCGCCACGCCCGGGTCTCGCCCAGGATCCCGAACCGCATGCCCGAATCATCCCAGCCGGGCGACCCCGAACGGGTTGTCGACGGCGTACCGCCAGCACCCGTCCGCCCCGCGCCTCGCCACGTCCGTCGCGGTGCCCTCGATGTGCACCGGGGCGCCGTCCCGGCCCGTGCCGTCGATCACCCAGTCGACGATCAGCAGCGCCACGTCGCCCGCCGCGTAGACGTGCCGCGGGGCGACCGTGATCGGCACCCCGAGCGCCACGAATCGCTCGTTCGCCGCGCGGGCCTCCCCGCCGCTCAGTCCGGTGCCCGGCTCGGGCACGAACACCGCTCCGTCCTCGTACAGTTCCGCCACCGCCGCGGTGTCCCCGCTGTTGAACCGCTCCTGGAACACCTCGGGGACGTCCTCGGGACGCATCGCCGGCCGCCGCATCGTGATCCTTCCGGTAGACAAGATCGTCGAGACGCGGCAACGCTAGGAGGCCCGTTCATGGCTCACCAAACGGTCAGTCGCCCGGGACTGCCCGACGACCCCCGCGCGGACGCCGCCGCGCCGGACCCGTCCTGCCCGGTCGAGATCGCCCTCGACGCGCTGCGCGGACGGTGGACGACGCTGGTGATCCGCGAGCTGCTGCGCGGCGACCGCTCCTTCACCGGGCTGCGGACCGCGCTGCCCGCGCTGTCGGACAAGGTGCTCGCCGACCGGCTCGCCCATCTCGTCCGCGCGGGCGTCCTCGACCGGCACCGCGAACCGGGCGTGCCGCCGCGCACCCGCTACCGCCTCACCGACCGGGGCCGGCGCCTCGGGCCGGTGCTGCAGGCCCTCTGGGACTGGGGCGCCGCGGCGCCCTAGCCGCAGGTCAACGGGTGGCGGCGGCGATGACGCGGGTGAGGGTGCCGTGCAGGTCCTCCAGCTCGTCCAGGCCCATGCCGAGCCGCTCCATGATCGTGGCCGGGATCTTCTCCGCCTCCTCGCGAAGGGCCCGGCCCGCCTCGGTGACGGTGACGGCGAGCAGCCGCTCGTCGCGGGCGTCGCGCTCGCGGCGGACGAGGTCGGCGGACTCCAGCCGCTTGAGCAGCGGCGACAGCGTCCCCGGATCGAGCTGGAGCAGCCGGCTCAGCTCCTTGACCGACAGCCGCCCGTGCTCCCAGAGCGCCAGCATCACCAGGTACTGCGGGTGCGTCAGGCCCATCGGCTCCAGGATCGGCCGGTAGAGCGCGAGCACGCTGCGCGACGCCACCACCAGCGCGAAGCAGACCTGGTTCTCCAGCGCGAGCGGGTCGGGAACGTCGTCCAGATCACGTGCCACGGGTCCTCCGCTCGCCGGGTGCCTCGGCTATAAAGGTTACTACAGCAATGTTTTGTGCACCAACGGTTGGCGAGGCAACGGAGGACGCATGTTCCGCAGGGAGCCCCTGGAAGAGCGCATCGCCCGCCGCCAGGCGGAACTCGGCCCCCGCCCCGCCGGGGCCGGCGGCCAGTTCGACCACCCCACCGCCAAGTACCTGTTCATCGGGCTGCTGGTCGTGACCGTGGCCGCCCACGTCGTCGGCGGCGTCCTGTTCGCCGTCATGGGCTGAGGCGGGACGCATGGCACTCCGCCGCCCCTCGTTCCTGCCGTCCCTGGACGAACTGGAGCAGCAGGCTCAGGACCGCTCCGCCCAGGGCGCCCGGAAGGGCTCGCAGTTCGACCATCCGACCGCCAAGTACCTGTTCGTGGTCATGCTCGCGGTGACCGTCCTCGCGCACGTGATCGCCGGCGTCGTCTTCCTGGTCCTGGGTCACTGAGCCGCGAGCCCGGCGACCCACTCCGCGCTCGTCATGACGCCGGCCTCGCGCGGGAAGAACCGTTCCACCAGGAACCGGTGCATCTCCTCGTCGGCGTCGTCGCACCCGTCCGACAGGACGATCTGCGCATACTGCCGCTCCGTCGCGTCCCGCAGGGTGCTGATGACGACGCCGCCGGTCGCCAGGCCGGTCAGCACGAGCGTGCCGGCGCCGCGCGCCGTGAGCAGCGCGTCCAGGTCCGTGCCGGCGAACGCGCTGAAGAACCGCTTGTCGAGGACGGGTTCGCCGGGCAGCGGCGCGACGGCCGGGTGGATCTCGCTCTCCGGGTTCGACTCGGTGATCGTGTCCGTGCCGAGCAGGCCCTGGAACGGCCTGTTCAGCGGCCCGATCTCGGGGTGGCCATCACGGTGCCGGACGCGGACGTGGATCACCGGCACGCCCGCCGCCCGGGCCGCCCCGACCGTCCCCGCCAGCCGGGACAGGTACCCGTCCGCACGGTCTCCGAGCTGCGCCGCCACGGCACGCTGCACGTCCATCACCAGAAGCACTTGCATGTCGCGGTTCACGGCGGACATGACACCGCCCGCCGGGGCGCGGCGTCCAACATCCTTGCGGCCGACTCGACAACCAGTGGTTGTCTTCGCAGCGTGGTTGACTGTCCCGATGATCGACTATGAGGTGTTGCGCGTCTTCTGCGACGCCGGCGGGGCGCACGGCAACCGGCTCGGCGTCGTCCGCGACGGCGCCGCCGTCCCCGGCGAGGCCGGCCGCCAGGCCGTCGCGAAGGAGCTGGGCTTCAGCGAGACGATCTTCATCGACGATGCCGGGCGGGGCGCCGTCGACATCTACACCCCGTCCGCGCGGCTGCCGTTCGCCGGACATCCGTGCGTCGGCGCCGGCTGGCTGCTCGGCGTCCCCGCGCTGGTCACCGCGGCGGGCGTGGTCGACGTCCGGCGCGACGGCGACCTCACCTGGATCACCGGGCGCGCCGACTGGGCGCCCGGCCGCACCCTCCGGCAGTACGGATCGGCGGACGAGGTCGACGCGCTGCCCGTCCCGCCGCCGGGCGAGTGGATCTACGCGTGGGCGTGGCAGGACGAGCCGTCCGGCCGGGTCCGCGCCCGCGGGTTCCCCGGCCGCGGCGACGGCATCGACGAGGACGAGGCGACCGGCGCCGCCGCGCTCCTGCTGACCTCCCGGCTCGGCCGCCCGCTCACCGTCGCCCAGGGACGGGGCTCGCAGATCATGACGGCGCCGCGCCCCGGCGGCCTGATCGAGGTGGCCGGACGGGTCCGGCGCGAACCCCACGGGGAAACCGGTTGACGGGACTGCGAGCATGGCGCCATGAACCGCACCTTCGATGACCTGGTCGAAGAGGCCGATTCCGCCTCCGTCGACGGCTGGGACTTCTCCTGGCTGGAGGGCCGGGCGACCGAGCAGCGGCCCTCATGGGGCTACCAGCGGCTGATGAGCGAGCGGCTCGGCAGGGCCACCGCGGCACTGGACGTCCAGACCGGCGGCGGCGAGGTGCTGGCCGAGGCCGCCGCGTTCCCGCCGACGATGGTCGCGACGGAGTCGTGGCCGCCCAACGTCGCCAAGGCCACGCGGCTGCTGCACCCGCGCGGCGCGGCGGTCGTCGTCCATCCGGAAGAGCCGCCGCTGCCGTTCGCCGACGGCGCCTTCGACCTGGTCACCAGCCGCCACCCCGCCGTCGTCTGGTGGACGGAGATCGCCCGCGTCCTCGCGCCCGGCGGCACCTATTTCGCGCAGCACGTCGGACCCGCCAGCGTCTTCGAGGTGACCGAGTTCTTCCTCGGGCCGCAGCCCGCCGCACGGAGCAAACGCGACCCGGAGATCGAGAGCGCGGACGCCCGCGCCGCCGGCCTCGACGTGGCCGACCTGCGCCTGGAACGGCTGCGCATGGAGTTCTTCGACATCGGCGCGGTCGTCTACTTCCTGCGCAAGGTGATCTGGATCGTCCCCGGCTTCACCGTCGAGCGCCACCGCGACCGCCTGCGGGACATGCACGAGCTGATCCAGCGCGACGGGTCGTTCGTCGCGCACTCGTCCCGCTTCCTCATCGAGGCGCGCAAACCCGCCTGAACGGGGCCCGGCGCGAAATGTGCAGGATCTCGGTCACGCATGCATAACCGGCGCGCTGGTAAATGCGTTCCGCGCCGTCGTTGTCCGGCATCAGGAATGGCGTAGCGATCCCGATGGCCCGGCCTTCGCGCGTGAGCCACGCCGTCACCGCCGCCGCGATCCCGCGCCGCCGATGGGACGCGCGCACGCCGACGCCCGCGAGCTCGCTGACACCCCGGTGCGGCGGCCCGAACTGCCCGGCACCGACGCCCTCGCCGCTCGCCGCGTCCACGGCAAGCGCCACGAGCCCGCCGCGCTCGACCACCTGCCGCAGTCGCGCCACGTCGTGCTCCGTCGCCTCCGGCATGCCGTAGGCCTCGCTCTGCACTGCCGCGACCTGCCACAACAGCGCGTCGTCCGCGGCGTTGACGATCTCGACCGGGCCGTCCACGACGGGCATGGGCTTTGCCTGCGCGCAGGTCAGGATCGGCAGCCGCCGCTCCGGACGGAACCCGGCGGCCAGCAGCGCCGCCTCCACTCCGGGGGCCGCGGCGGGCAGGTACTCCAGCCGCGGCGTCCGACGGCGATCCGCGAACGCCGCGACCAGGTTCGCGACGTCCCGCGAGGTGGGCCGGGCGCCGTCGTCCGGGACGGCGTAATTGAAGAACAGGCCGTCATCGTGCTCGTCCAGCCTGGCAAGAAACGGCGGAACGCGGACGGCACCATCGCCCGCGGCGGCGCGCAGATAGGCGTGCACATCGGATTCGAACATGGTGAGGAGACCTCTACTGGTTCAGGCGAATGGGAACGGCGGCGTGCTCGGGCCGTTCCGTGACCAGCACCGGACGATGGTCCGGTGATGTGCGGCGGCCCGTCAGCGGGTCGCGTGCACAGGCCTCACTCCTCAAGATCGTGATCGGACGACGAGGCGAATCTACGTCACGCCGGCATCGGCGACCACCGAATAACCCTGCGGGGGGGTAAGGTAGGCGTACGTCGTACTCCTACGAGGAGCGTCCGCATGAGCATCCGTTCCGCACGCGACCTGACCGACTTCCTCGCCGACTACACCCGCGACATGGCCGTCTCGGACGAGGAGCCGGCCGCGATCCTCGACCGCTACTTCGTGCCGGACTTCGAATACCGCAACGACGGCCTCCTGATCGACCGCCGCCGGATGATCGAGCACGCCGGACCCGTCCGCAAGAACATCGACAAGGCGGCGATGGCGGCCGCCCACCATGCGGGCCTGGAGATCCACGAGGCGATGGTCTCCGGCGACCAGCTGGCCGCCCGGTACACGCTCCGCACCAGAATGCGGAAGGGAAAGACGTTCGCCGCGGAGATCTACATGTTCGGACGCCTCGCGCCCGACGGACGCATCCAGCGGGTCGACCAGATCACCAGGCAACTCGACGAATGAGCGGACCTCAGGCGCCGGCACCCCAGTGCGGGTACAGGTCGCGCAGGACGCCGAGTTCGGCGGCGTGGTGGGTGAATTCGTCCAGCACATGTAGCGCGGTGTCGATCACCGGGTAATGCGAGTACCCGAAGAAGGCCGCGCCGGACGGCCCCCACCAGCGCTCACCGGCGATCGCACCGAGCGGCTCACGCCAATGGACGCGAAACGCCGTCTCGAGAAACTCGATCCCGCCGGCGGCCGTCCCGGAGAATTCGACGTCGTCCAGCGTGATGTTCCGGCCGTGGAAGAGACGGGTGCCGTAGTCGACGAATGTCAGCCCCACATGGCCCATGCGCCACGCAATGGTCGCCACTGGCACCGGATCAGGAGCAGGGCCGCCGCCGCCCTCCGCGTCGATCAGCCACCGGCCCCCGGCGTCCGGCCGGAGCGTCCACCCGCCCGGCGCGGGTTCCCACAGGTACTCGTCGTCGGTGAGCCCCTCCAGACGCCCCCGCGTCCGCTTCCAGACCTCATCGAACGCCCGGCCGATCGACTCACCCACACTGGTCATGAGCCCACTACATCACGATTCTAGCAAGCACACACAGCCTTTATTAAAATGGCCACGCGGCCGTAAACCCACATCTCAAAAGCCAATCATGCCGAACGACACCATTGACCGGCAACCGTTCGGACCGTACCTGAGGCCGCCGTCATGACACCACGAATGCCCTTCATGCCGGTGCCGATCAGATGTCGCGGCCGAGAAAGGCCAGCAGCTCACGATGCGGAGTCGCCCCGTCCGGCGCGGGACGCTCGGGACCGAACATGCCGGGCCGGCGGAACGCACCGAAGTCCATCCCCCGCATGACCGCAAGGAGGTCTCGGCAAGCGGCCTGATCGATGAGCGCCTCGCGGCCGGTGGCGACGGCCAGGTCCGCACCGTGGGCGAGCAACTCGGTGAGGTGGATGAGCGCCGCCATCGGTCCCGGCACCACACCGAATCCCAGCCGGACGTCCTTCCCGAGGACCCCCGGACGATGCCAGGCCGCGCGGTCGAGAGCGGCTGCCGTACCGAACGCCGCCTGCGGATCGCCGCCGAGCCAGTCGTCCTCGTGACGACCGCCCGGGTCCGTGCCATCGAGCTCGGCGGCAAAGATCCGCATGCCGCCGACGAGGTGGTTGAGCTCAGTCCGAACGTCCCAGCCCGCACAGGGCGCAGGCGCGGCGAGCAGATCACCGGTGATGCCGCCGACGACGTCCGACACCATCACCAAGGCGCGGTCGATCTGGTCGATCACGTCCGTCATGTCGCCCTCCGAGGCACTAAGGCAGCTACTGACTGCGTTTGATGAGACAGTAGCCTGGGACCATCGCAAACGCAAGTCAGCACTGCATTAGTGGAACCGGCATGGGCCGTGCTTGCAGGGGCGGTGTCTGTGCAGGGTCTTCGTGCCTTGGGCAGTAAGGGTGTTCGGGCGGTGGGGGCGGCGCTGCGTACGGGGCCGCCCCTCCAAAGTCAAGGGCGCCTTCGGCGTCGCTTCGCGATGGACTTCGTCCACCCTTGACTTTGGAGCCTCTGCGGCCCCTGAGGCAGCGCTTTAGGGGCAGGCTCCGCCTGCCCCGCCTGGTCGCGCCGCCCCCACCGCTCGCCCACGAACGGGCCGAGCATAAATAGGCGAGATCGACGCCCGCGTCCTCGACCTATCGAGCCCGGCGAGCCCGGTACGACGGATGACCGAACGACCCGGAGATCCTCAAAGCACTCTGGCGACTCGATGACCGCGCCGATCTGGCGCCCCTCCCACCGCCGTGTTCGGAGACGAGGGCGTCATTCACCTCACCGCTCTCAACCTGCGGGGTCTCCCGCAGCAATTCGCCTGCGAGCGGCCACCGCACCACCGCACCACCGCCAGGACAGCGCTCAGGGGCACCGGATGTATCTGGCCTGGCCGGAGCAACGCTTCAGCCTCACACCGCCCGAGGACTCCAATGACCTGGTGCGGGCCGCGCATACGGAGCTCGGCGAACAGTTCGTCGGCTGGATAGGGCGCTTTGTGGGCCGTAGTCACCACAGCGGTCCGCCCGCCGAGGTGGTGAAGCCCGACGACAGTTCCGCGCCCCGCTCCCAGACCGGGGCAGCTCCGACCGCCCCTTGCTCCCGTCACCATCCTGACGCCGTTACAGCGCATGAAGGTTGTGGCTGTGGTGGGCAGGGGCCGAGCGCCCGCGTCGGCGATGCGCCTAGACCGGTCGGCCGTTCGAGGCGATCGCTGCCGCGGGCATGCATCAACCCGGTGTGGTGGTGCTGTGAGGTGGTGATCAAGCCGCCCAGGCCAGGCCGCCGGGTGGACCAGTGTCGCCGGGTGGTCGTCTGTCTGACGGTGGTAGCAACCGGTAGACGTACCGCCCATCGGGATCTTTGCCGATGCCGATCTGCTGGGGGCTGGTGTGTTTGAAGCGGTTGTGCCATCCGCAGGTGAGGGTGAGCTGGTCGATGTCGGTGGGTGAGTGTCCGAGGGCCCAGCCGTTGACGTGGTCGACCTCGCACAACGTCCCCGGGATCTCGCACTCCCGCACCGCACAAGTGGAGTAGAGGGTCTCCAGCACCTGCCGTTGGGCCGCGCTGGCGAACCGCTCCCGATACCCGAGGTACAGCGGCGTGTGTCCCCGTCCGAGCAGGAGGGGTGAGACTCCGGCCGATAGGGCGATGCGGCGGGCTTGGGCGGCGGGGATCGGTGTCCCGTCGGTCAGGCGGGCCGGGGCGTTGCCGCCGGTCAGTGTCTCCAGGTCGCAGATGACGGTGACCTTGGTGGCCTTGTGCCCACCGGACAGCACGCTGGACAAGGCGGCGGCGGTGCGTTCGCCGACGTCGCGGGTGTCCTCGGGCTCGGCCGGCTTGACCAGCGGAGCGAGCGCGCCATCCCAGATCGCGGCGTCCTCGGCGTTCAGCCAGCCCTTGATGTACCGGCCGCCGTCCAGGGAACCAGTGCTGGTGATCCAGGACTTGGCGTACCCGCGCTTGGCATCCTCACCGGGGACGGCCTCAGTTCCGTCCCGTTCGGCGATCACATCGCGAATGCGGCGGCCGAACACTCCCACTTTCGCGGCCGAGAAGCCTTGGTCGACGAAGTTCAGCAGGGTGGTCTCGGCTTCGGCGCAGTCGGTGTCCTCCAGCCTGGCCACACTCTGCGCGACCGTGGCCGCGTACCCATACGACAACTCCCCGGCGGCGAGGCGTTCCGCGACCTGGGGAAGGCGGTGCCGCTGGCGGGCGAGAATCAGGCGTTCGGTGGTGCGGTTCTCCCGCATCCCCAACCGCGACCGCAACCATGCCCGGGTGGAGGGATATCCCCAGCGTTTCTGTTCGCCGCTGATGTCGACGCGGCGGATGAAACCGGCGAGTGCGCTTTCCTGGATATCGCAGGCAGCGGCAAGGCTCTCGGTGAGTTCCAGGCACGCCGCCGCCGACTCCGGGGCTTCGCGCTGGGCGAGTTCAGCAGCGATCACCGAGACCGCGTCCACCAATTGCATGGTAGACGCGGTCTCCAGGTCGACCGTCACTGATTGCATAGGTAAAGCATACTCTACGTGGCCGACATTCGCGACTTGAAAGGGGTCGTGTTTTGTGGCTCCGGGGATAGGTATGGCTAGATATACCTCCGGCGCCTCAGGCCAGTGCAACCGGTTTGTTAATTGTTCCACTGACCCTTCTTGTTGAACACGCGGGCGTGGGCGGGCGGTGGGGGTGGCGCGACCGGGCGGGGCAGGCGGAGCCTGCCCGTTTGCGCTGCCTCAGGGGCCGCAGAGGCTCGAAAGTCAAGGGTGGACGAAGTCCATCGCGAAGCGACGCCGAAGGCGCCCGTGA